>JAPLSZ010000226.1:387-10346 GCA_026398385.1 Kiritimatiellota bacterium | reverse complement strand
TAAGGCCAGCGTGAACAGCATGATCATGATGCGCGCGGCGGCCGGCAGCGGCGGCATACCGGGCTGCGGATGATCAAAGATCTGCGGCAGAACGAAGGCCGCCGCGACGACGCCCGCGAGGCCGCCGATCAGCCACATCCAGGAAAACACCAGCAGCAACGCGCGCGCCCAGCGGCGACACAGCACCGCGCCAATGCCCAGCCAGATGAACGCCACGGCCAGTTCCAGATATATGCACACAGCCGGCAGCATGAAACGCAAGGGCAGAGGCTCAACCCCCGGTACATGCCCCGCCATCAGTTGACCCAGCAACATGAAGGGGATCATCAGGGCGATCAGACCGCCCAGGACGATCACTAGAATCCCGGACACCATCAGCCCCGTGCGACGGTCCTGGTACCCGGGGAGCGGCGGAACGGCAGCGACTTCATACATGGCACACTTCCTTGTTCACGGCAGGAGGAACGCGCGGCTGCGCTTCATGCTCTGCACGGTACCAATTAACCGGCGGCTGGGGCAGCAGCATAAAAATCGCGCACGCGTGCACCGCTGCCGGACCGGAAGTGGCGCCCCCAACCGGATTCGAACCGATGTTCCCAGGATGAGAACCTGGTGTCCTGGGCCTCTAGACGATGGGGGCCGGAGCGGTCGGGGAAAATACCCTTTTGCCGCCGCGGCGTCAATTGCCGCCTGCGCCTTGCAAGGGTTGGAGGTTAAGCGTTTCCTCGGTGAGTGCCTCGGTGGCGTGCCGGATGGCGTCGAGAAAACGCCCGCCCATGGCGCCGTCAATCACGCGATGGTCAAACGTGAAGCTGAGGTATAGCTGATCGCGGATGACAATCTGGCCGTTGACCACCACCGGCGCCTTGACCACGGCGCCCATGCCGAGAATGGCCACCTGCGGCTGGTTGATGATTGGCGTGCCGATGATGCTGCCGAAGGCGCCGAAGTTGGAGATGGTGAAGGTGCCGCTTTCGACGTCCACACGCGTGAGCTCGCGCTGGCGGGCGAGGGCGATCAGCCGGATCAGATCCTGCGTAATTTCGGGGAAGCTCTTGCGGTCGGCATGCTGGACGACCGGCACCACGAGGCTTTCGTCGGGCAGGGCCACCGCGCAGCCGATGTTGACGTCGCGGCGCAGCACCAGGTTGGTACCGACCACGGAGGCGTTGATGGTCGGAAAGTCGCGCAGCACGCGGGACGTGACGAACAGCATGATCCCCGTATACGTGAGCTTGGCGCGGAAGCGGGCCTCGAACTCCTTTTTGATGCGGTCGCGAAGCCCGACGAGATGGGTGACGTCCACCACGTGCACCATGGTGACGTGCGCGCTGGTGTGGATGGACTGGACCAGGTGGTCGGCGATGGTGCGCCGGATCGAATTCATGGGCAGCACCCGGCCCAGCGACTCCAGGTCCCGCGGCGTGAGTTCCGCCTTGCCGATCTCGGCCCGCACCGAGGCCGCGCCGATCGGCCGGCGGGAGAGGTAATGCAGCAGGTCGCTCTTGGTGACGCGGCCGCCGCGGCCGGTGCCGGGGATGGAGTTCAATTCCTGCATAGAAAGGTCGTTCAGCATGGCCAGGCGCATAACGTAGGGCGAAAATTGGTCGCGGTTGATTTCCGGCAGTTCGCTGTTGGGCAGCCGGCGGTCGGCCCGGGGTGGCTCGGCCACGGCAGGCGCCCGGCCGGCGGCGGATGCGGCAGGTGCGTCGGCGCCGGGCGGTGCGGGTGTTCTGCCGAGCTCGTCCGGCGCCTCCACCTCGAGCAGGCCGATGACCTCGCCGGTGGCGGCGCGCTCGCCGGCCTGCTTGAGGCAGGCGGCCAGGACGCCGGCGGCGGGGCTTTCGATCTCCGCGTTGGTTTTATCGGTTTCGATTTCCAGCAGGATGTCGTCCGCCTCGATCCGGTCGCCCACGTTTTTCTTCCAGGCGATGACCGTGCCCTCGGCGACACTCTGGCCCATCTGCGGCATAACGATCGGCACACGTTTGATCATGGCAGCATCCTCAATATTCCAGCAGATCCAGCAGGGCGGCGCGGATGGAATCGGCGCCGGGCCGGTAGGCTTTTTCGAGTTCCGGCGCGAACGGTACGGGCATGTCCGGCGCCGTCAGCCGCACCACCGGGGCGTCGAGCAGGTGAAAGGCGCGCTCGGCCACGAGCGCCGCGAGTTCCGCGCCGAAGCCGCCGGTGCGCCAGCCTTCATGCACGATCAGCGCGCGGTTGGTCGCGGCGACGGCCGCCAGCACCGCGTCCGTGTCCAGAGGCTTGAGGGTGCGCAGGTCGAGCACCATCACGGTGCCGGCGCCGTCCTGCTCCACTTGCTCCGCCGCGCGCAGCGCCTCGTGCACCATGGCGCCGTAGGTCAGCACCACGGCGTCGTTCCCGGGCCGGCACACCTGCGCCTCGCCCAGCGGGATGGGCTCCCAGTCATCCGGCAGCCACTCTTTGACGTGGCGGTAAAGGTATTTGTTTTCCAGGAAAATGACGGGGTTGGGATCCAGGGCGGCGGAGACCAGCAGCGCGCGGGCATCGGCGGGGAACGCCGGATAAACGACCTTCAGGCCGGGCATGTGGCAGAAGAACGCCTCCAGTTCCTCCGAGTGGAACGGCCCGCCGCTGATGCCGCCGCCGCAGGGCGCGCGCACGGTCATGGGCACGGCCACCCCGGTGCGGTAATGCATCGTGCCGGCGTTGTTCAGCAACTGATGCACCGCCGTCATGCCGAAATCCACGAACTGCAGTTCCACGATCGGCCGCAGCCCCTGCGTCGCCATGCCGATGGCCGCGCCGAAGATGGCGGACTCGCAGATGGGCGTATCGAAGACGCGGTCTGCGCCGAATTCCTCCTGCAGGCCGAGCGTCGCCTTGAACGCGCCGCCGAACGCGCCGATGTCCTCGCCGAAGAGCAGCACCTCCGGACGCTCGCGCAGCAGGCGGCGCAGCCCCTGGCGGATGGCGTCCACCAGCGTGGTTTCAGTCAGCGGCATACACGCCCTCCGTCAAGGTCGCCGGGTCCGGCGGCGGCTCGGCCAGCGCCTGCTGGCACGCGGCGTCCACCTCCGCCAGGCATTCCTGTTCCAGCCGGGCGGCCGCCGCTGCGGTCAGGGCGCCTGCGGCGCTCAGCCGCGCGCGCGCCAGATCCAGCGGATCCCGCGCGGCGTACCGCGCCAACAGGTCGCGCGGCACGTAGGCAAAGTCGTCGTGCTCGCCATGGCCGCGCATGCGCATGGTATCGCAGACCAGCAGCACGGGCCGCGGCCGCGCGCGCAGCCGCTCCACCAGTCCGCGGGTCAGTTGAAAGAGGTCCAGCGCCTCATTGCCGTCCGCGGCGAGGCCCTCGATGCCGTAGCCCGCGGCGCGGTCGGCCAGGTTGGCGCAACGGAACTGCCGCGCGGTGGGCGTCGAATAGGCGAACTGGTTGTTTTCGATCACGAAGATCACGGGCGCGTCGAACACGGCCGCAAAGTTCACCGCCTCGTGAAAATCGCCCGTGCTGGTCGCGCCGTCGCCCAGGTAGGCGAAGCCCACCGTCGGCCGCCCCTGCCGCCGCCGCGCCAGCACCGCGCCCGTGACCACCGGCAGCATCGCGCCAAGGTGGGAAATCATGGGGTAGACCCCGCGCGCCAGGCAGCCGTAATGCACGTTCCCGTCGCGCCCCTTCATCGGCCCGGTGACGCGGCCCAGATAATGGCGGAAAATGTCCAGCACCGGTTCGCCGCGGCCGATGTGCACCGTCATGTCGCGGATCAGCGGCGCATACAGATCGTCCGGCCCGCCCGCCGCCGCCGTCGCCGCGCCGATGGCCTCCTGCCCGCGGCTGGTGTACACCCCGCCCGAAATCCGGCCCTGGTGATACAGTCGCACCAGCCGGTCTTCCGTCAGCCGCGTGAGCAGCCTGCAGCGCAACAGGGCGCGGCCATGCTGCGGATCGTCGCCCGGCCGGCGCCGGGGCGCGGGCGTCGTACGGGCTTTGGCGGGCTTGCGGGTCATCGCGATGGGAAATATATACGCCAGCCGGCGCGGCTTGGCAATGCTCCCCTTCTGTTTTTCCTGGTTTGGGAAGCGGACGCCGCCATGCTATACTTTCCGGCGCAAGCTCATGAGCGACGATCTTCCAGTGGTCATCCGCAGCCTGCTGCCCGGTCCGGGCAACTGGGGCGTGTTCCTTGGCACGGCGGATCAGTCCAAGGTCATCGCCATCTTCGTGGACCCCGGCATGGCCGGCGCCATGGTTATGGCGCTGCGCCAGGTGCACGCGCCGCGGCCGCTGACGCACGACCTGATCGCCAGCATCTTCACGGGCCTCGGCGTGCGGGCGCTCAAGGTGGTGGTCAACGATCTGCGCGATGGGACCTACTTCGCCCGGCTGTATCTCGAACAACAGAACGCCCTGGGCCGCAATGTGGTCGAGGTGGACGCCCGCCCGAGCGATTCCATCGCCATCGCCCTCCAGCAGCATTGCCCGCTCTATGTCAGCCGCCCGGTCTGGGAGGCAGCCGACGACATGTCCGAGATTCTCCGCCAGGCCGAACAGCGCGCCCGGGAGCAAGCCGACCAGAACGACGCCGCCGAACCGCCGCCGGCAGAACCGTAGCGCGGGGGAATCGAGGAACGGGTGGTTGACTGATAACTTGACTCATACTTGACTAATCGCCGGAAGAAGACGTGGACGACATCCACCCGCCGGACGCGTCAGAAAACTAACCTTGAAGCACAAATTGCCGCCATTGATCTTGTTGTCCGGCATGGGGGCGGATGAGCGTGTGTTTGCCGGGCAATGCAAGGCGATCCCACAGCTGCGCGTGCCGAAGTGGATCACGCCCGCAGCGGGCGAGTCTATCGCCCGGTATGCGGAGCGGCTGGCCGCGCACATCGATCCCGGCGAGCCCTGTTTTTTCGGAGGGGCTTCGTTTGGCGGGTTTGTGGCGCTGGAGATGGTCCGGCACCTTGATGTCCTGGCCTGCTTTCTCGTTGGCAGCGCCCGCTCAGCAGCCGAGTTTCCGCGGACCTTCCGCGCGCTCCGCAAAATGGCGTTCGCCACGGGCGCCATCCCCTTTGAGGTGGCCAGCCTGCTGAGCAAGGCCGCTTTGCTGTCCAGCGGCGCCCTGACGGGGAAACACGCCGCCGCCCTGCTGGCCCAGATGGCCGAATCCGACGCCGCCTTTCTGCGCTGGGCCTGCCGGGCCGTGCTCGAGTGGGATGGTCCCGCGACACCCATCCGCGTTCCGATTTTTCAGATTCACGGCGCCCAGGATCTCGTGCTGCCGGCCGCCAACACGTGCGCCGACGAAATCGTGGCCGGCGCCGGCCACGCGCTGTCCATCTCGCATCCGCAAGCCGTCACCGACTTTCTTGTCCGGAAAATGGACATCATTTTGCAGCACCGCTGAACGTTCCTTGAAAGCCCCACCGTTTATGTTGGGTTGCAACAACTCCCTTTCGCGAAGTTCGCGTGTTTCGTAGTTCATCTGCTCTTTCATGTTCAACAGCCGCCCTACCGAGCAGAGATCGCGGGCACGACACGCCTGCCGGGGTCTTACGAGACGCCGTAACTTCATGACGCCCGCGCGGTTTCGCGCGGCGGCCGGTTTGTCCGTAGACGCGGCGTCCCGCCGCGTGAAAAGCGACGGGCCGTCGCTTCTACAACATCGAACGCGGTTTGGCCACGCGGCGACGCGGTTTTTTCCGTGTGCCATCTGCGTGCCCGGCGTAGTCCGACGAAGACGGGTGTTCATCCGTGGCTTGCTGATTCCGGGATTGCCGCCGCCGCCGGCCGGCGATATGCTCCGGTGCATGAAAATCTTTCTGACGGGCGGGGCGGGCTACATCGGCAGCATCACCACGGAGCTGCTGCTGAACGCGGGCCATGCGGTGACGGTGTTCGACAACCTCGCGCGCGGCCACCGGCGGGCGGTGGACCGGCGCGCCCGGTTCATCAAGGGCGATCTCCAGAAACGCGATAAAATCTTCACGGCGCTGGCCGCGGTCCAGCCGGACGCCGTCATGCACTTCGCCGCCTTCGCGCTGGTCGGCGAGTCCATGCAGTTCCCGGAGCGCTATTTCGACAACAACGTCATCGGCGGCATCAACCTGGTGGACGCCATGCTCGCCGCCGGCTGCCGGAAATTCATCTTCTCCTCGACCTGCGCCACCTACGGCCAGCCGGAAAAAATGCCGATGACCGAGGACCTGCCGCAGCGGCCGCAGAATCCCTACGGCGAAAGCAAGCTGATGCTGGAAAAGGTGCTGCTGTGGCACCAGCAGCTCCACGGTTTCGAGCCGGTCTTCCTGCGCTACTTCAATGCCGCCGGCGCCACGAAAAAATACGGCGAGGACCACGACCCCGAGAGCCACATCATCCCCAACGTCCTCAAGGTGGCGCTGGGCCAGAAGGACCAGGCCCAGATCTTCGGCGACGACTATCCGACGCCCGACGGCACCTGCATCCGCGACTACATCCACATCGCGGACCTCGCCCAAGCGCACATCCTCGCGCTCCGGCCCGGTCTGGCCGGCGCCTTCAATCTCGGCAACGGCGCGGGCTTCAGCGTCAAGCAGGTGCTGGACGCCGCCCGCGCCGTCACCGGGCATCCGATCCCGGCCGTGGTCGCGCCGCGCCGGCCCGGCGATCCGGCCCGCTTGATCTCCGACTCCGCCAAGGCCAAGGCCGTCCTCGGCTGGCAGCCGCAATATCCCGACATCCGGACCATCGTGCAGCACGCCTGGGACTGGCACCGGCAGCATCCGCACGGCTACGCGAAGAAGTGAATATTTTTGCCACGGAAGAACCTGAAAGTCCTCCGCGTAGCAAAGGCAAAGAGAGCCACGGATTAACACCGATTTTCACGGATGGAACGATACAGCGCAGCGACAATGGATGAAAGATGGGGGACGCGGAGCAGATGATGGGTCAGATGCCAGCGACAGCTCCGGTTGAACTCTCGGTCGAATTGATCTCGACGGGTTCCGAGTTGCTGAGCGGCCGCACGGTCAATACCCACGCCCGGACGCTGGCCGAAAAACTCCAGCCGCTGGGGCTGCAGCTCGTCCGCGATACCACCGTGCCGGACGACGTCGAACAGATCCGGGAAGCGGTTTTCGCCGCACTCTGCCGCGTGGATATCGTGTTCGTCAGCGGCGGGCTCGGCGCGACCAGCGATGACGTCACCCGCGCCGCGCTGGGCCGCCTGCTGGATCGCCAACTCATCGTGCATCCGCCCTCGCTCGATGCCATGATCCGGCGCTATGCCGCCATGGGCCGCGCGGTTACTGCGGTGGCCGCGCGGCAGGCGTTGATCCTCGCCGGCAGCGAAGGTCTCCTCAATCCGGTCGGCATCGCGCCGGGGATGATGATCGAACTCCCTGCTCCGGTGGGCGGGACTTCCCAGTCCCGGGAGAACGAGCCGCAACCCCCACCCGAGGCGCGGGGCAAGGATGCCCCGCCCACAGCCCGCCGATCCCGCGCTCCACAACCGCCGGATCTACCACCCTCCCCAGCCAAGCTCCTGTTCGTCCTGCCCGGTCCCCCGCGCGAATTCAGCGGCGTGCTGGAAACACACGTGTTGCCCCTGCTCGGGAAGCGGCTGGGCGCCGCGGCCTCCAGGTTGGAAAAAGTGTTCATGGTCTGCGGGCTCGGCGAGTCGGAAGTCGCCGAGCGGCTGGAGGCCGCCGGCCTGCCGGCGCCCGGCATCGAAGTGGGCTATTGCGCCCGGCCGGGCGAGACCGAGGTGCGGCTTTTGGCGGCGGCGGCGCAAGCTCCGCTGCTGGCGGCCACGGCCGCCGCCGCGCGGCAAGCCTTGGGCGACACGGTGTTTGCCGAAGCCCGCATCGGCATGGAGGAAGCGGTGGGACAACTGCTGGCGGCGCGGCAGCAGACGCTGGCGGTGGCGGAAAGCTGCACCGGCGGTTTGATCGGCCACCGGCTGACGCAGGTCGCCGGCAGTTCGGCATATTTCCTCGGCGGCGTCATCGCCTATGCCAACGCCTCGAAGATCCGCGACCTCGGCGTGCCAGAAACGTTGCTGGCACAGCATGGCGCGGTGAGCGAGGAAACAGCGCTGGCGATGGCCGAAGGGGTGCGCGCGCGCTTTGGCGCGGATTTCGGGCTGGCGGTCACAGGCGTCGCCGGACCGGCGGGCGGCACGGCGGAAAAGCCCGTGGGCACCGTCTGGCTGGCCGTGGCGGACGCCGCCGGCGTCGTGACGCAGCCACGCTGTTTCCCCGGCGCCCGGGACGCGATCAAGCTCTGGAGCAGCCAGCTCGCGCTGGACCTGTTGCGCCGAAGGTTGCAGGGTCTTCCTCCGGCGGGCCGGACATGACCATCCGCTGGGGCATCATCGGCTGCGGGGCCGTGACCGAGATCAAGAGCGGCCCGGCGTTGCAACAGGCGCCGGACAGCCGGCTGGTGCTGGTCCAGCGCCGGACGCCGGAGCTGGCGGCGGATTACGCCCGCCGCCACGGCGTGCCGCGCTGGACCACCGAGGCCGCCGCGGTGCTGCGCGACCCGGAGGTGGACGCGGTTTATATTGCCACGCCGCCGGGCGCGCACGCGGAACTGGCGCTGGCCGCCGCCGCCGCCGGCAAACCGGCCTATGTCGAAAAGCCCATGGCGCGCCATGCCGCCGAGTGCGAACGCATGCTGGCCGCCTTTCACCGCGCCGGGCGGCCGCTATTCGTCGCCTATTACCGCCGCGCGCTGCCCTATTTCCTGGAAGCCAGGGCGCTGCTGGCCGCCGGCGCCCTGGGCCGCCTGCACAGCGTCAGCGTGCGCTATGCCTCGGACGCCTGCCTCCGGGTGCCGCCCGACACATTGCCGTGGCGGCTACGCGCGGAGGAATCCGGCGGCGGGCTGTTCATGGACTTGGCCTGCCATACATTGGACCTCCTGGACTGGCTGCTCGGTCCGCTGGAAGAGGTGTGCGGCGCGGCCACGCGCCAGCCCGCCGCGCCGTATGCGGTGGAGGACAGCGTGACGATGAGTTTCCGCATCGGCGTGGTGCGCGGCGACGCCGTCTGGGATTTCACCGCGGCGGACCGGCAGGACGAAATCGTGCTGCGCGGCGCGCAGGGCACGCTGCGGCTCGCCACCTTCGGCTCCATGACGCTGCTGCTGGAAACCGCGCGCGGCGTGGAGCGCATCGCGCGCCCGCCTCCGCCGGCCATCCAGCAGCCGCTGGTGACCAGCATCGTGGACGAGCTGCACGGCCGCGGCCGGTGTCCCAGCACCGGCGCCTCGGCGCTGCGCACGGCGCGCGTGATGGATGCCGCCCTGGCCGGATTCTATGGCGGCCGCGCGGACGCCTTCTGGACCCGCGGCGTCACCGCTGATACACGGCGGGATCCTGGCACGGCAGATCCACGTTGGGTTTGAACTTGTCGCACTGGCTGTAGAAGGCCAGCGGATTGTCGAACAGCAGCTTCTGCACCTGCTGCGTCGTGAAGCCCTGCTGCTGCATGAAGCGGGCCACCTTCGGCAGGCTGCACGGATCGGACACGCCCCAGTCGGCCGAGCTGTTGACCAGCACCTGGTCCAAGCCCCAGCGCTTGAGGATGTCCACCACGCGCTCCGGGTTGAGCTTGGAATACGGCTACACCGTCAGCCCGCACCACACCGGCCGGGTGCGGCTGAGGTCCATAGTCTGCTCGGTGTTGTGATCCAGAATGATCCGGTGGTCTTCGTAGTTCAACTCGCGCAGGATGTCCAGGGTGCGCTCGACGCCTTTGCGCTTGCTCACTTCCGGCGTGTCGTGCGGCGCGTGGATGATCACCAGCATCCGGTGCTTTTTGGCCATCTCGAGCTGCCGCTGGAAGATCTCTTCCTCGGCCGGCGTGATTTTGTTGAAGCCGATCTCGCCGATGGCCACGCAGCGCGGGTGCTCGAGATACGGCGCCAGGCCGTCGAGCACCGCGTGTGCCAGCGCGGTGTCCTCGGCCTCCTTCGGGTTGACCGACACCGC
>JAPLSZ010000226.1:0-359 GCA_026398385.1 Kiritimatiellota bacterium | reverse complement strand
GCCGCGTCATGGTCCATGCCGTAACGCCGCGCCCGGCCGGTCTCGAAGTCGAGGATGAGCTGGAAGTAATCCCAGAAGGTGCCGGCGTAGCGCCGCGACGCGCCCAGCCAGAAGGACGGCTCCACCGTCACGCGGATGCCCGCGCGGAACATCGCCGTATAATCGTCCGTCGTCCGCGAATACATGTGGATATGTGGTTCAATGATGGTCATGCTCCGTTCCTTCTGCCTTCTGTTCTCTGATCGCTGTTCTCTGACCACTGATCTCTTATACCAAGTCCTAATGATCATCGGTATGGGACGGTAGGGCCGGACTGCCAATCCGGCCGCGCATGGTAGGCAACGGCGGGACAAGGCTGT
>JAPLSZ010000261.1 GCA_026398385.1 Kiritimatiellota bacterium | reverse complement strand
TTCATCAAATGCTCCTATGGACCGCTCTGGATGGAAACCCCGGAAGCAGGGGCCACCCTGCTGCGCCAAGCGTTCGAGGAGTCCTGCCGGCTGGCCCAGCCCTACGATCATATGTTCGGCGCCTTTTTTGAAAACTGCAGCGGCACACCTGCCTGGCGACCGGAGGACAAGGACGGGAAAAGCGCCGTGATGCGGCGGCTGGCAGGCGATTTACAGCAGAGCACGCAGAGCATCATCCGGCTCATGGGGCGGTGCATCGAGTACCAATGGGCGGAGAACAAAGCGCAACAGTTGCGGATGCTGGCGGAAGAGCCGGAGGCTTTGCGTGGGGCACGCGGCGATGACATCATCGCTTCGATCAACCGCTGCTCTTCGACGCAACTCATGGGCTTTGACAGCCTAGGCTTCTCCTTTCTTCAATCTTATACCTATACCGCGAATCAACCTCTCCCTGTGGAATTCATGTCGCATCTCCTTGATCGGTCCGATTCAAAGGCCGTTCGCCCCATCTACGCGTGGATGTCAAGGTTTCGGACAAGTCAATCATGGATCGACGTGCAGGCGAAACTGCGTCCCGCCGTGGAGAAGTATCTCACACGAGTGGCAGCCAACGCCCGGACAGTCTTTGAAAAGGATGAAGCCTATGACATGGCCAATGATTTCGGCAGGATGGATTCTGGCCTTCGTCCTCCACCCTCTTTGATTGATGAGCTTCCTTTAGCCGCACCTTACCCGCTTTCAGATAGTGGTCAACTCTGGGGGATGTTTTGGGATAACGGACGCCTGCGACTGGTTACCGGCAGTTCAACGCCGTGCCTGTCGGAGCTGGCCCAAGAAGACACCATAAAACAACAGGGGGGATGGCCGCTGCCGTGGAATGGCGTGGTGCCGCTGGTCGGGAATCTCGATGCCAATGCCGACTGGCTGGTAATATGTGAACCAGGAGGCCCTTCGTCACGTCTGTGGATACTCGACCGGCACACTGGCGCTTGGACGTCAAAACCGTGGGGCGGGTCCATGCCCATGGCTCTCGTGGGGTCCAGCCTTTGGCGCATGACCGCAGCGGGTGAAATATCGATCACAGACATTAAAACGGGCGCGCGCGAACTCAAATTCAGCCACCGCCGGAAAGACAGCGCATCGCCCCTCGAGAACTGTCCGCCCTATGTTGTCACGGCATTGAAACGTTATGGCGATCAGCACCTGCTGATAGATGTCTCATACCAACTGCCGGGATATCCCGGGCCCAAGGAATCAGAAGCACTCTTCTTCCTCAGTGTGCACGACAACAACGTCCGGACCTTGTGGCGCGGCAAAGCAGCGTACCTTGGAGGCCCATGGGCCTTGGGTTTCAACCCGGATGGATTAGCTTGGTCCTCCAAGAACGCCCCGCCTATTTTCGCCGTGGATCCCTGGACCGGCATGGAAACAGCCCTGTTACCCCCGCGCTCGGTGCAAATCGGGGCTCCGGCGCCGAAGGCCGTCTGGACCGTGCCGGAGGATTTGCGCTTGCGATGGTTCTATGGCGGATTTCCGGCCTATTATGACGGTCAACGCCTGATGTTTTTCGGCGGTACGAGTGCGCACTTTGGCAGCCGGTGCATGCTGTGGGTCTTCGATAAAGGCTCGGTGACCGGCCGGCCCATTTTGTTGACGAACCGGGCGTGGCTGGCAGCTATGCGCGAGATGTTCGACGTCGGTCATGCCGATGGCACGCTGCAGTATTGGAATCCTTTTACAACCCTATATTGTCCGCGAGGGATCCTGCTGTGTCCAAAGTCGAACCCCACAAATATCGTTTTCATCCGTAAGACGGACATCGACCGTTATCTTCAGGCCCACCCGGCCCCGTCGCCGGCCGTTCCACCGACCGCAGCCGCCCAAACCGCGGAGCGATTGTTGCCGAAACTGATTAAATGAACTATGAGTATCCCGTGAGTGAAATAGATTTCGATGTGTCGACCCGGCAGCGCGCAGAGCTTGTCCGCACCTGGAGATCAGGCCCTCTGCTCCGGGGATTGGTGTGCTTTCTGACACTGACGGCCTTGCTGTCCGCAGGCCGGGCCGGCGAGCCACAGGCCGGGGTGCGTCTGGCGCTGGTTGGCGAGCCGGCGTGCCTGCCGCTGGTGGATTTGCTGACGGCCGCCCTGGGGAAGGACTCCGGCTATCAGTTGCTCGAACGCGCCCAGATCGAGCGCGTGCTGGAGGAACAAAGGTCGGGCGGCAGGGGAAGCGCGGGTCAATATCTGGCCTTGGGCCGGCTGCTGGGCGCCCAAGCGCTTTTGGTCATCGGCGAAGAAGCTCTCCAAGGCCGCACCATGGTCGCCTGGCGGCTGCTGGCGACCGGTCCGGGGGTGGTGGTGGCCTCGGGGTGGCAACCGCGCACCGGGCTCGACACGGATGCTTGGCTGAAATCCATGCAAGCACGTCTCGCGCGGGTTAAGGACAAGGTCGTCGTTCCGGGTAGCAACGCGGTTCCTATTTCGCTGTCGCGCATCCGTTACGCCGCGGCCGCCAAGGATTCCGACATACAGGAGCGCACATTCAATCACCTCCTGCGCCAGCGGCTGATGGCCGAACCCCGCCTGTTTGTCCTGGAACGCTGGCGGCTGGACGAATTGCGATGGGAAAAGGAACTGGCGCAAGACCAGCAGACTTTCTGGACCGGCGGCTACGTTTTAGAAGGACAGCTTGAGCCGGACATCGCCACGCCGGAGAACCTGACCCTGCGCTTGTCGCTGACCTCGTCGCAAAAGCAACTCAGCGTCTCCATGATGCTGAAGGTTGCCGCGAACCATTGGACCGAGGCCGTGGAACGGATCGCGCCGTGGGTGGCCGAGGCAACCGCCGCCGGAGTTCCTGGCACCGCTTGGAGCGCCCCAACGGAGGCGGAGTTGTTTTATACCGAGGCCCTGGCGGCCGAACAGGCGGGGATGTTTGACGAAGCGCGCGAACTTATTGAAGCCGCATGCGGGCTGGGCCGAGACGACGTTGAGACCCAGAAGAATCGCATCCGGATCTATTGCCGACTCCTGGAGGGCGGAGACTTTAGGCAGCTATCCGGCCGTGGATCCACACCCATGCTCGGTGTTCATGTGGCCCCCATGGTGGAAACGAGCACCAATTCGTCGCAGCGGTTGATGTTCGCCGTCCGAACGATGGAACTTTACCTCACCCTGATGGAGCACCCGCCCGGCGTCGCCAATCCGCGCAACACGACGGAATTGCTGTTCTTCATCGCACCTTCGCATGTGTTGAGCGAGATCCATTACCAGCGCGACGCCCGACTACGTGACGACCCCGCGGTGGCCACGCTGCGTCAACTGTTACGCGCGGCAGCGCAGCGGCATGAGATTATCGGCCGGGACCGTTCATGCATGCGGTATTACTACTACATCAAGAGCGCTTACGGACCACTCTGGATGGAAACTCCGGAGGAAGGCGCCGCCCTGTTACGCCGGACGTTTGAGGCGTACGGGCGTTGTAACCCGCCCGACGATTGGATGTTTACCGTCTATTTTGAGAACTGCCACGGACTCGCCACATGGCGAGCGGGGGACAAAACCCGGGAGGCCGTCGTGATGCGGACGTTGGCGGGTGAGTTGCAGCAGAGCACTCAATGCGTGGTGCGCCTCGCCGGCCGCATCATCGAATATCAATGGGCCGAGAACGAACAGAAACAGTTACGAATGTTGGCGGAAGAGCCCGAAGCCCTAAGGAAGTCCCGCGGTGCTGACATCATTGCTTCTATCAACCACGGTAGATGGGATGACAGTTCGGATGCCAGTATGGGCTATTACTTTCTCAATTCGTATGCCAAGAATCGGCCCGTCCCTGTGGATTTCATGATTCGCCTTTTGAAACATTCTTTGAAGCCTGAACTATTGAATATCTACCAGACCTCCATGCCGAAATCCCGGTCCGGCGGATTATCCGCGGCCGAACAAGCGCAATTGCGTCCCGCCGTGGAGAACTTTCTCGCCCGGGCAGCAGCCAGTGACCGAACGGTCAAAGAAAAGGACCAGGCTTATTACTTGGCCGAGGCGTTCAGCAGGATGGATCCGATCTTTCGCCTGCCAACTCCGCCGCTCGATGCGATGGCCCTGGCAGCGCCGCGCACGCTGCCGGACGGAGGTCAGTGCCGAGGGGTGTTTTGGGAGAACGGCCATTTGTTTGCAGTCACGGGCAGCTCACCCCCCCGCCTATACGAGATCGCGCCGGACGACGCCGGCGCACCGGCCGGGGGATGGCCGCCGCCGTGGAACGGAGTTGTGCCGCTAACCAGCGAAGTCGATGCGAACGCCGACTGGCTGATCATGGGTGATTTCTGGAAGCAAACCACATGGCTACTGGATCGGCGCCGCGGCACGTGGAGATCAAGACCTCAGAACCATGGAAGCCCGCCCGTGCTCGCGCTGGTGGGTTCCAACCAGTGGAGCACGCTCGTCCCGGGGGAAATTTCGGCTATCGATGTCCAAACCGGCACACGCGAACTCAAATTCAGCCACCGCCGGAAAGGCGGTGCGTCGCCGCTCGAAGGTTGTTCCCCCTATGTCGTTAAGAAGCTGCAGCGGCATGGCCCGCATCATCTGCTGGTGGAGGTCGTATTTCTGCTGCCAGGCTATCCCGGCGACAAGGAAACCGCCGCGTTGTTCCTTGTCGATTTGCGCGATAGCAGCGTCCAAACCTTGTTGCGCGGCCTTCCAAACTATGAAGCAGGCTCATGGATATTGGGGTTCAATCCGGATTGGCTCAGTCAGATCCCCAAGAACACCCCGCCCATTTTTGCGGTTGATCCCTTGACCGGGATACAAACGCCCCTGTTGTCCCCGCGCATGCCGCCGAAGGGGATCGTGTCACCCACGGCTGTCTGGGCCACGCCTGAGGATTTGCGCTTGCCCTATTTTTACAAGGAATTTCCCGTCTATTATGACGGTCAGCGCATGATGTTTTTCGGAGGCACGAGCGCTCGCCTGGGCAGCCGCTGCATGCTGTGGGTTTTCGACAAAGACCAGGCGACCGGGCGGCCCATGCCCTGGGCGCATCCGACGCGGCCGTCCGAGGGGCGCGAGCAGTTCGACGCCGTGCGTGACAATGACCCTTTGCGCGGATATTTCATGCCTTATTATTGTCCGCGCGGGATTCTGCTATGGTCAAGTTCGACGAACTTTTATTTTGTCACTATGACGGACATCAACCGTTATCTCCAGGCTCATCCCGCCCCGGCGCCGTCCTCTCCAGCGACTGCCAGCCGCCCTGATGAAAAGAAATGAGCATTCTGACCCTGTGCTCCACCTCCCAATTGGTAGATAATGCGACCTGACCCTGTGCTATTACCTGACCCTGTGCTATTACCTGGAGGGGCGAGCATTATGCTGGTTCAAAAACAGAAGGAAGCGGTGTCAAGATTCTGACAAAGAAGTGGCAATATTATCAAGACCACGGTCGACGAGAGTAAGAGGAGAAAGAATAACATGGCTCTCAAGATCAACAGATTATTTCCGTTTATTATAGGCCTAATCCTATCATGGGAAAATTCCTCATTGGCGGCAGGTAGACAAAAGGTCGATATTCTAGCCCTCTGCTCAAGCGCCGATTTGATCGTCGCAGGACGTGTGGACTCGATCAAGAACACGGAAGAGAAACTTCGTAAGAATATTTTCGGGAGGGAGTTCGAATTCGGATTGTGGCAGGCGACGCTGAAAATGCGGCGAGTGATCAAAGGCCGATGCAGCGGCGACATTATTGTCGTGAATTTCCCGGGTACAAAAATAAATCAGGGAGGCGACATGGGCGAACTTGGCTCCTTTGAGCGACTGAATGCCGGAGAGATGGTCGTGATCTTTCTGCGCAAGAAAGTGCTGCATGCTGAATACTATGAGTTGGCCCACGATTATATGTCAGTCATACGAATCATCGATTGTCCATCCGTGACCCATCTGCTTGAGGCGAAACCCCTGCAAGGTACACCCGAGCAACAAATCGCCTCCCTTTTGGAAGCTTCGCTGGCAGTCTTTGTCCGAGATTTCCGACCTACTAGGCCAGCCAGCGGGCACGGCAATCAATCGATTATTGGATCGCACGAAGGACCCAGCAGTTGGGGGAGTGGCTTTGACGGCACTTTTCCGGCTCGGCGATTACTCGCGATTGGCGGAAGGGGTGGAGTTTCTCCAAGGCGCTCCAGAATCCGATCAAGCTGTTGTTCATGCAAAAGCACTGCTGAGCAATCAAATGGGATACGTCACCAATACAGAACTCATTGCGAAGAACTATATCCCGCTGCTACAGCATACAAACGATTTTATTCGTCAAAACGCCATCTATGCCTTCCGAAAGGCGAGGTTGCACATGGCGGTGCCCTATTTGATCAAAGGGTTGCAAGACAGCAATCAAGATATTCGTTACCAGTGTCTAATGGGCCTTTCCGAAACCTTGAGGAGGACAGCAGGATGGGCAACCTCTAAGGGGGAATTCATGAATAATGAGCGTGAATACATTGGGCGTTGGCAAGCCTGGTGGGAAAGCAGTGGCCGAAATGAATTTATGGCGCCAACAGAGCCCAAAAATTAGTAGCAGTCAGTTCGCCAAGATAATTAGAGCAGTTTAAGTAATTCTATAGCCGCACGAGGCAAACCAACCCAGCGCATCAGTTGCTGTAACAGCCGCCAAGGCACGGGCGAAAAGGGCGCCCGGCCAGCGCCACGGAGGCCATCATCCAACAGGCCAAGCCGCTGGGAATCCGGCTGCATTGCCTGGGCATCGGCCGCGCCAGCTAGACCTGATTCTTCGCCACCTGGCCTGCGAGACCAAAGGCATCAGGTCCTTTGTGAGGCCGAGCGACAGCACTTGCCTGCCTGCACCTCCCCCGTGCAATATATAAAAAGAGAGCCCGGCCAGGCGCTCTCTGATCTTCACGCCTGCCGCTCCCGCCGGCAGGCCGATCGTTCGCGCATTGCTCGTACGTCCCGCCGCAGCCAACCCGGCTCGGCCACGGCATCGGCCAGCACGGTCGAGCCCCAGCGCAGCTTGATCTGCCGCCCCAGCTCACGCTTGATCTGCGAAATGCGTCCGGGGGACAGCCCCAGCTTCCGGCTCAACTGCCGGCCGGAAACGGCGCCACCGGCCATCTGCAACACCGCCAGATCCCGGGCGTTCATCTCCAGGACCAGCTCGGCCCAGTCCAGCTCACGGGCCGCCACCTGGGCCGGATCCTCGGCGCCCGAGTCGGCCAGCACATCGTGGAGTGTGCCATCCTCGTCTTCCGCGCCCACGGGCGCTTCCAAGGCCTCGACCTGGACATGGCGATGCAAGCGCGCCGCGGATGAAAGAGCGTCCATTTCGCCGGCATAGCCCGAGCGCCGTCCAGCCTTGGTGCGCTGTATAGAGTAGTAGGCGATGGACGACGGATATATTTTTCGTCCGCTCAACTCCGCCGCCTCGATCATCTGGGCCGCGGTGCAGAGGGCATCCTGAACCAGCTCCTCGGCGTCCTCGCAGCCCACTGGCCGCGCGACACGGGGGACGGCGCCTTGGATGATGGGCGCGATTTGATTGACGAGCATGAGCCCGGCTTCGTGCGTCACAATAGCCTCCCTGGGTTAAGCGACCTGATGGTCGTTGGGTTGAGTGAAGCGCGGCCGTACGCACGGCTAAACACGCCTCAAGGTATTGTGCCGGGGTGGGGAGGCGGATTAAGGCTGGGAACGGGGACGTAAGGCTCCCCACGGAATTGTGCCGTGATCTAAGGCTGTTTTAAGCCGGCCGGAGTTGCCGTACCAAAGATGGACATGCACCAGCCGCCGCGTTAGCATCGTTCACGGTTGCCGACGGCCGGTGGGGCTCGAAAAAATCAGGTTGCGGCGCCGCCGATCGAAAGCAGGGCCCAACGCGTTGACCAACAGGAATCAACATGAAACTGCAGCGTTTGCTGATCGTGCCGCTCCTGATCACGTCTGGCCACGGCTGCATGCGGAACCAGGGGGTGATCGGGACGTCCGATTCGGCAAACCCTTCTGTCGCCGACCAGGCTTCCCCCGCCGGCCTACCAGCCATCGGCAAATGGATGCTGGCCCCGGATGACGCGCCGGCGCACTGGCTCAATCAGATCTACGATGGGAAGAACCTGCGCGAACCGGTAAACGTCATCATCGTGGACCGCGCGGCCAAGTCGGCCGCCGACGCGACGGACCGCCTGCTGCGCGCGCTGGCCGCGGCCGGTTTTCCGCTGCGCGTGGGCCATAGCACGGGTTATTCCGGACTGATCGGCGGTGTGCGCCATGGGCAGCTTGGCGCCGGCAAAGCTGCCACGTTCTCCGACGAGCCCTTCGAGTTGAAGAATAATCACGGCCGGATTTTCGGCCCGTATCATCAAGCCGGCGCCTATGTTTTCACCGCCGCCTTCAGTCGCGAAAAAGTTGATCCGTTCGCGCAGGTGAAGCACGAGTTCGTGTCCTTCAATCAAGCCCGGGATGCCCTGGCGACACGCCTGGAGCGCAAGACCCACTACCACCGGACGGGTCTTATCCCGCTCGAAAACGCCGTGCTCGGCCACCCGGCCCTCACCACCGGCGACCACGACGGCATCGCTGTCCTGCTGGAGGCGAAGGAGTGAGCGCCATGAAAAACTTCGTTGGGATCATCTTCATCGTGTTGGCGTCAATCGCCTCGGCTCAAGAATATGCCGTCGTCGTCAGCAGGAAGACCATCGCCGATCCACAGTGGAAACAGGTCGTCGATGCGCTCAAGCGGAAGCATCACGCCGCAGTGGTCGTTTATGCCGATTCCGTCGAACAGTCGCGCGACGAATTCGCCCGGATTTTCCCCCGCTACGCTTGCTTCGTCGCCACGCCGGAGGAAGCCGGACGGAAGTTTGTCGTCACGGTGCACCGGCTGACCCGCGCGCTCGACGACGATCCCTATACCGACGTCCTCTGGGGCATCCTCACCGGCTACGATGCGACGGATGCGTTGCGAATCGCCAAGTACGACCGGCCGCTTCACCTTCGCCGAGGCGTTCGCAGCCAATAATCTGGCCCTAGTCCACCAACTCCAGACGCGCTTCCCGAAAAACGCCGGGGTGCACGTCGACCAGTTCGATATCGAGTCCGACCCCTCGTTGCCGAACCGGATTGCGCAGGCATACGGCCTTACTGACCGCGACGAACTCGGGCTGCTCTGGGATCGCGACACAGTGGCCTTCTACGGTGACCCAGCGTGGGAGGCGCGGATGGCGCAGACCCGCAAGTTGGCGTGGACGCAAAAACTGAGCGAACGCAGCGGCACCTATACATTGGAGATAACGACGAACTCCAAGGGGGATTGGGGTGGCCGGCCGGTCGTGCAGTTCATGCCGCAACGCCTGAAGAGCGTGCATCTGCTTGCCGGCGGCGAACTCAAACCGGTCATCACGGATAACTTCATCCTGGTGCCGCTGACGGGCGACTTCACGGAAGGCCAGCGGCTCAAGGTTGTCTTCAGCGCGCAGAAGATCCCGCCGAGTCGTTGAAAGAAAAGCGGCTGTCCTGAACCGTGTAAAATGCCCACAACCCCGGATAGGTTCCGGATCGTCCCGCGAAACCGGCACCGAAAGATCTTCCGGCCAACATCACACCCCGCGGGGTGAGGTTGACGTGCCAGTGTTCAGCACGCGAGGCGGCGGGCTGAACGGAATCCCGACCATCCTTCATGGCGGCGACCGGACACGCTCAGATATCGCGCAGACGGACCTCGTCCTCATCGAGACCGAGGTAGTGGCCGATCTCGTGCAGCAGCGTGCGGCGGACTTGGGTGCGGAACTCGGGCAGATCGGCGCGGACGTACTCAAGGATGTTTTCGAGGAAGAGGATGATCTGGGGCGGAAGGTGCTGGGAGACCGCGATGGCGCGGGCATAGGACACGCCGGTGAAGAGCCCGAGCGTGCGGTCGGGATCGATGCCTGCGGTGACCAGGGCGGCGTTGGGCTTCGGCTCGAAGGTGATGGGCAGCTCCGAAAGGCGGTCGTGGACTTCCTGGGGCAGCGCGGCGAGCACGGCTTCGACTTCTTGCTGCGCGGCGTTGGTCAGGGTGCTGAATATCGCAAGCGCGTCGGGAGTGCAAGCACACCTGCGGCCGGTGACGGCAGATTGTCCCGGCACGTGCATTCACTTGCCCGGGATCAGGCACGCCGTCATCGTCCAGATCGCAGGCATTGTTCTCGCTGGCTGGCGTTGATTTGCTACAGGATATGCTACGGCCCGTGCAGGGTCGTAAGGGTGCAAATACGCTTATTCCTTAGGAAATATGCAAATTCATTACTACTTAACGGGGCTCAAAATCCAGCGCCCTCACGGGTGTGTGGGTTCGACTCACCTCCGGCACCAGCCCCGGGATGTAGTGTAAAATCGGATCCCTGTTTTGACCGGAAACAAGCATCATTTTCAATCCTCGGATGATTACAGCCGCAGCCGGCGCAGGCGCAACGCGTTGCCCACCACGGACACATCGCTGAAACTCATCGCCAGGCCGGCCAACACCGGGCTGAGCAGCATCCCGCAGAGCGGATATAACGCGCCGGCGGCCAGCGGGATGCCCAGCGCATTGTAGGCGAAGGCGAAAAGCAGGTTCTGTCGGATGTTTCGCCGCACGGCGCGGCTGAGCCGGATCGCCTTGACCAGCCCGCGCAGGTCGCCTTTGACCAGCGTCAGCCCCGCGCTCTGCATGGCAATGTCCGTGCCGCTGCCCATCGCCACGCCGACGTCCGCGGCGGCCAGGGCCGGAGCGTCGTTGATGCCGTCGCCGGCCATGACCACGCGGCGGCCGGCGGCGCGCAGTTGGCGGATGATGTTGAGCTTGTCGGCCGGCGTTACGCGTGCATGGACTTCGTCCAGGCCCAGCGCGCGGGCGACGGCGCCGGCAGCGGTTTCGGCGTCGCCGGTGAGCAGGATGATGTTCAATCCGAAACGGTGCAAGTCGCGGAGGGCCTCCGGCGTCGTGGCTTTGATTGGATCGGCCAGTGCGATCCAGCCGGCCAGCCGGCCATCCTGGGCGACGCCGATGATCGTCTGGCCCTGGCTGTGCAGCATTTCGAGGGCCGTGTGCCGCTCGTCTAGCCCCGCGACACTGTGTTCACGCAGCCAGTTTTCGCTGCCGATGAGCAGCGCGTGGCCGGCGATGCAGCCGGCGACGCCGCCGCCAGGCGTGGCTTGGAAATGTTCGGCGCTGCCGGTGATCAATCCGCGCTCCCGGGCGGCGCGGACGACCGCCGCGGCCAGCGGGTGCTCGCTGTGCTGCTCCAGCGCGGCAGCCATACTCAGGATTTCATTTTCCATCTTGGCGGATGGGACGTCCCGCTCCGCGTGCGAAGCATTCAACGAACAAGCGCGATCATGCTCCTTCTTTGTGGGCGGGACTTCCAGTCCCGCGCGCGGGGCCGGAGGCTCCGCCCACATTTCGGATACCAAAATCTGCGTCACAGAGGGTTTGCCCTCGGTCAACGTGCCGGTCTTGTCCACGCACAGTGTGTCGGCGTGGCCGAGGATTTCCAGCGCCTCGGCATCCTTGACGAGCACCCCGGCTTGCGCGCCGCGGCCGACGCCGATCATGATGGACATGGGCGTGGCTAGACCCAGCGCACAGGGGCAGGCGATGACCAGCACCGCCACGGCGCTGACCAGCGCGTTGGCCCAGCGCGGTTCAGGTCCGAGCCAAAACCAGAGGCCGTAAGTCAGGACGGCGATGGCGATGACTGCGGGCACGAAGACGGCGGCGACGCGGTCGGCGAGGCGCTGCACGGGCGCGCGGCTGCGCTGCGCGGCGGCCACCATCTCCACGATGCGCGCGAGCAGGGTATCCCGGCCGACCCGCTCGGCCCGCAGGACAAAAGCCCCGGTCTGGTTGATGGTTCCGCCGGCGACCTGGTCGCCGGCCTGTTTCGGCACGGGGACCGGCTCACCGGTCAGCATGGATTCGTCCACGGAGCTGTGGCCCTCGATCACGACACCATCCACCGGAATCTTTTCGCCGGGCCGCACCCGGAGTTGGTCGCCGACCATGATCTGCTCCAGCGGCACCTGCTCCTCGGCGCCCGCGCGGAGCCGTGTGGCGGTTTTGGGCGCCAGTTCCATCAGGGATCGCAACGCGATGCCCGTACGTCGTCGGGCGCGCAACTCCATCACTTGGCCCAGCAGGACAAGCACGGTGATGGCGGCGGCGGTTTCAAAATAGACGATGACCTCTCCGTGGTGCCGGGCGGAGGCCGGCAGCAGGCGGCCGAAGAGCGTGGCGTACAGACTGTAGCTCCAGGCCGCCAGCACGCCGAGGCCAATCAGGGTGAACATGTTCATGCGTCGCGTCACCAGCGAGTGCCAGCCGCGCTGCAGCAGCGGCCAGCCCGCGCCGAAGACCACGAAAGCGCTGAGGGCGAGTTGCAGTCCGAGCGAAAGACGCTGCGAAATCACGCGCGCCAGGGGCTGACCGGGGAGCATGTGATCCATGCCCAGCAGAAAGACCGGCAGGCCCAGCGCCAAGCCGAGCCAGAAACGGCGCTGCATATCGCGTAACTCCTCCGTAGGCCCCGCGGGTCCCGCCGCCGGCGCGGCGGCTTCCAGCGCCATACCGCATTGCGGGCAGGCACCCGGCGTAGCGCTTTCCACGCCGGCGCACATCGGGCAGTAGTACGCCTTTGTCGCCGTCCGGGCGCGTCCGCTGGATGCTGTGGCGCACGCGTCGCAGTAAGCGGGTGCTGGCGTGAGAAACAGGTCGCGGCAGTGCGCGCGGCAGAAGTAATACGTCCGACTGTTGCGTGTCACGCTCAACGCCGTCGCCGGATCCACATCCATGCCGCAGACCGGATCTTTAACCATGGCGGAATATAGCATAGATCTGCTCGGGTGCGACGCCTCTTGCGCGGTGGCAGCCCGGGCTGAACGGTCCCGCATGACCGGCGAAGTGAAGCCTGCGGGAATCCGCCCAGCGCAGATCTGCGCGCTGTTTCATGCGCTGGCAGGGCCTCTTAGGCCGAGCTACAGCATTAGGCTTGCCATTCCGACACATCACATTTCATTATCCGGCCGGATAGTCGATTGTGGGGTCATGAAATGACGGACAGAGTGGATAGCTGGAGCTGATTGGTCAGGGAGGAAGGGTCTGCGCACAGGCTGCTTACGAAGGGCGTCTGCTCCGAGGTCGCCGAACTAGCGGCGAATCTGTTGTGAGATCGAACCAGGCGCGCACATCCCCGTCCAGGCCGAGGCCGTGCAGGTAATTATAGGTGGCGGTGCGCAGCGCCGCGCCGAGGGCGTCCCAGTCCGGCGCGCCGGCCTCCTCATAGGTAATCTCGTTTTGCGCGAACGCGGGCGCCGCCCTGGTCTGCCGGCGCGCGATGCGGGAGCCGTTCGGTGTGGCAGCGGAGCCGGCCTCGGCGCTGGCGCGGTCCCTCGCCAGGCGCAGGCCGAACGCCGCGGGATTTCGGAACATCGGACTGTGGATCGTCAGGGCGAAGCGGTGCCAGTAGGCCGATTGAATCCAGCCGCGGCGGAACCAGGTCCGGACGATTTCCAGCGCGGCGATGGTTTCGCGCCGGGTCTGCGTGGGGAAGCCGTAGATCAAATAGGCGTGGACCAGGATGCCGGCGCCCGCGAAAGCGCGGACGCAACGCGCCGCCTGCGCGACGGTGACGCCTTTCTGCATCAGTCGCAGCGTGCGGTTGCAGGCGGTTTCCAGGCCGGCAGTGACGGCGAGGCAACCGGCACAGGCGAGCAGCCGCGCGAGCGCCGGGGTGAATACTTTTTCGAAGCGAATATTGGTCCACCAGTTGATGCTCACGCCGCGGGCGAGCAGCCGTTCGGCCACGGCGCGCAGCAACGCCGGCGGCGCGGCCTCGTCCACAAAATGAAAGTTGCGGCGGCCGGTTTCGGCGATCAGGCGTTCGATATGGTCCACGATTCGGTCGGGATTCCCCGGTTCGAAGCGGCGGATGTAGGCGAGGCTGGTGTCGCAAAAGGCGCAGCGATGCCAGTAGCAGCCGCGGGCCAGTTGGAGTCGGTTCCAATAGCCGTCGGACCAGAGCCGGATCACCGGATTGGGCAGTTCGCAGAGCGACAGGTAGCGGTTCGGGTCGAGCCCGGTGTAACTGGGCGCGGGCCAGTCACGGAACGGGAGCTCGCGCATGCCGCCAGCATTGCCGAAAACCACGCGGCCCCGCCGGCGAAAAAACGTACGGCACAGGCTGTGCGCCGGCCGCCGTCCGTGCAAGTGTTCGATCAGGGCGAGCAACGGTTGCGCACCATCGTCCAGCGTCACGAAGTCGGCGAAATCGAACAAACGCGGCTCGGCGAGCCGGCACAGTTCCGTGTTCACATAGCCGCCGCCGAGGACGATCTTCGTCCGCGGAGCGATGTGCCGGACGGTTTGTGCGATCCGCAGCGCACCGTAGAGGTTGCCGGGGAAGGGGACGGTGAGGCCCACGAGGTCCGGCTTTTCCCGGCGGATGAGCCGGACGACGATCCGGTCCAGCAACTGGTCCACCAGCGTGGGTGGCGCCTGTAGCGCGGCGTGCAGCTGATCAAAGGTGGCCGCCGCCAGCGCCAGGCGTTCGGCATAGCGAGCGAGGCTAAAGCGCGGATCCACGCCGTCGCGAAGCACGTCGGCCAGATCATCAAGGAACAGGCTGGCGAGATATTTGGCGCGCGCGGCGGCGGCGCCGGGCCCGAAGTGACGGCGCATGAATGCCGGGGTGGCCACGGCAAACCGCGGCCCTTCGGGTAGCCAGCGGCGGCGGGCCAGGCGCCCAGCCAACGCCGGGGCTTGTCCCTGCAGGAAGCGGACGGCGTCATCCACGACGGCGGCGTAGCGTGGCGCGTGGCGGCGGAAAAACAGGACGGCGGGCGCAGACGAACGGCGCGGCAGCGCGGCCCGGATTTGTGCGAGGCCCTTCCGGGAGAACAATAGCAACGCCAGTTCCAGCGACAGATCCGCCTGCCGGGCGTCGAGGCCCTGGGCCCGCAACAATCCCATCAGCGCCGGCGTGGCGGCGTAAGGGGCGTTCAGTTGCACCATCGGCGGCGTGATCAGCAGTACGCGCATGGTGAGCGTGTACAACGCGGGCCGCGGCAAGTCCAGCTTCAAGCGATGTAAACTGGAAGAATAACGGCGCATCTGCTAAGGAAAGGACATGCGTATGCCGCGTCAACCCCCGGCTTCGGCGTTCATCATCTTCGGCGCACTGGCGCTGCTGATGACCGGCCGGCAACCGCTGGCGTTGCGCGGCGACGGGCGGGAATATATTTTGCAGACGCAGGCGCTTGCCCTGCGCGGCGAACTGCGCATCGACACGGCCGCGGCCCGTGAATACTGGAATCGCACGAATCCTTTCGGCGTGGAGTTGGAGGGCACCCGTCCGCCGGCGCGCGAGCTGCGCGAGGAAAGCCAGGCGGGCGGCGGTTTCGGCGGGCTGTACCCGGACCGGTGGGGCGCCTACCGCTATATTCACTTCTGGGGGTATGCGCTGGCGGTCGCGCCGGTGTACCTGCTGCTGCATGGGCTTGGCGGCAGCGGCTGGGAATACCAGGCGTTTCGCGTGGTGAATCTGCTCTGCCTGCTGCTGCCCTTCGGGCTGGCGTGGCGGCGTTCGCGGAGTTGGCCTCTGCTGGTCATCAGCCTGCTGGCGCTGATCACGCCTCTGCCGGCGTATGTGAGTTGGACGCATCCGGAGCTCTTTTGCTTCGGCCTGACGCTTACGGCCTTGCTGACCGCCGGCCGACCGCGCATCCAGGGGCTGTCGGCCCTGCTGTTGTCCTTGGCTGCGACGCAGAATTTGCCGATTCTATTTTTCTTTCCGCTGCACCTGCTCGCCGCTTTGCAACGGCAACACAAGACGCTGGATTGTGGAGCAACAGGTTGGCCGCGTGTCCCCTTGGCTCAAGGGGCGAGGTTGCTGGCGTCGTATCTGCCGGCGACACTGCTGGTCGCGCTGGGCCTGGCGCGTCTGGAATACGCCTCGTGGCCCCGCGTCGCCGACGTCTTCCTGAGCCCGCTCATCGGCGCCGTCTGGTTTTACCCCATGTGTTTTCTGCTGCTGCCCGCGCTGGCGCGCCGCCAATCAGCCGTGTTACTGGCGGCCATTGTGCTGACCACCGCTTGCGCCACCTGGCTGGCGACCGCGACGACCAACTTCTCCTCGGACCAGGTCGGCGCTCTGCGTTACACCACCTGGCTGCTGGCGCCGCTGTGGTTCGTTTTGCTGGACGCCGCCACGGAGGGCCGCCCGCGCCGCGCGATATTCTTGGCCGGGGTATGCGTTACGCTGGCGGTGTCCGGCTGTTATCATTCCGGCCGCTGGGGGTGGGGCGACGAAAACGCTCCTCGTCCCCGGTCAGCCGCCGCTTTATACCGCTGGCTGCATTACGCCGACGACCCGGAGGTGCTGGCGGAACGCATCATGGGCCGCGAACTGCCGCGGCCTGCGGCGTTCAACGGCGCGTATCTCTGGAAGCTCGGCCCGCGCGACACGCTGTGGCTGATTTCGCGGCGGTGGGCCGACGTGAATCCGGCGCTGATGTCGGCGCTGGCCGCCGGCGCCACCTGGCGACGACAGCCCCTGCTGGGCGATTATCTCCTGCTTTGGAGAGATGGCTCCGTGCGCGCGCTGGAATGCGACGGGCAGATGTTCATTCGCGACGAGCAGGGCCGGCTGATTCAGCCGCACCCGTGACGGCGCCGGGGATGGGCCTCAATCCGGGACAAACAGATTCCCGCGGTTCAGACGGCTGGCGGGGTCGAAGATCTGTTTCACGGCGCGCAACTGGGCGAGGCCCGCGGCGCCGAGCAGCACTTCGAGCAGGGGGACCTTGAGCTTGCCGATGCCGTGTTCGGCCGCCACGGTGCCGCCCAGCCGCACGATGTCCCGTGCCCACGCCAGATAGAGTTCCTGGCCCTGCCGGTACTGCGCCGGTGTCTCCGGCAGAATGTTCACGTGCAGGTGGTTGTTGCCGATGTGCCCGAAGATCACGTAGTCCAGACCCGCGGCGGCGAGGTCGCGGTGATACCGCGCCAGCACGTCTTCCAGCGCCGCGTCCGGCACCGCCATGTCCGTGCCGAGCTTGGTCACCTCCGGCGCGCGCCGCCGCCGTTCGTCAATCAGCCGGTTGACCGCCTCCGGCAGTGCATGGCGGAATTCCTTGAACTTCTCCAGGTCGTGCGCGGTGTCCGCCAGCCACACGTCCGCCGCCGCGCCGCCGCTGGCGGCGATTTCCACCGCCGTGGCTTCGACGGCCGCACCGACCTCGTCCTCCGCGCCGTGGAATTCCAAGTACACCGCGGTGTGGAACGCCGGCGGCAGCGCCGGCAAGGCGGCAAGCGCCGCCAGATGTTCCCGTTCGCGCCGCAGCAGGTTCAGCGCCCGCTTGTCGAAAAACTCCAGCGCCGCCGGTCGGACGTCCGCCGCTGACCGGCTCGCGCGGACGAACCGCAAGGCGGCGGCTTCGTCCGGAAAAAACGCCAGCAGGCCCCAGCGCGCCGCGGGCTCCGGCAGCAACTGCAGCTCGATGGCGGTGAACACGCCCAGCGTGCCTTCCGAGCCGATGAACAAATCGATCAGGTCCATGTCGTCCGCGGCGCAGTAGCCGGCGGCATTTTTCACCTCCGGCAGCGTATACGCCGGCAGCGGGCCCGCCAGCGTGCGGCCCGCAGTGGTGGTCAGCGCGAATTGTCGGCGCACAGCCCGCTCGCGGCCACGGCGCAGTTCCAGCGTGTCGCCGTCCGCCGTCAGCAGGCGTAGGCCGGCGACATAGTCGCGGGTGGCCCCGTAGCGCAACGTGCAGGCGCCCGACGCATTGCAGGCCACCATGCCGCCCAGGGTGGCGGTGGTTTCCGTCGGATCGGGCGGAAAGAACTGGGGTGGCGCCGTCTGGAACCGCGCCAGCGCCGACCGCGCCGCGGTGCTCCAGCCGGTCACGTCGAACGACCGGGCGCGTAGCTGCCGGCGCAACTCCTGCAGCACGAGGCCCGGCTGGACGGCGATATAGAAACAGTCATCGTCAGGATCGTGGCGCAGGCCGAGCACGCGCTGCATCCGGGTGAGATTCAGGATCAGGCCGCCCTCCGGCACGGCGCCGCCGGTAATACCGGTCCGGCCGCCCTGCAGGGTCACCGGCCAGTTTCGCTGCCGCGCCAGATCCAGCGCCTGCTGCACCTCTGTCGCCGAGGCGGGGAAGGCGATGGCTTCGGCCCGGCCCGTGCGCCGCGACTCGTCCCGCAGATAGTCGGGGTAGTCCTGTGCCACGGCCGCATGGATGAACAGCGGAAGCATGGCGCGATGATAGCGAAATCCGCCGTTTTTCCAACACCGGGATGGCGAAAGTTGTTTGCTTGCGCCGTGCGGTGCGTGTAGAAAAGGAGCTGGAGGCGGCGCCGTGATGGTATGCATGGACATTCAGGCCGGTGTGTCCCAGCGGGCGGGGGTCGGGCGCTACACCCAGGCGCTGGCGGAGCAGCTTGGCCGGCAGGCGGGGGCGGACGAGCTGCGGTTGTTTTATTTCGACTTCCAGCGGAAAGGAACGCCGTGGGCCGCGCCGGGCGCGCGGCGGCAGGCCGTGCGCTGGGTGCCGGGCCGCGTGGTGCAGAAGGCCTGGAAGACGATCCGCTGGCCGCCGTTCAACTGGCTGGCGGGCACGGCGGACGTGTATCACTTCCCGAATTTCATCGTCCCGCCGCTGACCCGGGGGCGGGCGGTGGTGACGATTCACGACGTGTCTTTCCTGCGGTTTCCCGAGGCGGCGGAGGAGCGGAACCGGCGCTGGCTGACCGCGCAGATCCGCGACACCGTGGCGCGGGCGGACGCGATCATCACGGACTCCGAGTTTTCCGGGCGCGAGATCCAGGAACTGCTCGGCGTGCCGGCGGCGAAGCTCTTTCCGATCCTGCTCGGGCTGCCGGAAGACTGGGGCCGGCCGCCGGCGCCGGGGATCCGCGCGGCGCGGCAGGCGCTGCGGCTGGAACGGCCCTATCTGCTGGCGGTGGGGACGCTGGAACCGCGGAAGAATTATCCGCTGGCGATCGAGGCCTTCGAGCGGCTGCGGGGCTTCGACGGCGAGTTGATCATCGCCGGCCAGCGCGGTTGGAAGTACGAGCCGATCCTGGAACGGATGCGCCGTTCGCCGCGGGCGGAGCGCCTGCGCTATCTCGACTATGTGCCGGAAGAACACCTGGCGGCGCTGTACGCGGGGGCGGAGCTGCTGCTGCTGCCCTCGTTGTACGAAGGCTTCGGTTTTACCCCGCTGGAAGCGATGGCGTGCGGCACGCCGGCGTTGGTGTCGGCGGCGGGCTCGCTGCCGGAGGTGGTGGCCGACGGCGCGGAAATCCTGGCGTCCTTCGACGCCGACGCCTGGGCTGAACGCATGCTGGCGTTGCTGACCGACCCGGCCCGCCGCGCGGGCCTGGTGGCGCGGGGCCTGGCCCGGGCCAGAATATTTTCGTGGGCCGAAACGGCGCGGCAGACATGGGCCGTTTACCGCCGAGTGCACGACGGAGCCCGCGGTGGATAGAACTTCGTCATGAGAATCGGCATTGATGCGCGGTGGATTTTCCCGGAACTGTCAGGGATCGGGTCGTACACGCAGGAGCTGATCCGGGCGCTGGCTGCGCTGGACCGGCGGAACGAATACTGGCTGTTGTTCCAGCGGCCGGAACTGGAGCAGCGGGTCAGCGCCTATGCGCGGCTGGAGGCGGCGCCGAATTTCAAAACGGAGCGGGTGCCCTTCGGCGTTTTTTCGGCGCAAAATCAGGTGCTTCTGCCGGGTTGGTTGCGCCGCCGGGGGCTGGAGGTGTTTCATTCCGCGAATTACATGATCCCGTTCGGCGCCTTCCCGCGCCGCGGCCATGGGCGGATCAAATGTGTCGTGACGATCCACGACATGATTCCGCTGCTGCACCCGGAATGGACGCCCCGCGCTTTGAAAACGCGCTGCCAGCCGCTCTTCCGGCGGCTGATGGTCGAGGTGGGCGCGCGGGCCGCTGTGATCCTGACGGTCAGCGACGCGGCCCGGCAGGACATCCTCCGGCTGCTGCGCCTGGCGGAGGCGGGCCCGCCGGCGGTGGTGGCGGTGTCCAACGGCGTGGCGCCGGAATATCAACCGGCCGCGCCGGGGGGCGTTCCTCTGACCGGCGGGGCGGCCGCCGGAGAAAAAACGATTCTCTACGTGGGCCGGTTCGATCCCTACAAGAATGTGCCCGGCCTGCTGCGGGCGTTTGCCCGCCTGCGCGAGCTGGCGCCGGGTCCGGTGCGGCTGGTGCTCGCCGGCGCCAGGGATCCGCGTTATCCCGAGGCGCCGGAGTTGGCGCGGGCCCTCGGGCTGGAGCCCTGGATTCGCTGGGCGGGCTACGTGACCGGGCCGGAGCTGGTCCGGGTCTATCAGCAGGCGGATGTTTTTGTTTGGGCGTCCAAGTACGAGGGCTTCGGCCTGCCGGTGCTGGAAGCCATGGCCTGCGGCACGCCGGTGGTCTGCAGCAACACGAGCGCCCTGCCGGAGGTCGCCGGCGACGCCGCGCTGCTCGTGGACCCGGCGGACACCGAGGGCCTCGCCCGCGCCCTGGCGCGCGTGCTCGCCGAGCCGGCGCTGGCCGCGGACTTGCGCGCCAAGGGCCTGCGGCGCGCGGCGGGCTTCACCTGGCAGCGCACGGGCGCAGCGACCTTGAAAGTCTACGAACAAGCGGTAAGCTCCACGCCATGAGCAGCATGAAAAAC
>JAPLSZ010000207.1 GCA_026398385.1 Kiritimatiellota bacterium | reverse complement strand
GCCAGGATAATAATGCCGAGGCAGATCAGTGTGACGAACACCAGCCAGGCCAGGGCGCGCGTCACCATGCCGCCGACGAGCTCGCCGAAATTCACCGCGAGGCGCAGCAGGCCCGCGAGCGGCGCCTTGGCCGGCGCGAGGTTGCCGCCTGCGGCGCCGAGCGTGAACTTCTCCGGCGCCGTCAACGTCCACTTGGCGAAGACCGACTGGGCGTCCGTCACCGGCGCGTCCCAGCGCAGCGTCTGCGGCCACCACCAGCGGCAGGCGCTCTTCGTCTCGGCATATTCCACCTCGACGCGCAGCGGCTGGTTCGGGTCGCGCAGGCGGCGCAGCGGCACGAGCACCTTGCCCGCCTGCTGCGGCACGGACAGCGCCTGCACGGCGGCGCCATCCACCTTGGCGTTCCACAGCCGCGCGCCGGCCGGCAGCTTGAGGCCGAAATATTGCTGCGACGAATTTTTCACGTCATAGGTCACGGTCGTCACGCTCTCGCCTTCCTTGCTCAGCCGCGTCGCCAGGCCGATGTGGTCGGCCACCTGCGCGAGCAGCGGCTGCGTCGGGTAGCGCTGCACCTTGAGCTGGGCCAGGTGCGGGCGGCCGACATACTTGAACGCCGCAAGCACGGGGTCGTTGATCAGCAACGCGTAGGCCGGCGGGATCTCGGCGCGATCGAGCTTGATCAGCGCGGGGTCGGCCTGGTCCAGACTTTGGAATTGCAGACTCGCCGCGCCTGCGAGCACGAGATAGCCCGACTCGTTCTCCGTGCCCAGCGTCTCCACACCGCCGAGCGGTACGCGGCCGCCCTCGAAAGCAAAGGGTGAATCGTAGGTCACCAGCAGGGTGTAGTCGCCGAGGATCTTTTCCTGGAACGTCACCTGCCACTCGTCGTTCGTCCCGTCCTTGGTCTTCTCGCGCGCGCGGATGTCGTGCCCGGTGAATTCGACGTTCTGGCACGTCGCCGGCACGTGCACGCGGAGTTGCCGCACCGGCGCGCCGCCGATGTGGTAGGTGATCGAGCAACTGCCGTAGAGCGCGGACTCGCCCGCCGAGACGAGCTGGAACAGCTCGGCGTAGATCGCCGGCGTGGTCTTCTCGATGTTCGCGCCCAGGGTCCAGGCGCCGTCCTTGAAGCGGAAGGCCTGCTGCGCGTCCGGCACGCGCGTCGGCAGCGAGGCCAGGTGGACTTCCGTCAGGTTGGTGACCACGGACGGCTTGAACCGCACGCCCTTCTCGGCGCGCAGCACCAGGTGGCCGCGCTCGGTGCGGGCTTCCGCCACGCGGAACAGCGGCGCGGTGAACTCCGCCTGGCCTTCCGCCAGCGTCTTTTCCAGCCGCACCTCGACCAGCGTGCGGCCGCTCACCGCCGTCTTGAAGAACAGCTTGAGCTGCCGCGTCCCGGCCTGGTCGCGCACCTCGTAGTCGGCCAGGTTCGCGCCGGCCACGTTCACGACGCTCCACGCCGGATCCACCACCAGCGCGGCCTCGCGCGCGGGGGCGTCGCGCACGTCGAGTTCCACGACCGCGTCGAACGCGAGGTCGTTATCGCTCAACGCGAGCGTCAGCCGCTCCTCGCTGTGCAGCGTGGTCACGATGTCGTCGGCGCCCAGCTCGGCGCGCGCCGGCAGGTTCGCATACTGGTAGGCGTAGGCCGTGCGCGCCGGCGCCAGCCGCGCGCGGTTGTCCGCGGCCGGCACGGTGGGGAACGCCGCCTGGTCAATCTGCGTCAAACCGAGCGACTTGTTCACCAGCAGCTTTACGGCGCTGTCGGTGCCGATGAGCAGGAAGCCGCTCGTCCGCAGCACGTTTTGCGGCATGGGCAGCGGCAGGTCGAACTTGCACGGGAACGCCGCCAGGCCGCGCTCGGCCTCGAGGCCGAGCTGGTAGATCTTTTCCTGCGGCCGGCTCAAGGTGACGACCAGCCGGCGCTCGGCGTTGGTCTTCGTCGCGGCCTCGACCGTCCACTCGCGGATGTCCGGGCCGCGCACCTGGGTCACGTTCAGCTCCGGCGGCAGCGCCAGCGTGAGCTTCTCCAGCGCGCCCTGGATGACGCGGTAGGTCAGCAGGCTGTCCAGCCGCAGCACGCCGACGCTGGCGCTGTAAATCGTGTGCGCATCGCACGTCGCCGCCAGTTCGCCGGTCAAGGCCTTGACCTCCGGCTTCCAGCGGACGGTGAAGCTGCGGATGACGCCGAGGCTCGCCGCGATCTCCGTGCGGCCCTCCGCCGTCTGGCGCCGCTCGACGCCGAGCGCGCCGGGGAACTCCACCTGCAGGTCCGGCCGGTCGCACAGCATCGCCACGCGCCGCACCGTGGCGCCCGGCAGCGTGAACTGCGTCGCGCGCCAGTCGCCTTCCTTCGCCGGCAGGCTGGCGAACGTCAGGCTGAGGTTCTCCTTGATCGGCCGTTCGAAGACGAGCACGTAGGCCTTGCCTTCGCGCACCAGCGTGACGCCGCGCGGGACGGCGGACGTCAGGCAGGTCACGTCGCCCTCGACCACCGTCAGCCGGCTGCGGTCGGGCGCGTCGGTCCGGAGGTTGAGGGTGAAACTGACGTTCTCGCCCTCGATGCGCCCGCGCAGATCGAGTTCGGAGATCACGATGCCCTGGCCCGGCACCGCCGGCGGCCGCCCCATGCCCCACGCGCCCGCCGTCCCCAGCACCAGCATCAAACCCGTCAGTAGCTTTTTCATGTTGCCCTCCCGTTTCAAATCATGCGTGCATTGCACCACATGCTGTCGCTCTCATTGTCATGGCCCTGCAAATGGTTTGTAAAAAGATTCAGCATTTTAATTTGGAACTCAGGAAATCAGGAAAAGATGATTCTGACCGCTCCCTCCGTTCCTGATTTCCAAATTAAATAATTCGGAATTCGTATTGCTGGAAATTTTCCTAGTGCGCAAATTCCCGTCCCACTCGTTTGATGGTTAGCGGCATGGTGGCGAAGTTCAGGAGCAGGCCGCATTCCAAGCGGAGCGCCTTCAAGTAGGATCGCACGGTGGCGAAATGAATGTCCTCCAGCGCGCGGATGGCTTTCAACTCGACCACGACGGTGCCGACGACCAGCAAATCGAGACGGTGTTCGCCGATCGCATGGTCGCGATACATGACATTGATCAGTTTCTGCCGTTCGTAGGCGATCCCCTGAAAGTCGAACTCCACGCACAACGCCGACTCGTAAATGCTCTCTAGAAACCCCGGCCCCAGCGTCTTGTGTACCTCGATCGCCGCCGCAATGATCTGCCCTGTCAGTTCCTGATGATTCAACATGGTTGCACCCTCCAGTAATCTGCCTTTTCTCCTCCTCCGTTCCTGCTTTCCTGAGTTCCAAATTTACAATCTCATTTCAGTTCTTGGAGGATATGGCTATGCATTCAATCTTCACTCCGCGGCGGGCGGGGCGCTGTGGGCCGCCGTGATCGCGCGCTCCAGCTCCTCGACGCGCCCGGTCTCCATGTTGCGCCCGCGAATGCGCACCGTGCCGAGCGGCTCGTTGGCGTCGCCTTGCAATTCAACCTGATAGAGCGCGGTGACGGACTGGCCCGAACCGACCTCGCCGGCGGCGACGGCGTCGTTGCGGAAATCCTCGGTCTTGAGCTGGCGCTGCTCGTAGCCGAGCTGGCGGTATTGCTTCACCCGCCGCGG
>JAPLSZ010000041.1 GCA_026398385.1 Kiritimatiellota bacterium | reverse complement strand
GCTTGTTCATGCTTCATGAACAGGCCGGGCTGAGCGGTCCCACGCGCATGCCGGCGACTGTGTCCAACGCGCTGCTGGAGGCGGAAAATCTCCGCGTGCACTTTTACGGCGGCGCGCAGGCCGTGCGCGCCGTGGAGGACGTCAGCCTGGTCATCGGGTCCGGCGAGACCGTGGCGCTGGTCGGCGAGAGCGGTTGCGGCAAGAGCGTCACGGCGTTGGCGCTGGCGCGGTTGGTGCCCCAGCCGCCGGGCCGTTACGTCGGCGGCCGGGTGCTCTTCGCGGGACGCGACGTGCTGACGCTGTCCGCGGCCGGTTTGCGCGCACTGCGGGGACGGGACATCGCCTACATTTTCCAGGAGCCAGGCAGCTCGTTGAACCCCGTGTTCACGGTGGGCCGTCAGATCGGCGAGGCCGTCCGCTTGTACCGGCCGGGGGCGGACGCGCGGGCGGAAACCCTGCAGATGATGCACCGCGTCGGCCTGCCGGAGCCGGAACGGCGGCAGCACAGCTATCCGCATGAACTCAGCGGCGGGCAGCAGCAGCGCGTCATGATCGCCATGGCCCTGGTGTGCCGGCCCCGGCTGCTCGTGGCCGACGAACCCACCACGGCGCTGGACGTGACGATCCAGGCGCAGATTCTGGACCTGCTGCAGGCGCTGCAGCGGGAGCTGGGCATGGCCGTCCTGCTGATCACCCACAACCTGGGCCTTGTGGCCGAGACCGCGCATCGCGTGTGCGTCATGTACGCCGGGCGCATCGTGGAAAGCGGCGCCGCCGAGCAGGTGCTGGCCGCGCCGCGCCACCCGTACACCCGCGCCCTGCTGGCGGCGGTGCCGCGCCTCGCCAGCGGCGCCGGACGGCTCCAGGGCATCGCGGGCCGCGTGCCGCATCCGGCGCACCTGCCCGCCGGCTGCGCTTTTCACCCGCGCTGCCCGCTGAGCCGCGCGAGCTGCCGGGTGGACGAACCCGCGTGGGAGGAAGCGCCCGACCGGCACGGCGTGCGCTCCGGCCCGGCATCTCCGTGCCGTTGACAGCATATCCTTCGCGCTTGAAGCCGGTGAAACGCTGGGGCTCGTCGGCGAAAGCGGCTGCGGCAAAAGCACGCTGGGCCGCGCATTGCTCCGGCTGGAGCCGATCCACGGCGGCCGCGTCGTGTTCGCCGGCATGGATCTCGCCGCGCTGCGCGGTCGCGCACTGAAAACCTTCCGGGGCCAGGCGCAGATGATTTTCCAGGATCCCCAGGGCGCGCTTAATCCCCGCCTGGCGGTCGGCGGCATGCTGGGGGAGGCCCACGCGGTGCACCGCCGCTGCCGCCGCGCCGAGCAGGCCGGTCGGGTGGCGGAGCTGCTGCGCGCGGTCGGATTGGATCCGGCCTATGCCCGCCGTTATCCGCACGAGTTCAGCGGCGGCCAGCGGCAGCGACTGGGGCTGGCCCGCGCGCTGGCCGTCCAGCCGCGGCTGATCATTGCCGATGAACCTGTTTCCGCCCTCGACGTCTCCGTTCAGGTGCAGATCCTCAACCTGCTGCAGGATCTCCAGCGCGACTTGAATCTCGCCCTGCTGTTCATTGCCCACGACCTGGCCGCCGTCCGTTATCTCTGTCACCGCGTGCTGGTCATGTATCTCGGGCGCATCGTGGAATCCGGACCGGCGGTGGCGATATACGCGCAGCCGCGCCATCCCTACACCGCGGCGCTGTTGGCCGCCGTGCCGGATGTGGAAAAGGGCTTGCAGGCCCGCCGCGCCGGGACTCCGCGCCAGTTGCTCCGAGGCGACGTGCCGTCACCGGCCGACGTCATCCCCGGCTGCCCGTTCCATCCCCGCTGCCCCCGTGCGGAGGCCCGCTGCCGCGTCGAGATTCCTGCTTTGCGCGAAATCGAAACCGGCCGCTACACCGCGTGCCATTTCGCGGAAACGCTCTGAGCCCGAGGCGCGTGAAGAGATCTCGCTGCCCGTGAATATGGCGCGTGCTGCGTAGCGCAGGGGGCGGGGGCGGAGTGTGCGTGCGTGAGTGAGAGAAGTGGCGCGGATCGGGCCGCGCGGATTGTGCGGTGTGGCGGAGGTGTGGAGCGAAGAATCGCCGTGCATCGGGCGACACCGGTCACGCGTGATTTCCGTCCGTCTGCTGTGTTGTCGGGGCTCGGCGCGTATGCGTATACAGCGACGACCCCGCCGCCTTGCAGCCGAACGAAACTGACGCGCTCCGTTGTCGGGTCGCAGGAAGCGCCCGACCCGATGCCCGGCGTGTTTACACCCATCGCAAGGACGCGATGGAAGGAGATGGAGAGTGTCAATGTCATCGGCAGGAAAGCGACGGCCCATCTGGTGGGCGGGGCTTCCAACCCCGCGTCAACAACCGCATCTCAATCGCGGGGCTGGAAGCCCCGCCCACGGAAAGATTTTATGACGCCGATTTTGCTCGGGGCTGGCGCAAGGGCAAAGTGGTTCACCCTGCGTTATCGTAAAGCAACAGACGCAGCTCCATTGCCGCGGCGAACAGCATGGCCGGCGCCAGTCCGTACCGGGCAAACAGGAGTCCGCCGGCCAGGGTAATCGCCAGGGCCGGGACCAAAAAGAGCGGCAACGCCGCGGACAGCCCCGCGGCGGCCATCTGCCGATGCAGCACGTAGGCCCGCAGCGCCAGGCAGAGACCGAGAGCGACGGACCGCCGGTTGGTCAGGCGGGCAAAAAACGACATCGGGGCGGCCACAAAGAACCTGGATTGTAAAAGAGCTTTCCACGTTTACGGAAGCTTCCGGCCAAAATGCCGTTGCGAAGAAGGACGATCTAAAACCAAGGAAAGTCCTGCTAAACGCGGATTGATAAATCCCGGTCACCCTCTATACTTTGCCCCGGCGGCTTGGGACAACATGACAACCCCGGAACACAGCGCGAGCGCTAAGATCGACGTGCGCTACGTGGCGCACCTGGCGCGGATGCATCTGAGCGACGACGAGGTCGCGCGGCTGCAGCCGCAACTGGAGCAGATTGTCGGCTACGTCCGTCAACTGAACGAACTCGACGTCGCGGGTCTTGAGCCCACCGCCCACGCCATCCCGGCGCAGAACGTTTTCCGCGCCGACGAGATCCGGCCCGGCCTCGACCACGCGGTGGCGATGGCCAATGCGCCGCAGGCGCGGGAGGGCCAGTTTATCGTCCCGAAAATCATCGAGTAGGGGAAGGAACAGAGGCAGAAGGCTGAAGGCTGAAGACCGAAGGCGGACAAAACGGAGTTTAGCCACGGAACAACACGGATGGACACGGATAGCAGAGGGTTGCGCAGAAAATCTTGGCGTCTTGGCGTCTTTGCGCGAGGAATGCTGGGACCGGAGACCGGAAACCTGACGAGCGAAGGCGGAAAAGACGGAGTGTTAACCACCCGGCTTCGTCGGACTACGCCGGGGCACGCCC
>JAPLSZ010000258.1 GCA_026398385.1 Kiritimatiellota bacterium | reverse complement strand
TTCGTCCTCGCGGGGCTGGAAGCCCCGCCCACTGGAATCTGGAAATGAACACCAAAACCATCATCTGGCGCGGCGCGGTGGGGGGAAAGGTGCTGGCGCTGAGGGACTGGCTTCGCGCGCAGGGCGGCGTGGCAGTCGGGTTCAGCGGCGGCGTGGACAGCTCGTTCCTAGCCGTGGTCGCCTTTCAGGTCCTGGGCCGGCGGGCGCTGGCCGTCACCCTCGACACCCCGCTGTTGGCGCGCTCCGAGTTACGCGCGGCACGCGCGCTGGCGCGGCACTTCCGCCTCCGTCACCGCATTGTGCGGATCGACGCGCTGAAAAAGAAAGCGCTGGCCGCCAATCCGCCGGACCGGTGCTACCATTGCAAGAAGCTGGATTTCGCGCGCATCCGCGCGCTGGCGCAGGCGGCTGGCATCGCGTGCATTTGCGACGGCTCCAACGCGGACGACCTCGGCGATTACCGGCCCGGCCGCCGCGCCCTGGCCGAGCTGGGCGTGCAGAGTCCGCTCCAGCAGTTGGGCTTCACCAAGGCCGACATCCGCGCCGCGTCGCGCACACTGGGCTTGCCCACGGCGGAGAAGCCGGCGATGGCCTGTCTGGCGTCGCGCTTCCCCTATGGCACGCCGCTCACGCCACGCGGACTGGCGACAGTCGAACGCGCGGAGCAGGCGCTGCGCGCGCTGGGGTTCCGGCAGCTCCGCGTCCGCCTGCACGGCGACGTCGGCCGCATCGAGCTGGCGCCCGCTGAACTGGGCCGCGCGCTGCGTCGGCGCAAAGCCATCGTGGACCTGCTCCACGCCGCCGGCCTACGCCACGTCGCGCTCGATCTCGCCGGCTACCGCATGGGCAGCCTGAATGCCGCGCTGCTGGATTCGCGCGCCGAACTGCCGCCCGGTTGACTTTCCACTCTTCCGGCGCTATGGGTAGCTCATGAAGATCGTCCTGTGGCTGTTGCTGGGAGCGGTGCTGGTCACGTTGGCGGTGGTGGCCGGCTGCGCGACGTCGCGCAAGGGCTACGAAAGCCCCGCCTACACGGTGGTGCGATCCGCGGGCGCGGTGGAGATACGCGACTATCCGGCGCTGATCGTGGCCCAGACCCCGCTGGCCGGAACCGGCGGCCGCAGCCAGAACGGCGGCTTCATGAACCTGTTCCACTACATCGCCGGTGAAAACGAGGGGCGCAAAAAGCTGCCCATGACCACGCCCGTGCTGGTGGCGCCCGCGGCCGAGCGCAGCACGGCGGACACCAACGCATCCATGGCTTTTATCATGCCCGAAAAATATGCGCTCACGGACCTGCCGCGGCCCGCGGGGACCAACGTGACACTGCGCCGCGTGGAGGCGGCGCGCTACGCCGTACGGCGCTTCAGCGGCCGCCGCGATGCCGCGGCGCAGGCCCGGGAAACGGAGGCTTTGGTCCGCTGGATGATGGCTCAAGGCTATGCGCCGCTGGGCGCGCCGCTCTACGCTTTCTATGATCCGCCCTGGACCCCCGGCTTCCTGCGCCGCAACGAGGTTCTGCTCCGTTTCCAGGGCAGCGCTCCGCGCCCATCCGAATGACCGCAGGCTGTACGACCTGACCAGCTGCGCTTATTCCCCGATGATCTTGACCAGCACCCGCTTTCGCCGCCGGCCGTCGAACTCCCCGTAGAAGATCTGCTCCCATGGGCCGAAGTCGAGCCGGCCGTGGGTGACGGCAACAACCACTTCGCGGCCCATCACCTGCCGCTTGAGGTGCGCGTCGGCGTTGTCCTCCGCGCCGTTGTGGGCATATTGGGCATGGGGCTTTTCGGGCGCCAGCTTCTCCAGCCATTTCTCGAAATCCGCATGCAGGCCGGATTCGTCATCGTTGATGAACACGCTGGCGGTGATATGCATCGCGTTGACGAGGCAGAGCCCCTCCTGGATGCCGCTGTCCCGCAGCCCCTGCTCCACCGGCCGTGTGATGTTGACGAACCCGCGCCGGGCGGGCACCTCGAACCAAAGCTCCTGACGAAACGTTTTCATGAGTTGAATCCTAGGCCGGGCGGAGAGCTCCGTCAAAGCAGAAAGAGATGAATCACAGAGGTCACGGAGGAAAGCGGAGGGGCGGGAGAGATTAGGATTAAGATTACGATTAAGATTAGGATTAAGAGAACTGGCGTGACAAGCCGACCCGGAAGCGTAAAGTGCAGCGATGAAAACAACTGCTGCCGTGCTTTGCTTTTTGGCCGCCTGCGGCTGGCACGTCGCCCTGGCCGGTGAGGTCCGCCGCATCGCGCTCGACGGCCGGCCGGCCGCCGTCGCGTCCGCCATCGCACCGGGCAAAGATGGCATCGGCCGCATAGCCAAGATCGCCGATGCCCAACTCATGCTTTATCCCGCCGCCAAGAAACCGTCGCGTGGCACGGTCATGATTCTTCCCGGCGGCGGTTATGGCTTTCTCGCCATCGGCCACGAAGGCACCGCTGTCGCCCAGTTGCTCAACGACGACGGTTTTGACGCGGCGACCTTGCTGTATCACATCAACGCGGGCCCGCCGACCCGGGCGTTGGCGCTCGCCGACGCCCGGACCGCGCTGGCATTGATCCGGAAGCGCGGCATGGAATTCGGCCTCGACGCCAGGAAAGTCGGCGTGCTGGGCTTCTCCGCCGGCGGACATCTGACCGCGCGGTTGGCGCACGAGACCGCGGCCGCCGGCCAGCCACCAGATTTCCTCGTGCTGATGTATCCGGCCTATCTCGAAAAAAACGGCCGATTGCTCGACGACGTGGCGCCGATCCGCGCGCCCACCTTCCTGTATGTCGCCACAAACGACCCCTATGCGCCCAGCGCCAGCGCCTATGCCGCCGCGTGCCGGGAGAAAAACATCCCCTGTGAATTTCACCAGGCCGAGCGCGGCGGCCACGGCTTCGGCCTCAAGCAGCCGCTGCCCGACGGCGTCCAGGACTGGCCCGCCCAGCTCAAGACCTGGCTCGACGGTTTGCCCTAGCGGTGCTTGGCGCCTTTACGTTATTCATCTTCCGGGAACAGGCTGGATGGCATCGCCTGATGCAGACGCGGCGTCTCGCCGCTGATAAGGGCACACTTCGGAAAGTGTGCACATTGTCCGTTGCCGGAAAGCCTGCGAACGCGATCGGAGGCTGCGTCTACATTGCAAACCACCCGGGACCCGCCCGGCTATGGACAGCGGGTGACGCACCGGCTATGCTGTACTGGTGAGCGGTATTTTCCACACCGCGCGACGCTTGATCCTCTCGGCCGGTTTGCTGACCGCGCTGGCGTTCGGCTTCGCCGGCGGCCTGTATTACTATCGGCTCCACCGCTTCGACAAGCTGATCGAGCAGAGCGCCCGACGGCACGCCGTGGACCCCCGCCTGGTGTCCGCGCTGATCTGGCGCGAGAGCCGGTTTAATCCGGCGTGCGTGGGTCCGAAGAAAGAGATCGGCCTGATGCAGGTGACGGAGACCGCGGCCCTGGAATGGGCCCAGGCCGGCCATCAGAAACCCCTGGAGCGCCGCGAGCTGTTCCTGCCCGCGACGAACATCGAGGCCGGCACCTGGTACCTGGCCCGCGCCATCCGCCGCTGGTCGCCCGTGCGGCCGGACCCCCTGCCCTTCGCGCTGGCGGAGTACAACGCCGGCCGCTCCAATGCCCAGCGCTGGGCCGCGCCCGACCACCTCACGGCCACCCAGTTCTGGAGCCACATCACCTACCCCGCCACACAGCGGTACGTGCAGGACATCCTCCAGCGCTACCGGGGCCGGCTGTGAGCCGCGGCCGGCGCCGGGCCCTCATGGTTTCTGCGCCAACGCGACGGGGAATCCGCCCTTTTCCAGCGTGGGGATGTGGCGCTCGGTCGGATAGGCGAACTGCAGGCGCGGATTCTTTTCGAACTCCCTGAGGATCCGCTCGTTGATGCGGCTGCGCGTGGCGCTGACGCGCCGGTAGTGGGCCACGTACACGAGCCGGTACAGCACGCCGCTGTCGGCGATGATGGAATAGATCTTGGGTTGATAGATGGCGTCCGGCACGCCGTATTCGCGCTCCATGGCCTGGGCGCCCGCACGCGCCGCGGCGAATTCGTCGCGCGACTCCTCCTCCAGCACGCGCAGGAGCAGGGCCTGCGCCTCGGCGGCCGGAGTCTCAAATGTGACCGTGATGTCGAGATTGCCCCAGACGAACGGATGCAGGTAGCTGTAGTTGAATACTTTGCTTTTAAAGACGAAGCTGTTGGGGATGACGATAATCCGGCCCGTGGGCTCGTCCACGCCCAACCAGTTGTTCACCTCCAGCAGCGTGGTCCGCAGCAGTTGGATGTCGATGATGTCCCCGCGGTGCTCGTCGATTTCCACCCGGTGCCCGACGGTGAACTTGCGGCTGGCCACGATGACGAACCAGCCGGCGAAGGCGGAGCACATGTCCTGCAGGGCGATGACCACGGCCGCGCTGGCAATGCCGAGGATGGTGGCCACGCTTTTCAGGTCCTCGAAAAAGAAAAAGGTCAGCACCATCAGCATGAGGAAGGCCGCCAGGTAGCCGCCCAGCCGCCGGCCCACGATGTGCCGTTCCTTGGCCACCAGCAACGGCAGCAGCAGCCGGCTGAACAGCATATAGAGCACCAGGATGGCGGCCACGCTCCCCGCCGGCCACACCAGGCGCTGCCGGTAACGGCCGAGCAGGGCGGCCAGGTCCTCCTTCAGGAAAGCGACCTCTTTTTCGTACAGCTCGCGCAACTGCGTGTTGGCCTGGATGGTGGCGTCCACCGCCGTGAGTTGTTGCTGCTGGGCCTGCAGGCGTTGGGCCAGGTACTTCTTCTCCATGTTGGCCGAATAGTACATGGGCCGCGAGCTGAGCCAGCCTTTGACGCCCCGGGTCTTCTTGTTCAGCACAGCCAACTCGTCCGCGAGGCGGCCGACCTTCTCCTGCGAAAGGGCCAGGGACGCCGCGACTTCATCCCGCCGCTGTTGGTTCAACACGATGAGGTCGGCGGTGTCCACCGTCAATTTCTGCTCCGTGCCGATCTGCCGCCGTTTTTCGCGCAGCAGTTGCAGGGTGGCCGGCGGGTTGATCGCCAGGGCCTTGAGCGACTCCTCGATCCGGCCGGCTTCGGCCATCAGGTGCAGGCGCGCATCCGCCGCCTCGCGCTCCTGCGTCCGGGCCAGGAGCTCCTCATCCACGCTGCGCAGATGCTGGTCCAGTTCCGCGGTCTGTTCCGCCTGGGTTCCGGCGGCGGCCGCGCCGAGGATGGCCTGCCGGTTCTTGTCCAACTCCGCGCGCTGGGCCCGCAGTTCGCGGATGATGCGATCCAGGCGCGCCACGTCCTGCGCCGGCGCAGTGCGATCGGTATCTACGGCCCGCACGGCATCGCGCAGGTTCACAATGGCGTGGCGCTTCTGGCGGACAGCCAGGAGCTGTTCCTTCTCGTCCAGCGCAGAGCGTTGCTGGAGGTTGCGGCGGTCCTGCTGCAACAGCTCCAAGCGCTGTTGCCATTGCACCCGCTCCGTCTCGTTCGTCGTCTCTGCCAGCAGTGTCTGGGTCTGGGCGATCTGCTCGTCGATCCGGGCACTCCGGCTCGCCGGCGCTTCCGCGCCGCGGGCCGCCGACAGGAGCAGCACGAGCACGACCGTCGCCACCCGGCACAGATGTTTGATCCTGTTGACCTTCATAAATGCTGCCGTCGTTACAAGGCGTCGGCGGGCAGCAGCGGGCGCCGGGACGGCGTGGCCTCCTCCGGCAGGTCGCTGGCGGCGCCTTCCTCCGCCGCCCCTGCGGCGGACGCGTGGCGGTCGCGGAAATGGGCCTGCTGCAGCAGGTAGTCCTCGTAGGCGGCGAGCAGCGCGCGGCTGCGCTGGCGCACCAGATTGGCGGTGATCTCGGGCGCGAGCGTGGAAAGCGTCGCCGCGTCACACGGCTGGCGCTGCGCCACGCGGGCCACGAGCAGGCTGCCGTCGTCCGCGGAGATGAGGTCGCTGACCTCGCCCGCGTTGTACATCACGGCGCCCTGGAGCATGGTCTCCAGATAGGCGTTGGTGCTGGCTCCAACGCTGACGAAGGCGCCGGTGACGGTCTGGGCCGTGAGCCCCAGCGGCTGCAACGCCTGCGCCCACGCCGCCCCGCCGACGGCCGCTTGGAGGGCGGCCGCGCGGACGGATCGGGCTTTTTGCTCCAGCGCGGCGCGGACGGCAGCCGCGCGGGCGGCGTCCGTGGCGCGGGCCGCGACCTCCTCAAAGGCCGGCACGCGCGCGGATAGGCGCTGCTCGATCTGCAGCACATAGGAACCAGCGCGGCCGGGGATCGGATCGCTAAAGCGCTCGTCATCCACGGCTTCGCGCCGCGAAAAAGCCGCCTGCTGGAAAGCCCGCCCGGCGTCGATGCCGGGGACAGGCTCGTCCTGGGCGAAGGGGCCGACCTTCCGGATGGCCAGCTTGCCCTTGGCGGCCGCCTGCGTGAAGGTGAGCGCCTGGCCTTTGCGGTCTTTAACCAGGCTGGTTACGAATTCGGCGGCGGCATCGGCGGCCTGTGCGCGAGCGGCGGCGAGCCTAAGCTGTTCGACAATGTTGCTCTTGACCTCGTCGAACGGCTGGGTGACGGTCTGGCTGACCCGGGCGGGCGGGTTGGTCCCGAGGGCGGGGGCGTTGGTCTCCACGACCCTGGAATAATGATCCATGTGTTCGTTGTAATAATCCGTGACCTCCTGCTCGGCCACCCGCACCTGGGCGAGATAATTCGAGGCGGGAAATTCAACCACCTGGACGATGACCTTTTCTGGAACTACGAAGTCGTTTGTGTGGCTGGCGAAGTACGCCCGGGGGTCCGCCGCCGCCACCTGCACCGCGCCGGTGACGGAGGCCGGCGTGACCACGGCATACTCGAGGATAAACTGATCGCCTACGGCGCTCAGCGCGCGCTGGAGATCGGACGGCGGAACCAGGAGCGTCTGGCTGACGGCGCCGCGCAGCTTCTGCAGCACCAGTTCCTCGCGCAGATATTCCTCAAAGAACGGCTCCGTGACGCCCAGATTGCCGAGCACGCTCTGCACAAATGCGTCATATTGCGCAGCGTTGAACCTGCCGTCCGCCTGGAACATCGGCTGCTGCTGGATGGCGGCCATCACCTCGATATCCGAGGCTATCAGGCCCAGGCCGTGAGCCTGGCGCAGCATAGCGATCCGCCGCCAAGTCGCCTGACGCAGGTCCTTGGCCACCGCCGGCGTGGCCACCACGGATCGGCCCGTCATCAGCGCGAAGCCCAGCCGGCTGTTGTTATACGCCTGCTGGAACTCCTCCGGCGGCACCGGTTTGCCGTCCAGCAGGCCTTCCCCGCCGGTCGGTTGTGCCGAGCAACCCGGCCATTTGACGCCCCAGCCCACGAAGCTGATGACGATGATGACCAGGAAGGTCCCCCACAGCAGCCGGGATTGGATCAGCCGGTGAAACTTCGAGATTAACATGGCCATGGCAACGATATCCTTTCCGCCCTTGTGCGCAAAAGCAGGCGGACACCCTAGCGTCAGCCCGGCGCCAGGTCAATCTTGGAAACACATCAGAGGATCTTGAACTTCGGCAGGTCCTGGATGTCCACCATGCCCGCCAGGCGGCCGGCTTGGTCCACCACCACCAAGTCGTCAATGTTGTGCTTTTCGTAGATCGCCAGGACGTCCACCGCCAGGTGCTCACGCTCCACGGTGATCGGCCGGGGCGTCATCACCTCCGCGATCGGCAGTTCCGCCGGGTTGGCGGCGTCGGTCAGATGCCGGCGCAAGTCGCCATCCGTGAAAATCCCCACCACGCGGTCGTCGGCGTCCACCACCGCCACCGCGCCGGCCCGCGCGCTGGTCATCGCCAGCACGGCATCCCGAACCAGGGCATCGTTCCGCACCCGGGCCAGCCGCTCGCCGGTACGCATGATGTCGGCGACCCGGAGCAGCAGGGTCCGGCCAATCGCGCCGCCGGGGTGCAGCTTGGCGTAGTCTTCCCTCTTGAAGCCGCGCGCTTCCAGCAGCACCATCGCCAGCGCATCGCCCAGCACCAGGGTGACCGTGGTGCTCGTCGTCGGCGCGAGGTTGAGCGGGCCCGCCTCGCGCTCCACGGTCACCGGCAGGATCACGTCGCTGTTCCGGCCCAGCGTGCTGTCCGGCTCGCCGGTGATGGCGATGATCGGCACCTCCGCGCGCTTGACGCATAAAATCATGTTCAGCATCTCCTCCGAGGCGCCGGAGTAGCTCAGCGCGATGACGACGTCGCCGGGCGCCAGCAGGCCCAGGTCGCCGTGCAGAGCGTCGGACGGATGCAGGAACACCGCCGGGCTGCCGGTGCTGGTCAGCGTCGCCGCCAGCTTCTGGCCGATCGGCGCGTTCTTGCCGACGCCGGTCACGATGATTTTGCCCCGCTGCCGCAGCCGCGCCAGGATCAGTTCCACGGCGCGCGCAAATTCCGGACCCAGGCCGGCGCGCAGCCGCTGCAGGCCGGCCATTTCGATGTCCAGCACTTCCCGCGCTTTGGCAATGTAGTCCACGGCTTTCCTTCCGGCGCGGCGGCCCGGAGAATGGGCCCCCGCACGCGGACACTTTTCCAAAGCCGGGAAACCTTGGCGAGCCTTTTCTCCAGAGGTCCGGGCGGCCGTCAGCCGCCGGCGCGGCGCAACCGGGCGATAAACATGCCGCCGCACGGCCCGTCCCACGGCCACACCCAGGCCGCGCCGTGGACTTCCCGTCCCGTGAGCGGATGCGAAAAACGATCCGGTTGATAATCCGTATGACGGTCCAGGAAAGCGCCGACCAGGTCCGTGGTCTCCACGCGGGTCACAGTGCAGACGGCGTACACCAGGACCCCGCCGGGCTGCACCCGCGGCGCGACCTGCGCCAGAAGCTGCTGCTGCGTGGCTGCGCAGGCCTCCACCACCGCGGCCTCCGTCCGCCAACGCATGTCCGGGTTGCGGTTCCATGTGCCCAGCCCGCTGCACGGCGCATCCACCAGGACACCGTCGAAGTTTTCGCACGCGCGCACGGATTCGATCGGCGGCGTCCGGATGATGGTCACGCCCGCCGCCGCGGCGCGGCGGCGCAATTCCTGCAGCGCCGCGGCCCGCGTGTCCGTGGCAAGCAGCGCGCCGCGGTTGTGCATCAGCGCCGCGAGATGCAGCGTCTTGCCGCCCGCGCCGGCGCAGGCGTCCCACCAGCGCGCGCCCGGCGGCGGCGCGCAGACGCGGCCGACGCACTGCGACGACAGGTCCTGCGCCTCGAAAACCGCGCCGACGGCTTTCCGCAGGCCGTGCAGGTCCGCGGCCCCGGCCACCCGCACGGCATCGGGCAGAACCGGGTGTACCGCCGCCCGGGGCGCCGGTTGATTGAGCCACGCCAGCGCGGCCGGAACCGCGTGCGGTGCGACGCGCAGCCAGAGCGGCGGCCGGCTTTGAAAGCTTTCGAGGTGCCGGGCCCGTGCGGCCGCGGGGCTCAAGCCGTCCGGTTGAACCAGCCGCTCAGGCACCCACGCGGGGACCAGTTGCGCGGGTGAAAAAGGCGGCGGCGTCTCCAGCAGATCCGCCAGCGTCCGGGCCTTGTCCGCCAGCGTCACCGCGGGCGGAGCGGTCAGCCCGGCCTGCGCCTGCATCCTTTGCGCGGCGGGATGGGGCAGCGCGTCCAGCCAGCCGGCGGCGGCGATGGCTGTCGCCCAGCGGTCCGGCAGCAGGCGCGCCAGCCAGC
>JAPLSZ010000332.1 GCA_026398385.1 Kiritimatiellota bacterium | reverse complement strand
GGTCAGCCAACTGGACCTCGTGACTTCCCAGGACATCAGCGACGAACTCGCCCAGCAGGCGATGGACATCTGCCCGGTCGGCGCCAGCCTGAAAAAGGAAAAGGGGTTCGAGGTCCCCATCGGCCGGCGGAAATACGATCATGCGCCGATCGGCAGCGAGGTGCAGCCCTGATGGCGGAGAACACCATGCCCAAGAAAATCATCGCCACCACCTCGCTCGCCGGCTGCTTCGGCTGCCACATGTCCTTGCTCGACATAGACGAGCGGCTCCTGGAGCTCATCGAGCTCGTGGAGTTCAACAAGTCCCCGATCAACGATATCAAGGAGTTTACGAAGGAATGCGATATCGGCCTTATTGAAGGCGGCTGCTGCAACGACGAGAACGTGCACACGCTGATCAGCTTCCGCCAGCATTGCAAGGTGCTGGTGGCGGTGGGCGAGTGTGCCATCATGGGCGGGCTGCCCGCGCTGCGCAACGTCATCCCGCTTCAGGAGTGCCTGGCGGAGGCCTACCTCCACGGGCCGACGGTAGCCGATAGCAACCCGCAGCGAATCATTCCCCATGACTCCGATCTGCCCAAGATCCTGGACCGGGTGTATCCCTGCCACGAGGTGGTGAAGATGGATTACTTCATCCCCGGCTGCGCGCCGCGGGCGGACCTCATCTGGGATGCGCTCGTCGCCCTCGTCACGGGCCAGGAACTGAAACTGACGTACGACACCTTTAAATTCGACTGAAGGGAACACTGCGCATGACCCGCAAGATCGTCATCGAACCCGTCACCCGCGTGGAGGGGCACGGCAAGGTTACCATTCACCTCGACGACCAGGGCGAAGTCACGCAAAGCCGTTTGCACATCGTGGAGTTTCGCGGCTTCGAACGTTTCGTGCAGGGCCGGCCCTATTGGGAGGCCCCGGTGCTGGTGCAGCGGCTGTGCGGCATCTGCCCGGTGAGCCACCACCTCGCCGCGGCGAAAGCGGCGGATGTCATTGTCGGCGCGGGTACCGGCCGCGGACTCACCCCGACGGCGGAGAAGATCCGCCGGCTGATGCACTACGGACAGATTTTCCAGTCGCACACACTGCACTTCTTCCACCTGGCCTCGCCCGATCTGCTCTTCGGCTACGACGCGCCCCCGGAGCAGCGCAATGTCGTCGGGGTGGCGCTGGCGAACCGGGCGCTCGCCACCCAGGCGGTGCTCATGCGGAAATTCGGCCAGGAGGTCATCGCGGCCACGGCCGGCAAGAAGATCCACGGCACCGGGGCGATCCCCGGCGGCGTGAACAAAAGCCTCACTCCGGCCGAGCGCGACCGGCTGCTCCACGGCCCGCAGCCGCTCAACGCCGGGCAGATGATCGTCTGGGCGCAGGGCGCCCTGGCGTTTTTCAAGGACTACTACCGGAAAAACAAGGCCTTCATTGACGGCTTTTCCCGCTTCCCGTCGAACCACCTGAGCCTCGTGCGCCCGGACGGCGCGCTCGACCTCTATCACGGCGTCCTGCGCGCGGTGGACGCCGACGGCCGGAAGATCCTGGACGATGTGGACTACCAGGACTATCTCCAACACATCCGCGAGGAGGTGAAGTCCTGGAGTTACATGAAATTCCCCTACCTCCTGCGGCTCGGCAAGGAAGACGGCTGGTATCGCGTGGGGCCCCTCGCCCGCCTGACCACCGTGACCTTCATCCCCACCCCGCTGGCGCAGCAGGCGTTTGAGGAGTTCAAGCAGGCGACCGGCGGCAAGCCGAACGACATGTGCATGCATACGCACTGGGCGCGGCTCATCGAGACGCTGCACGCCGCGGAAACCATGCGCGACCTGCTGAGCGATCCGGACATCACCGGCAGCGAGCTGACCGTCAAGGGCCAGCGACAGGCCGAAGGCGTCGGCGTCATCGAAGCCCCGCGCGGCACGCTGATCCATCATTTTTGCGTGGGCGCCAACGACCTGATCGAGATGGCGAACCTGATCGTTTCGACCACGCACAACAACGAGCCGATGAACCGCGCGGTGAACCATGTGGCGAAAACCTACATGACCGGCCAGAAGATCATCACCGAGCCTATGATGAACGCCGTGGAAGTGGCCATCCGCGCCTACGATCCGTGTTTGAGCTGCGCCACGCACGCCTACGGCCGGATGCCGCTGGAAATCTCGCTCTACGACGACGCCGGCGTCCTCCTCGATCAAAAGCGAAAGTGAGCCGGCGCCCTTGCCCCCCTCGGTCCTCATCTTCGGCTACGGCAATCCCGGCCGGCAAGACGACGGGCTGGGGATTGCCTGCGTCGAGGCGCTGGAGCAATGGGCGGAGGCGGAGCATATCCCGCAACTGGTCTTCGACACCAACTATCAGCTCAACGCCGAGGATGCGCTCACCGTCTCCGGCCACGACCTGGTGATCTTCGCCGACGCCACCCGGGACAGCCGCGACCCTTTCTCGTTCCGCCGCCTCGTTCCACAACCCGGCCTTTCGTTCTCCACGCATGCCCTGAGCCCGGAGGCGGTGCTCGCGCTCTGCGCGGAACTTTATGACCAACACCCCCCCGCCTATCTCCTCGCCATCCAGGGCCGGGCGTGGGAACCCAACGGCGCGATGACACCCGCGGCGCAGTCGAACCTCGCCGCGGCGCTGGCGTTCATCAAACCCATTCTGCGGGATCCTGACCATCGGGGCCTGGACGCGAAGTCTTCGGCGGAAGCAAATCCGCCACTTTCGTAACATGCCCTGGATGGATTCCGACTCGATCCTGACGGAAAGGAAAAGCTCAGCTACGAACGTTGTCGCCAGCCTTCTGTGGCTACAGAAATCGTTGCCCGAACGAAGCCGTCAGGAAGACGCGTCCAGCGATCTCG
>JAPLSZ010000088.1 GCA_026398385.1 Kiritimatiellota bacterium | reverse complement strand
CGGCGCGGCGGGGGGCGGCGCCGCGGGCGGCGGCGCCACGACCGCGTTGGACACCACGGCGGCGACTTTCGGTTCCGGCGCCGGCGGCGCCGGCGTCACAGCGGGCGCCGCGGGTTGCGGAGCGGCCATATTGGTCGTGGCCGCCGGGGGGACGGCTGACGTCACGGCAGCCTTGACGGCGGAAACCACGGAGGTCGTGGCCGTTTCGGTCGGAATCGGCGCCGGCGGTTTTTCTGGCGCCGCGGCCGGCGGGGCGTTGCTGTGCGCAGCCGGCGCCGGCGGTGGCGGGGTCTTCTTTGCCGCCGTGACCTGCCCAAAAAACAGGAAGATAGTTGCGCCGGCGGCGCCGAGCAGCAGCAGGCCCATGAGCGTCACCAGCCAGATGCGCGCCGGCTGGCGGGGTGGCGGACCCGGGGGCCGGGGCAGGGGCGGGGGTGTCTGCAGCGCGGGGGCGGACAGCGGCAGCGGCTCGCCCGCCTTGCGCCGCAGGGCTTCTTGAATCAGGCTCATAGCAAACCTCCCAGGTCTTCGATGGCGCGGGCCACTTCTTTCTTGCCGATGCGCGGCGCCGCCGCCACGAAACCGGCCATCAGCGCGCGATCCGCCAAAGCGTTGATCAGCCGCGGAATCCCGCCGGAATGCCGGTGCACCAGCCGGATGGCCGGGGCCTCGAACAAATCCGCCGCCGCCGCGCCCGCCACCTGCAGGCGGTACGCCAGGTAGTGGGCCACTTCCTCTTCGTTGAGCGGCTGCAGCTCGCAGGCGACCAGGATCCGCTGCCGCAACTGCCGCAGCTCCGGCAGCGCCAGCCGCGTCTTCAGCTCCGGCTGGCCGGCGAGGACGATTTGCAACAGTTTGTGCTGGTCGGTCTCCAGGTTGGAAAGCAGGCGCACCTGCTCCATCACCGCCGGGGTCAGGTTTTGCGCCTCGTCAATGATCACCGCGACATTCAGGCCCTCCCGGGCGCGCGTCAGCAGGAACCCGTTCAACTGGTCAATCAGGTTCAGCCGGTCCCGCGAAGCGCTGGGCAGTCCGAGATCCTGGAGAATCGCCCGGATCAACTGCGTTTCGGTCAGCAGCGGGTTCAGCACCAGCGCGACCCGCACCTGGGTCGCCGGCAGGCTGGCGAGCACCGCGCGGCACAGCGTGGTCTTCCCCGAACCGACCTCGCCGCAGAGCACGATGAAGCCCTTGCGGTGCTCAATGCCGTAGCGTACCAGGTCGAACGCCTCGCGGTGCCGGCGGGCGAAAAAAAGGAAACGCGGATCGGGCGTCACGTTGAACGGCAGTTCCTTGAGCTGATAGAATTCCAGATACATGGGGAATCATTCGTCGAAGATTTTCACCATGAGCCGCTCGCGCCGGATTTCCGCCAGACTCTTCGCGGCGATCACGGCTTGGATTTCTTTCTTCACCTCGTTCATGATTTGCTGGTGTTCGGCCCGTACCTTTTCGAGCTCCTGTTGCAGCGCTTTTTCCTGCGCGGCCAACTGCTCGCGTTGCAAGCGGAGTTGCTCCTGCAGGGCGTCGAGCGCCTGGTCTTTTTGAGCCAGATCTTCCTGTGCGGCCTGGCACGCCCGCGTCGTTTGCTTCAGTTCCGCGCGCGCCGTTTGCGCCGCCGCTTCCGCGGCCTGGACGGCTTGGGCGCCGGCGGTTCGCGCTGCGGCCGCCGTTTGTTCGGCTTGCTTGCGTGCGGCTATTTGTGTGTGGAGTTCGCCTTGTAACAGCTCCTCCCGCCGCAGCAGTTTTTCTTCCTCGGCTTGTTGAGCCTGCTGCAGCGCGGCAAAACGTTCCTGCGCCTGGGCCAATTCGGCGCGTTGCGTGGCCCCTTGCGCCCCCGCCGCTTCCCGTTCCGCCAGGCGTCTTTGGGCGTGCGTAAGTTCGTCCTGGAGTTCCGCGAGCTTGGTTTCGAATTGGCGGCGTTCGGTATGCTGCGCGGCCGTCGCCGCGTTGATCCGCTTTTCCAACTGGGCGATGCGTTCCTGCGCCGTCTTGTACTTGCCCGCCATCTGTTCGGACTGTTCCGTGGCCTGGGCGAGGGCGGCCTCCAATTCAGCCTGGTGTTTTTGCGCCGTCGCGAGCTGACTTTGCAGCGATTTTTCCGCCGCTTGCGCCACCGCTTCCGCGGTCTGGACGGCCTGGGCGCCGGCGGTGCGCGCCGTGGCGGCCAGTTGTTCGGCCTCCTGCCGCGCGCGCGTTTCTTGGCGTAACTGCTCTTCGCGGCGGGCAGCGAGCTTGTCAGCGGCCTGTTGCGAATACTCCAGCGCCACCACGCGTTGCTGCGCCTTGGCCCACTCGGAACGGAGCGTGTCCAGCGCGAGCTGCGTGTCTATCTGCGCTTGCGCCTGTTTTTCCTGCGCTTCCAGCTTCTGGCGCAGCAGGCGGAATTGTTCTTCGGCTGCCACGAGCGCCTGCTGCGCCAGTTCCTGCCGCGCTTGCTGTAGCGCGCTGGCCGCCGCCTGCTCGGCTTGCTGCCGCATGGTGACCCGCGCTTGGGTTTCGTGTTGGCAACGCTCTTCCAGTTGGGCCGCCGTGGCCGCCAAGCTTTGCTGGGCTTTTTCCATCTGGGCGATGCGTTCCTGCGCGGCCTGCTGTGCGGCCGCCCGTTGCTCACCCTCTTGGGTCGCGCGGGCCAGGGCGCTCTCCAGTTCGATTTGGCGTTTTTGCGCCGTTGCGAGCTGACTCTGCAGCGATTTTTCCGCCGCTTGCTTTTGCTCCGCGGCGCGCTGCGTGGCTTGCTGAATTTCGGCGCGGAGTCGCTCCAGTTCTTCCTGTGCGGTCTTGAGCGCCCGCGCCTTTTGATCCCGTTCCTCGCGCGCCGCTTGCGCCGCCGCTTCCGCGGCCTGGACGGCTTGGGCGCCGGCGGTTCGCGCCGTGGCCGCCGCTTGTTCGGCTTGCTTGCGTGCCGCGATTTGCGCTTGGAGTTCGCCCTGCAACTGTTTTTCCTGCGCTTCCAGCTTCTGGCGCAGTTGGATGAGTTGCGACTCTGCGGCTTTGTGCGCCTGCTCCTTCTCTTCCAACATCTTCAGGCGCTGGTCCATTTCCGCCAGTGCTGCGCCGCTTCCGGCTGCGGCGCCGGGTGCCGTTAGATCGGCGCGGGGCGCGTCTTTCGCTTCGGCCAGCCACTTTTTGACTTCCGCCGCGGTCGCGACATGGAACATGGCATGCCGCGGGTTGACGGGGGGCTCTGGCGCGGATGGCGGGGCTGGCTGGATTGGCGGGGTTGGCGCCGGAGCGGGGGTCTCTGAAAATAATTTGGACAACGAAGTGCGCATATTCTAAACACGTGCAGGATGGATAGCACAAATCGCCCTGATAAACAAGGCCAGGAACCAGCGTGTCTTATCCCGGCAACCTGCGCATGCAACTGCCCAGGCGTTAGGACGGAGTTTTAACCACGAAGGCCACGAAGTTCACGAAGGCAGATAGACACGGATTTTCGGAGCGGAGAAGAGTTTTATCCACCCGGCTTCGTCAGACTACGCCGGGG
>JAPLSZ010000169.1 GCA_026398385.1 Kiritimatiellota bacterium | reverse complement strand
TGAACAGTTTCGCCGCCCGCTATATGCTGCAAGTCTGGCAGAGGGTGAAGGAAAAGGAGGGGATTGACCGCAAGGACTGGTATCAGTGCGCCGTGCGGATGGCCGACTGGGTCATGAAACAGCAGAACCCCGACGGCGGTCCAGCATGGCTACCCAGGCAGGCAGCGCTGGGTAACAGTGGCGACTGGGTCATGAAACAGCAGAACCCCGACGGCGGTCTGCCGCAGGTGGTGGATGACAAACAGAACCGGAAATCCATCTCCGTCATTTCCGGGCGGTCGCTGACGGCCTTTCCCATCATCCATCGCATCACCGGGGATGAGAAATACGGCAAGTTCGCCGGCCAGCTTGAGAAGTTCCTCCGTACCAACGTGGAAGACCGTTACTGGTATACCGGCTCGCATGTGGATCTGTATCCCGGAGATTTTGAAGCTGACAGCGTATGGCATGCCGTGGAATATTGGATCGACAAATATGACCAGACCAAGGACAAGGACTGTCTCAGGCGGGCCGAAGCCAACGCATGGTTTGCGTTCCTGATGTTCTGCCCGAAACAGCTTTCCTGGGTGAAGAATCCGACCCAGACATGTCACACCGAGCAGCAGCGGTTCCTGCAGTACTCGAATTACTGTTACAACAACCGCAAATATCACTGCCTCGACCGGCTGGCCAAGTTGACCGGCGAGAAGCTGTTCGGCGACCTGTGCGAGCGGATCATCCAGTCTGGTTTCTGGGCCCAGCCGGACTCCGGCCCCTGGGTCGGGGGCATCAACGAGCGAATGAGCGACCCGTGGAAGGCATTGTCGGGGGACTTCAATTCCATGGCCGCGGTATACACCGGCGAGTTGGCGACGGACGGGCAACTGCAACTGCTGGAAATGGGGCTTGCCAAGGCTGGCAATAAGCCGCCCGTCCCGAATCATGACGCGCCTCGCGGCAAGTAGGCATGCATAGTAAGCAAAAAGGCATCAAAAAGGGAGGGCAGGATGAGCGTGTCGGAAAAATCGGGCAGTCTTTTATATGTGATCGGCATCAGTCTGATCGCGGCACTGGGCGGATTCCTGTTCGGCTTCGACATGACGGTGGTCTCGGGAACCCTTCCTTTCCTTGAGAAGGTCTTCACGCTCAGCGGGGCGAGTTTGGGGTGGGCTGTCAGCAGTTGTATCCTGGCCTGCATTTTCGGTGCGGCATCCGCCGGCAAGTTGGCGGATGTTTTCGGACGGAAGAAGGTTCTCATCGTCACGGCCGTCCTTTTTTCCATATCGGCGGTCGGGGCCGGCTGGGCGCACTCCTTCAATGCGTTCATTCTCTACCGCTTTCTTGGCGGGCTTGCGATCGGCGCGGCATCCGGTGTGGCCCCCATCTATGTGGCGGAGACCGCACCTACGAGGCTGAGGGGCAGGTTTGTCTCCTTTTACCAACTGGCCATCGTGGTGGGCATACTGGTGTCCTACTATTCCAACTATTTTCTCCTGCGGACCGGCGATGACGCCTGGCGCTGGATGTTCACCGCAGGCGTTTTTCCGGCAGCTCTTTTCTTCGGACTGCTGTTCCTTGTCCCGGAGACGCCGCGGTGGCTGGTCAAAAGCGGCAGGGTTGACGAGGCCATGAAGGTTCTGGCCCGCATCGACGGAGAGACGTATGCCAGAGGGGAGCTGGCGGTCATTCAGCAGACCTTGCAGGTGCGCAAGGGCAAGCTCTCGGATCTTCTCAAGCCGCGCATGCTCCGCATCGTCATCATCGGGTCGCTGCTCGGCATCTTCTCGCAGATCTCCGGGGCGAACGCCGTGTTCCTGTACGCGCCGAAGATTTTCGCGCAGGCCGGCGCCGGCTTGCAGGACTCGCTTTTCCAGACCTCGCTGATCGGGCTGATCAACTTCTTCTGCACCTTCATCCCGATCCTGCTTGTGGAGAGGGTCGGCCGGCGGCCGCTGCTGATTGCCGGCGTGACGGTGATGACCGTGGTGATGAGCTGGCTGACGTGGCTGTTCCACGTCCACGCCACCGGGCTGCCGGTCCTGGTCGCCGTGCTGGCCTACATCGCGGCCTACTGCAGTTCCATCGCCTGCCTCACCTGGGTCATCCTGTCAGAGATCTTTCCCAACCGCATCCGCGGCGAGGCGATGTCCATCGCCAACCTGAGCCTGTGGACCGCGAACTATGTCCTGCTGCAGACGTTCCCGATGATCGAGGCGCGCTATGGGATCACCTCGGCGTTCGGCGCCTATGCGGTGATCTGCGGGTTCATCCTGGTCTTCGTCTGGAAATACATACCGGAAACAAAAGGCAAGTCACTCGAAGAGATCGAGCTCCAGTTGGTGGGATTGCCGGAGAAAGAATCATGGAGCTGACCACCAAACCCGATTTTGAAAAGGCCATGGAGCGCATCGAGGCGTGGTTCGGCCACGACCTGCTGGACCGGCCGCCGGTGCGGTTTGCGCTTCACAACGCGGAATACAGCCACGGGCCGGGAGCGGCCGGCCGCTGGAAAAACCTGAAGGAGCGCTGGTTTGATTCGGAATACCAGGTGGATGCCTTTGCCGCGTCGCTCAAGAACCGCGTGTTTCATGCCGAGACGTTCCCTGTTTTCTGGCCGAATCTCGGGCCCAATGTTTATGCGGCTTTTCACGGCGCCGAGCTGGAATACGGCGAAGTGACGTCGTGGATCCAGCACTGCATCCACGACTGGGAGGATGCCGCGAAGCTCAGGTTCGACACGCAGAACGGTTACTACCGGAAGATTGAAGAGATGACCGCGCTTGCGCTCCAGAAGTGCGGCGCGGAGTTCATGGTGGGCTATACCGATCTGCACGGCAGCCTCGACTGTGTGGCCGACTGGCGTGACCCGCAGAGGCTCTGCATGGATCTTTTGGACTGCCCCGAGAAAGTCCATGAAGCGGTCAGGCTGGCTGACGCGGGCTTCCTGCCGCTGTTCGAGCATTACGACCGGATCCTCAAGGACAGCGGGCAGCTGTCGGTGACGTGGATGGGCATTCCCTCAAAAGGCAGGATGCACATTCCAAGCTGCGACTTCACCGCGTTGATTTCGACGGATGACTTCTGTGCGTTTTATCTGCCTTCGCTGAAGGCGGAGATACGGCACATGGACCGCAATGTGTTCCACCTGGACGGGAAGGGGATGCTCCGCCATCTCGACACGATTCTTTCGCTTCCCGAGATTCATGCGATCCAGTGGGTGCAGGGCGTCGGCACGGATCTGCCCATCATGCAGTGGCTGGATGTCATCAGGAAAATCCAGGCGGCAGGGAAGGGCGTGGTTATCGACCTGCAGCTTGACGAGCTTGAGCCGTTCATGGCCGCGATGAGGCCGCAGGGGCTTTTCCTTTGCCTCTCCGCGGATGAAGCCGTCCAGCCGGATATCCTGAAACGGCTTATGAAGTGGTAAGCATTATCGAAATGGAATTGATTTCAAAACCGGTCAAAACCGGACGTTCCCGGTAAGACTCCTCTCGCCAAGTCACGAAAGAAACAACGATATGAATATTGCAAAGTCATGTGTGATAGTAGTTCTCATGCTGTGCGGGGGAGCGGCTCTGGCGGCTGATGATAAGGCAAAAGACAAGTCTTCTGAACAGAGTGTTCCGGCCGGTCCATCCGCCATCCCGCTCGGTGGTCTCACGCCCAATTCAAGCGCCCAGGCCTGGGGCAGCCTCCAGATTGACAAGGCGGTTTCCGGCAGTCCGCTCTCGATCGCCGGACGTCCCTTCGGCCACGGACTCGGAACTCACGCCGCAAGTGAAATTGT
>JAPLSZ010000234.1 GCA_026398385.1 Kiritimatiellota bacterium | reverse complement strand
CACGGACACCTGCCTTTCGTGTTTGCAAGTGTCAACCTACAGCCGGACGGGACAGTAGGGCTGAATGCTGAAGGATGAAGGCTGAAGGATGAGGTCAGAGATCCGCCGAAGAAAATCTTATCCGCATGAATTTTGAGGCAAAAACTCATTCTGAAAATCTGCGTGCCCCGGCGTAGTCTGACGAAGCCGGGCGTGCCCTGGCATAGTCTGACGAAGCCGGGCGTGACCTGGCATAGTCGGACGAAGCCGGGCGTGCCCGGCGTAGTCGGACGAAGCCGGGTGGAAGAAAGTCCGGAATGTTTGCCGCAAAAGATCCTAGCGCGGCAGAGCCGCAACCAAAGAATATTTGGACAGGATTAACAGGATTTTACAGGAGGGCTGTTGGTTGGTGGTCGGATAGGCTGGCACGGTGACAGTTTTCAATCCTGTAGAATCTTGTTAATCCTGTCAAAAATTCTTCGCCGGAAAACGAGCTTTGGAACATTAGCAATATAAAGAGCGCATAGATCGGAAGGCGGCTTTGCCGGACAACCATCTTCCTCTGTTGCGTTCTATGCGTTCTCTTGCGGTGAATCCCGCCGATTATAATCCGCGGAAATCCTGTGCATTCATCCCGACCTCCCGGAGGGCCGGGGCCCCGGCAGGGGGCGCATAATGGCTTGACGAGCGTGCGAGGCTTTGCGAGGCTATGGGCATGGCACGGTCCATCATGAACAAGTTCCTGCTGGCGCTGGGGGCGGCGGCGTGGCTGACGGGACAGGTGGTCCAGGGGCAAGGTCACGGCCAGGGCACGTTGACGTTGGCCGGCGGCGGGACGTACACCGGCGCGTTCGTCCGGGGGGCCATGACCGGGCGCGGCGTATGGACCGAGAAAAACGGCACCCGGACCGAAGGCTCTTTTGTCAACGGCCAGGCGGAAGGGTGGGGCGTCCGGACGTTCCCCAGCGGCGACCGGTTTGTCGGCGAGTTCAAGGCCGGGCAGCGCGACGGCGTCGGACGCTATCTCTGGGCCAATGGCAATCTCTACGACGGCCAGTGGAAGAACGATCGGTTGGATGGCCGCGGAATCGTCCGGCGCAAGGGCCTGCATACGTATGTCGGCGAATTCAAGGAGGGCGTCTACGAAGGGCCGGGCGTCAAGCTGTTCGAGAACGGCGACATCTTCCAGGGCCTGCACCGCAAGCACTGGCCCCTGACCGGCTCCTATGTCTATGCCAACGGCGACAAATATGAGGGCCCCTTCAGCGGCAACAAAATGCACGGCCGGGGCGTGATGGTCTTCAGCAACGGCGTGAACTACACGGGCGACTTCAAGGAAGGCAGCCTGACGGGCCAAGGCGTGATGACCTTCCTGGATGGCGGCCTCTACGAAGGCGCGTTTGTGGACGGCCGGATGGAAGGCCGGGGCGCCTTTACGGCGGCGGATGGGCAGAAATATACGGGTCGCTTCAAAGACAACCGGATGGTGGGAAAATAATTCGTTACCAGGAGGCCAAGCATGCAACGTAGGTCCCTATCCATTCTATGCCTGCTGGGCGCGATGTTCAGCGCCCATGCCGCGCCGGCGGCCGAAGCGGCCAAGCTCCGCGTCACCTTGCTCAGCGGCCTCAATCACCACCCGTGGCAGCAAACCACGCCCGCGATCGTGGCGGCCCTCGAAGCCAGCGGCCGCTTCACCGTGACCGAAGTCATCCCGCCGAGCCCGGCCGATCAAGCGGCTTCAACCGCCTTCCACATCGACCTTTCGAAAACCGACGTGGTTGTCAACAACTGGACCGATTACCCGGTGAAACTTCCCGCGGGTCAAACCGGCGTCTTTCCTTGGATGGACGAGGTTTTGCGCTTCGTGCGCAGTGGCGGCGGTTTCGTGGGGATCCATGCGGCCAGCTTCGAGCGGCATCCCGAATTCCTGCGCCTGGCTGGCCTGCATTGGCGGTCCGCCAAGGCCGGCGACCGGATCGCCTTGGACGACGCGGGCAAGATCGTGCGCACGCCCAAGGACGAGGGCCCCGCCACCGGGCATGGCCATAAATTCGAATGGAAGGTCACCACCCGGCAACCGCAACATCCCATCATGGCCGGACTCCCCGCCGAGTGGCTCCATGTGCAGGACGAACTCTGGCATGCCACCCGCGGACCCGCCGAACAAATGGAGATTCTGGCCACCGCCTTGTCTCCCGTAACCAAAGCGAACGAACCCATGCTCTGGACCGTGAGCTTCGGCCAGGGCCGCGTCTTTATGACCATGCTGGGTCACGACGGCTTGGCCATGAGCTGCCTCGGCTTCCGCACGGTGCTGGCGCGTGGCACCGAGTGGGCCGCCACCGGCAAGGTCACGCTCCCCGTGCCCGCGGATTTTCCCAGGGACAAGCCCGTCACCGTGCCCACGGCTCCTAACCGTCCGTAATGGGCGCGGGCCACGGGGACACCGGGCTGGCGCCGGGCTACATCCTGTCGGGAGTGCTCACCGCCCAGGCCGATGGCTCTGCCTGCCGTCACGGAGAACAACGCATTGTTGAAAAGCCGGTTTAAGGAGGTCGTGGGAATGCAGAAAGCGATTGTGTGCGTTGTGGCCTTGGGGACGGCGTGCCTTGCGTGTGCGGCGGGTGCGCCGGGCGAGCGCCGGCTGCCCGTGGCGGAATACCGCGACAAGATGCAGGGCGCGTGGCTCGGCCAGATGATCGGCGTCGGCTGGGGCCTGCCCACCGAGTTCAAGGTCAAGGGCGGTATCATCCCCGAGGACAAAATGCCGCCGTGGAGGCCGGCGATGGTCAACCAGCACGACAACGACGACTGCTATGTCGAGATGACCTTCCTGCGCACGCTCGAGCAACACGGCTTCGACGTTTCCATCCGCCAGGCGGGCATGGACTTCGCCCGCAGCGGCTATCCGCTCTGGCACGCCAACGCGGCCGGCCGGGACAACCTCCGCCGGGGCATCGCCCCGCCCGACAGCGGCCATCCGCAGTTCAACAAGCACGCCGACGACATTGACTACCAGATCGAGGCCGACTTCTCCGGCATCATTGCGCCGGGGCTGCCCAACCTCGCCATCGCGCTGGGGGAGAAGTTCGGCCGGCTGATGAATTATGGTGACGGCCTCTACGCCGGGCAGTTCATCGGCGGCCTGTATGCCGAGGCGTATTTTGAGTCCGACCCGTGGAAGCTCGTGGCCGCCGGCCTCCGCTGCGTCCCGTCCGACAGCCAGTATGCGGAGATGATTCGCGACCTTTTGCAGTGGTGCCGCGAGCACAGCGACTGGACGAAGACCTGGCAGCTCGTCGAGGCGAAGTATCATCAGGACCCGCGCTACACGCACAGGCTGTGCTCCCCGCCGGGTGGCGCGGGCGCGTTCAGCATTGATGTCAAACTTAACGGCGCCTATATCATCATGGGCCTGCTCTACGGCCGGGGCGATCCCGACCGGACCATCGCCATCGCGTGCGCAAATACAGTTTCTCCGACTACACGGTGCCGCAGGTCTATGCCGTGAGCGAGAAACTGGCCCGGCAAGCCGTCGTGCGTGCCGGCGGCCGTGTCGAGAAAGACGCCAACGGCGAGGAAGTCTTCGTCATCCCCGTCCAGACGCCCAAGCCCGGTGCGCTGGAGCGCAGTTGGGAGCCCGGCCCGATTGCCAACACGAGGTTCACGCCCGAGGAAGTGGCGGAGATCAAGGGCGTTGCTGCGGCGGAGCGCGGTTCGCTGCTGGCCGGCGGCCGGGAAAGCCGCTCGCGCCGGGGCAACCAGGACGGCTCGATCAACGACGGTGACCTCGGGAGCATCGTCGTGACCTTCGACGGCCAGCCGGCGGCGGAAGACTGGTTTGCCGTCACGCTCGCCGCGCCGGTCGCGGTTCGACGCGTCGTGTTCGCCCACGGCAAGAACTTCCACAACGGCGGCTGGTTCGACGCCAGCGCCGGCAAGCCCAGGGTGCAAATCCAGCGCGAGAAAAACGGCGCGTGGGCAACCGTCGGCGAATTGGCCGACTACCCCGCGGCGACCGCGACCGACCACAAGGGCCTCAAGCCCGGCCAGAAGTTCACCCTGCGCCTGCCGGCGCCGGTGCGGGCCGCGGCCGTGCGCGTGCTCGGCACGCCGGTCGGCGGCGACCAGCCGCAACAAGCCTTCTCGTCGTGCAGCGAGTTGCAGGCGTTTGCTGAATGACCACCACGAAAGGATGGGTTCAATGAAAGCTGTTGTATTGTTGGCCGGTTTTCTCGCGTGCGCGCCAGGCGCCCGACTTCTTGCAGCGGAAAAGCTTGTCGTGGTGCAGGACGGCCGGGCGGCGGCCGCGCGCTATGCCGGCGCCGCCTGGGAGCAGACCCCCGGGGGCGTCGCGGCGGCCGGCACCGGTCGCTTCCTCTACGCCGGCAAGAACCCCGGGGCGGGCGATTTTCGCGTGGCCGCACGGCTGAAGCTCGAGCGCCTGGCTTTTTGTCGAAGGCGCTCTGTTCGGCAGCACGGTCCTGACGCCGGGCGCGGCGGCGGGCCTGGTGCAGCCCGATGTGCCCTTCGCCTTCGAGGCGATACGCGAGCAGGCGGTCACGCGGTTCCTGATCAACGATCATGAGATCGGCCGCATCGAGAAGTGGAATGGACCGGTCGAGCGCATCGGCTTCCGGCCGTGGCGGAATCGAATTACGCTGGAACGCTTTGAAGTTCAGGGGAACCTGGTGGATCCCTTGGCGCGTGCAGCGCCCTCCGATCGGCAATCATTGCTTACAGCGGGCCAGCTACCCGTCGTGGATATTTCGCAGGAGACGAACCGGCAGGTGGTTATCGCGGCGGGCACGACGAATGTTTACCAGGGGCATCCCACCACGCTGCTGCTGCCGGACGGCAAGACGATGTTTTGCGTGTGGACTCCCGGCCACGGTGGCCCGTGCGGTCCGATGGCCCGCAGCGACGACGGCGGCCTGACCTGGACAAGACTGGACGACACCTTGCCGAAGGGGTTTCGCGGGCACTACGATTGCCCCAGCCTCTACCGCATGGTGGACCCGGCGGGAAAAGAACGCCTGTGGGTATTCTCGGCGGCGCCGAACATGCCGCGCATCGTCAGCGAAGACGGCGGCAAGATTTGGACTGAAATGAAGCCGCTGGGCTTCCCGTGCGTGATGAGCTTCAGTTCGGTCGCCCGCCTGAAGGACGGCAGCTACGCCGGCTTCTATCATCGCGGCGGCATGTATTCATGCGAGGTGCTCCAGACCCTCACCCGCGATGGCGGACTGACCTGGGCCGAACCCCGCGTCGTCGCGGCGGTTGACGGCAAGGCCCCGTGCGAGCCATTCACCTTCCGTTCGCCGGATGGCAAGGAACTCTGCTGCCTGATGCGCGACAACACCCGCAAAGGCGCCAGCCTCATGATGTTCAGCCGGGACGAGGCCAAGACCTGGACCCAGCCGGTGGACACGCCCTGGGGCCTGACGGGCGACCGGCACATGGGCGTGTATGCGCCGGATGG
>JAPLSZ010000240.1 GCA_026398385.1 Kiritimatiellota bacterium | reverse complement strand
CGGCGGGCCGGGCATAGTCAACATGGCGCGTACCGCCATTGACGGCTACGAACGGGCCATGCAGGACTTCGCAGCGCGCAAGACGCAGGGCCTCTGCTGGGATCCGGACACGCTGCAATACGACCAGCGGAACGGACACGTGGAAGACCGGTACATGCTGGAACGTATCCGCTTCCTGAGGCAAAGGGCCACGGAGTTTCGCCCGATTCTGTTGAGCGCATGGCTTTTCAGTCCCAACCTGGCGGCGCGACGAAAATGCCTGGGCTTGATCACGAGGCATCGCCGCCTTTTCGGACGCACCACGGTTCTGGAAAAGCTCGCGGCATGCCTGCTGAGTGTGACGGCGACGTTCGAATTCCTTCGACACCTGCTGTGCCTGACCGTGGGGCGGGAAGCCGTGATCCGTCAACCGCCATCCCGACGTCTTGAGTATGCGGGGCCTGCTGGTGAAAGGCGGGAGGTCATTCGCGCATGATCCGGCTCGGGCTTTGCTGCCTGTTCCTCAAGGAACCCATCCGGTTCCGGACGACGACTGCCCGGGCCATGATGCGCCTGGACCGTGCGACAGCCCTTGAGAAAACCGCATCGCTGTGTCTTCACAACGGGAGGGCCCTGCTGCAAGCCCTGAAGTACTGCGTGACCCACGGAATTGGCGACTTTCGGGTCAATAGTCAGATCCTTCCGCTACGGACCCATCCCCAGACTGGTTACCGGGTGTCCGATCTTCCCGGGGCGCAGCAGATCATCGCGGCCTTCCGGCAATGCGGCAGGTTCGCGCAAGACAACGCACTCCGGTTGACGTTCCATCCCGACCAGTTCATCATCCTAAGTTCACCGCATTCCACCGTCACGGAGAGTTCCTTGGCTGAACTCGACTATCAGGCGGAGGTGGCGGAATGGGTGAATGCCGATGTGATCAACATCCATGGCGGCGGCGCCTACGGGGACAAACACGCGGCCCTGGCTCGACTGCGTAAGGCGCTGCAAAAGATCCCCGATCGCATCCGCAGGCGCCTGACCTTGGAGAACGATGAACGGGTCTACACCCCGCGCGATCTCCTGGCGTTCTGCCGGTCAGAGGGTGTGCCGCTGGTCTACGACGTGCACCACCACCGATGCCTGCCGGATGGGTACAGCGTTTCTCAGGCGACCGATCTGGCTGTGGCAACATGGAACCGGGAACCGCTCTTGCACGTGTCGAGTCCGAAAGACGGGTGGCGCAAACCAAGGCCCAGCCGCCATCATGACTACATCAACCCTCGTGATTTCCCGCCCGAGTGGATGCACAGGGATTTCACCGTTGAGGTCGAAGCCAAGGCGAAAGAGTTGGCGGTAGAACGTCTCGCCAAATACCTGCGGGCGCACGGGGTGGAGGATCGAGACGTATCCCGTGCTCGATCGGTGCATTGACTCACACTGGTTCGATGTGTAGAAGGAGGTCCATGGCCAATACGATGCTGATTGCGGCGATTGTGATCTTCGTTTACGTGAATCTCGTTCACCTTCTGGCGCTGCTAAAGAAGGACAACGGGCTCATGGATGCCGCATGGGGCATGGGGTTCATTCTCGTCGCTCTGTTCACGCTCGGCCTAGCGGACGGCCTGGATGCGCGCCGGATTCTTCTCGCGGCGCTCGTGCTCCTGTGGGGCGCGCGGCTCTCGCTGCACATCCTGATCCGCAACGCGGGCCGCGAGGGCGAGGATTTCCGCTACCGGAACTGGCGTGAAACCTGGGGCCGCTGGTTCTACGTCCGCAGTTACTTCCAGATTTACCTGTTGCAGGGCGCGGTCATGTTTCTGGTCTGCTCACCGATCTTGATTGTCAACGCCCGTCGCGGTGGCCCGCTTGGCGCTCTGGACGCTCTGGGAGTTGGCGTTTGGATGCTGGGATTCCTCTTCGAGGCCGTGGGCGATTACCAGTTGCTGCGGTTCATGAAGAACCCCGCCAACAAGGGGCGGGTCCTGCGCTACGGCGTGTGGTGCCTCTCCCGGCATCCCAACTATTTCGGCGAAGCAACGCTCTGGTGGGGTTGTTTCCTGATTGCGCTCAACGTACCGGGTGGATGGTGGGCGCTGATCAGTCCGGTGCTGATCGATTTTCTTCTCCTGCGCGTGTCCGGCATTCCCATGTTGGAGGCCAAGTACAAAGACCGACCTGAGTATCAGGAATACCAGCGAACAACCAGCGTGTTCTTTCCGTGGTTTCCCCGAAGGCCGTGACCTCCCATGAAGAGAATCCTCAACTTCGCGTTGTTCCAGGCCGGTTGGTTCGCCGCAATTCTCACTGCCGCCAGCGGCCGGCCGGCTGCTGCTCTGGCGGTGGCGGGCGCGGCTGTCGGCCTGAGTCTATGGCAGTTCAGCGTCGATCGGATGCGCGATCTGCGTCTGGTCATGGCGGTCGCGCTGATCGGGTTCTGCCTCGACACCGCGCAACTCCGGCTGGGTGTGTTCGCGCTCGCCGGGGCGCCGCGTTTTCCGCACCTCTGCCCGTTGTGGCTGGCCGCGCTGTGGGCTCTCTTGGGGACCACCCTGCGGGGATCGCTGAGCTGGTTGGCAGGTCGCTATTGGCTGAGCGCCATCCTGGGCGCTGTGGCCGGACCTTTGAGCTATCTGGGCGGGGCGCGTCTCGGCGCGGCGACGCTTCCCGTAAACCACGCCTTTAGCGTAGCGGCTTTGGCTGTGGCCTGGGCTGTCGCAATGCCGCTGTTTGTCTGGCTGGCGCATGGAAGCCGCTTCCTTGGCAGAACATCACAGGAGGCAAGATGATCCGACGACATAGGGCGTGGATTCTCCTGGGAGCCCTCATGGCGGCCGACGCGCTCGGCGCGGCAGCGTTGCCAGCCCCGCTGCGCGAGATCAAGCCCGATCTTAAACCGGTTGGGGCCGCCACGCTGCACTGGTTCGGCCTGCATGTCTATGACATCGCGCTCTACGCCCAGGAAGCCGCCTACACGACCAACAGCACAGCCGTGCTCAGCATTCGTTACAATATCTCCATCAAACACCAGCGCCTGCTGGACACCACACGCAAGGAGTGGGTGCGACTGGGCAAGGGTGAAAGCGCTCAGCGCGCACAGTGGATCAAACAACTCGATTCGCTGTGGCCGGACTTGAAGCCTGATGATAGTCTGACGGCATTCATGCGTCAGGATGGTCCGACGCAGTTTTACTTCGGGGACCGCCTTCTGGGCGAAGTCCCGGATCCCGCGTTTGGTCCGGCCTTCTTCGCCATCTGGCTGGATGCGAAGTGCCGCTATCCTGAAATGCGAAACGGGTTACTAGCCCGGCTTATTCATGAAGCATGAACAAGCCGCCCTGCGGGCTTCGACTCCGGCCCGCCAAACCGGGCCTGTGCTCAGGGTTAGCCCTGAGCAAGGTGCGCAGCACCGCGTCGAAGCCGGATGGGCGACCTGAGGGCCGCCCATCAGGCGGATTATGAATGAATGCGTAGCGTTCATGAATAATCCGGGCTAGGTGTGAAGTAGAATGAGAACGGAGGATGAACCGATGAGAAGATTCTTGTGTCT
>JAPLSZ010000049.1 GCA_026398385.1 Kiritimatiellota bacterium | reverse complement strand
CAGCGCTTGCACTGAAAGCAGCGGATATGGTCCTTGATGAGCTGGGGATGCCACGCCTCCACGTCGCGCCGGGGAAAGCGGTAGGGGAACCGCGGCGCCGTCATCCGATATCGGTAGGCCAGGGCTTGCAGCTCGCAACCACCGCTCTTCTCGCACGAGGGACAGAGGTGGTTTCCCTCGGCGAAGAGCATCTCGACGACGGCGTGGCGGAACTCCTCCAGTTCCGGCGTGCTGGTCTGGACCTGCAGGCCTTCGGCCACCTTGGTGGTGCAGGCGGTGGCCGGTATGCCATTGATCAGCACGGTGCAAATCCGGCACGCGCCCTTGGGCGGAATGCCCGGATAGTTGCAGAGCGTGGGGATGTAGACCCCGCAGGCCTTGGCGGCCTCGACCAGTTGCGCGCCGTCTTCGGCCAGCACAACCTTCCCGTCAATTGTGAATCTTACAAAAGTGGCCATGGCGTTACTCCTGGGGGACTGCGACGGCCGCCTCGTAGTCCTGGACCGCCGCCGCGAGGTCGAAGGCGGGCTCGAACCGGTCGTCGCCGGCCTTGATCCGCTGCTCGTACAAGCCGCGGAAGTTCTTGATGGTGCTGACGATCGGGTTCAGGGCGGTTTGCCCGAGGCCGCAGCGGTTGCGCTTCATGAGCGTGGCCCACACCAGCAGGCGGTCGAGGTCCCGCGGCGCGCCCTGGCCGGCGATGATTTTTTCCAGCACGAGTTGGGACATCCCCGTGAGCGCGCGGCAGGGGACGCAGGAGCCGCAGGACTCCTCCCGGAAGAAACGGGCAAAATTGAGCACCACGTCCCGCAGCAGGTCGCGCTGCCGGCCGATGACGATGAGCGCGCCGCCCGTGGCGAGATCCTCATAGGCCAGCTTGCGGTTAAACTCCGCGGGCGCGATGCAGGCGCCCGACGGGCCGCCCACCTGCACGGCCTGCACGTCCTGCGCGCCGGCCATCTTCAGGATGTCGTTGACCGTGAGTCCCCAGGCGACCTCGTAGATGCCGGGCTGCGCGCAGTCGCCCGAGACGCTGAGGACCTTCGTGCCCTTCGATTCCGCCGTGCCCAGGGAGTTGTACCATTCCGGCCCGCGGAGGATCACCTTGACCACGGAACAGAGCGTCTCGACATTGTTGACGACCGTCGGGCGCTGGAGATAACCCTTCTCCACGGGGAACGGCGGGCGGTCCCGCGGCTCGCCGCGCCGGCCCTCGGCCGATTCGATCAGCGCCGATTCCTCGCCGCAGACATACGCCCCCGCGCCGAACTGGATCTTGACGTCGAAGTTGAAGCCCGCCTGGCCCGCAATGGACGGCCCGAGCTGGTGGTGCGCCCGCAGGTCGGCCAGCGTCTGCTCGAGGTAGGCGCGCAGATAGCGGTATTCGTTGCGGATGTAGAGCAGGCCCTGCTGCGCGCCGACGGCATACCCCGCGATGGCCATCCCCTCGAACACCAGTTGCGGAAGCTCAGTGAGGATGACGCGGTCCTTGAACGTGCCCGGCTCGCCCTCGTCGGCATTGCAGAAGATATATTTCACATCGCCCGGCGCCCGGCGCGCGAATTCCCATTTATTGCCCGTGGGGAAGCCCGCCCCGCCGCGACCGCGCACGTTGGCCGCCTTGACCAGCGCAATGACTTCGCTCGAGCTCATGGCGACTACGCGCCGGAGCGCCGCGCCCGGCTGGTAATCGTCGAACACGATCGCGCCCCGGCGGCAAATATTATTGCGCACCATGGCGCGCACCAGGGGGTGCGCGTTCTGGCCGTCGCCGAGGCGGTCGCCCTTGAGGGCCGCGACCGTTTGCCCGGCCCGCAAACCGGCGACGAGCTCCCGGGCGCGGGCGGGCGTCAGGCTGGTGAAGACCTCGTCGTTGATCAGCGCGGCGGGTTCCTGATCGCTCATGCCGATGCAGGCGGTGTCAAACAGCCCGATGCGGCCATCCGGCGAAACCTGCCCGAAGGAGCAGCCCGCCGCCTCCTCGAACGCGCGGGCGACCGCGGCGCGGCCGTTGAACCCGGCGACGACGCTGTCGTTGAGATATACGGTGCAGGCGCCGCGAGGCGCGCGGGCAAAAAAATGGTAAAAAGAAGCCGTCTGCTCAACGTTCACCTGCGGAATATTCAACGTCTTCGCGACGCACGCGATCGTCGCGTCGGACAGGTAACCCAGCTCCGCCTGGATATCGAGGAGGATATCCATGAGACGCGTTTCGTCGCCATTATACTTATTGATCACCGCGTGTATGGTTTTTTCCATGACTAACCTTGGAGTATCAAGACCGCTCCGGCGTGGCCGGCCACAGCCCGCTGGCTGGCGAACGATCCGGTCGGCGGTTCCGGCCCTCAACCCATGGGTGCCCCGCTGATATACTGCTCGAGATTCTTGATCAAAAACGCCTGCTCCGAAATGATCTCCTTGACCAGATCGCCGATGGAGATGATGCCGACCAACTCGCCGTTATCGAGCACCGGCAGGTGCCGGATCCGTTTATCGGTCATCAGGGCCATGCACTCCTCGATGCGTTGCTCCGGGCTCACCTTCGTGACCGCGGTGGACATGACATCCTTGACGGGCGTATTTTTGGAAACCTTGCCCTGCAGGACCACTTTGCGGGCATAATCGCGCTCGGAAAATACACCGGCCACGCGCTTGCCCTCCCTCACCAGCAGCGCGCCAATGCCCTTATCCGCCATCCGCCTGCGCGCGTCAAAAACCGAAGCCTCCGGCCCGATCGTCCATACGGTGGAGCCTTTGGTCACCAATAGCTGCTTGATCGTTTTCATAGCCATCATCCTTTCGGGGTCACAGTTCCACGGCCCAGTATGCCGACAAAACGGGCGCTGTCAATTCGGATTCCGCCGTGATTCCTGGCGTGCAAAACCGGCGCGGCCGGTGTAAACTGCCGCCATGAATGTGGATCGCCTGCTGGAAACGCTGAACCGCCACCGCGTGGATTATCTGCTGATTGGCGGCATGAACTTTCTGCTGCGGCAAGCCCTGCAGGAGGCCCGGCATGGCTGAAGCGGACGATCTGAAAATCCGTGAAGAACGCAAATATGCACGAGATATCCATCTGCCAGAACCTGGTCGCCGCGGTGCTGGAGGAACTGACCCGCCGCCAGGTGCCGCCGGGCGCGTTGCGCGCCGTGGGCGTGGTGGCCGGCCAGCAGCATCAGTTGGTGCCGGAGGCGCTGGTATTTGCCTACGAACTGCTGACGAAGAACACGCCGGCCGCCGGCGCGCGGCTGGATTTGCGCCTCCTGCCCCTGGAGGCGCGTTGCCCGGCGTGTGGCTGGCGGGGCGCGCTGGCGCCGCCGGTTTTTCTGTGCGGCGCCTGCGGTCAGGCCGGTATCGAGCTGCTGGGCGGCCACGAACTGTACCTGGAAAGCCTCGAGGTGATCGAACCCGCCTGCGATGAGCGTGACGGCCCTGAGCTTGTCGAAGTGGTCGAACGGGTCGAATCCGCCCCGCAGCAGGGCCCTGCGCCGCCCGGTGATCTGACTGCAAGATAGTTGTTGCTTTGCGCTGTTCTTGGCGTAAACTATGCTGTGTTCGATGGTGATGATGCGATGAACATCAAGGGCTGCAGAGGTTTTGACCGTCCGGGACGCAGCGGGCAGGCCATGGTGGAGTATGTGGTGGCGACCGGCCTGCTGCTGGGCACGCTGGCGATGCTGGCGCTCGTGTTGTATACGTTCCGGGAATACGGCGGGCGGGTGCTGGATATGGTGGCCTTTGATTATCCGTAGGGCGCAGGGGCAAGGCGGAAGCAACAGGAGGGATGAGCATGAAGAGGAACGAAAAGAAAT
>JAPLSZ010000256.1 GCA_026398385.1 Kiritimatiellota bacterium | reverse complement strand
GGTCGTCCGCCGCGTGCCGGTGCCGGACCACGTGTACGAGCACGTGGTCCAACTGGTGCGCCGCTCGCGCCCGGCGACGAGATCAAACACGTGGACTGGCGCGTCTACGCCCGCACCGCCCGCTTCTATATCAAGGAATTCGAAGCCGACACGAACCTGCGCTGCATGCTGGTGCTCGATGCCACCGGCTCCATGGGCTACGCCGGCCGCCACGGCCGCAAGCTCGATTACGCCCTGCGCCTCACGGCCACCCTGGCGCACCTGTTCGTGCACCAGGGCGACGCGGTCGGCCTGACGATCATCACTGGCCGGGGCGCGCGGGAAATCCCGCCGCGCCGTTCGCCCGGCCACCTGCGCCCCATCTTCGACGCACTCGCCGCTGTGCAGCCGGGCGGCGCAGCCGACCTGCCGCGCGCGCTGCACGACGTGGCCGAAAAAATCCGGCGGCGCGCGCTGGTGATCGTCGTCTCCGATTTCTTCGCCGAGGCCGCGCCGCTGATCAACGCCTGCCAGCACATGCGCTATCAGAAGCACGACCTCGCGCTCTTTCACCTGCTCGACCGCGACGAGGTCAACTTCGACTTCGACCGGCCGATGCGCTTTGTGGATCTGGAAAGCTCGTTCCAGCTCATCACCGACCCCGCCCTGATGGCGGCCGATTATCGGCGCGAGTTCGACGCGCACCTCGAAACACTGCAGCGCGGCAGCCGCGAGTTCGGCGTGGACTACCAGCGCGTCGTCACCGACCGCGACTACGAGCAGGTGCTGGGCGCCTTCATCCTGCAGCGGCTGCGCACCGCCACCGCGGGGGGCGCGGCATGACCCTGCTGCAGCCAACGCTGTTGTGGGGCCTGAGCGCGCTGACGGTGCCGCTGATCATCCACCTGCTCAACCGGCTGCGCTTCCGCTCGCTGGCCTGGGGCGCGATGATGTTCCTGGTCCGCGCCGCGCGCAGTAGCACGCGCCGGGCGCGGCTGCGCCAGTGGCTGATCCTCGCCTGCCGGGCGCTGGCGCTGGCGCTGCTGGCGTGGGCCGCCGCGCGGCCGCTGGCCGGCGGCTGGCTCGGCCTGACCTTCGGCGGCCGGCCCGACACGGTGCTCATTCTGTTCGACCGCTCCGCGAGCATGGAAACGCTCGACCCGCGCCGCCGCCTCGCCAAGCGCGAGGAGGCGCTGCGCCTGCTGGCCGAGGCCGGCCGGCTCAACGGCACGGGCAGCCGCTACGTGCTGATCGACAGCGCCACGCTGACGCCGCAGGCGCTGGCGGGCCCGGAGGCGCTCGCCGGCATGAACCTGGCGCGCGCGACCGATACCGCCGCCGACTGGCCCGCGCTGTTCCGCGCGGCGCTGGACTGGATGCTCAAGAACAAATCCGGCCGCACCGACATCTGGGCCGTTTCCGATTTGCAGTCGAGCAACTGGCATCCCGACGACCGGGCGTGGGCCGACCTCGCGGCGCGCCTGGCGGGTTTTTCGCCGCGCGTGCGCGTCCGCATACTGGCGCTGCCGGCCTTCGCGCCGGCCAATCGCGCGCTGGCGCTGCGCGAGGTGCGCGCCGGGCGCGTCGGCGAAAAGCGGACCGTGCGCGTGAGCGCCACCTGCCGGCAGGCCGCGCCGTGGCCCGCCCCGCTGCCGGTGACCACCACGCTCAACGGCCAGCGCGCGGTCGTGGAATTCGCCAGCGCCGCCGCGCGCGACGACTGGAACCAGACGCTGCCGTCCGACAGCGCCTCCGGCTGGGGCGCGTGGACCTTGCCGGCGGACGACAACCTGCGCGACAACCAACTCTACTTCGTCTACGGCGGCGAAACGCCGCAGCACGGGTTCGTGGTCGCGGAGGACCCGGCGGCGGGCCGCTGGCTCCAGCTCGCGGTGGCGCCGTCGGCGACCGGCTCGCGGCGCTGCGAACTGGCCGCCCCGGGCGCGGTCCGCGCGCTGACCGCCGGCACAGTGGGTTTGATCGTCTGGCAGGGCGCGCCGCCGGCCGGCCCGGCGTGGGAGGAATTGAACCGCTACGTCACAGCCGGCGGCGTGGTGCTGTTGCTGCCGCCGACGGGCGGCCGTGCCGCGCCGGGCACGAACGGGCCGGCGGCCTTCGCCTGGGGCGCGCTCGCGACGGCGGAAGCCGCGCAGCCTTTCCGCGTCGCCTACTGGGAAGAGCGCGAAGGTCCGCTGGAACGCACCGCCGCGGGTTTGAACCTGCCGGTGGCGCAACTGGCGGTGACGCGCCGCGCGGCGCTGCACGAGTTGAGCGCGCCGCCTGCCGGCCCGCGCCCCGCCGGCTGGATCACGCTCGCGTCCTATACCGACGGCCAGCCGCTCCTGGCGCGGCGTAACCTGGGGCGCGGGACGTTCTATGCCTGCACCACGCTGCCGCTGCCCGACTGGTCGGACCTCGGCGATGGCCGCGTGCTGGTGCCGATGGTGCAGCGCATGTTGGAACAGGGCGCGGCGCGCTTCTCGACGGCGGAAAATGCGCTCTGCGGCGAGTGGCGGCCGGCGGCGGCCAAAGACGTCTGGACGCCGCTCGCGCCGCCCGGCGCGAGCGATCCGCTGACGCAGGCGGGCGTCTGGCGCAGCGGCGACCGCTGGCTCGCGCTGAATCGTCCGGCGGCCGAGGATGTGTATGAACCGCTGACCGCCGCGCAAACCCGCCGGTTGCTGCCGGGCGTGGATTGCTCGGTGACCGAGGAGCACGTCGCCGCCGAGAACGGCGCGGCCAATCAGAACGAGATCTGGTCGCTGTTCGTCCTGCTCGGCCTGGCCCTGTTGGTGCTCGAGGCCTATTTGACCCTCCAGGAAATCGCGCCGCCGAAGCCCGCCGGAGGCCCACCATGAACCACGTGTTCTGGTCCTTCGACCTGGCCTGGTGGAAAGCGCTGGCCGCGCTGCTGGCGGTGGCGGCTGTCGCGCTGCTGGGCTGGCGGCAGGTGCAGCGCGAACGCGAACGGCTGCGGCGCGGCGCGCGCGCGGTAGAATGGCTGCGCGTGCTGGCGGTGCTGGCCTTTGCCTGCACCCTGTTCAAGCCGGAGCGCGTCCGTGTGCTGCCGCGCACCGAGCGCCCGCAGGTGCTTGTGCTGTGCGATGCCTCCGGCAGCATGGCCACCCGGGACGTGGTCGCTGGCGGGGCCCACGGCGCGCTCAGCCGCGCCGACTGGCTCGCCGCGCAACGCGCGCGCAAGTTCTGGGCGCCGCTGGAGAACCGCTATGACGTGCGCGTGGCGGAATTTGCCACGCCGCCGACCAATACCGCGCCCGCGGCGATCGCCGACGCCGGCACCGACCTCAACGGTGCACTGGAGCTGGCGCTGCGCGACGCCGCGCAGGTGCGCGCCGTGCTGCTCGTCAGCGACGGCGATTGGAATGCGGGCCCGCCGCCGGTCACCGCCGCCACACGCCTGCGCCTCAAACAGATCCCCGTGTTCGCGGTTGCCGCCGGCAGCGACCAGTTCCTGCCCGACCTGGAACTGCAATCGGTCTCCGCCCCGGCCTACGGCCTGATGGAGGAGCAGATCAACCTGCCGTTCACCATCCAGAGCCACCTGAACCGCGAGGTCAGCACGACGCTGACGCTGGAAGGGCCGCGCGGCGTCGTCGTGCGCAAGCCGGTGGTGTTGCCGCCGATGGCGCAGATGCAGGGCGCGCTGGTGCTGACGCCGGACGCGGAGGGCGAGCAGACCTTCACCGTCCGCTTGCCGGTGGAGCCGGAGGAGACGCGCGTCGACAACAACGCGCGCTCGTTCCGCATCGCACTGCGACGCGAAATCCTGCGCGTGCTCCTGATCGAAACCAAGCCGCGCTGGGAATACCGCTATCTCCGCAACGCGCTGCTCCGCGACCCCGGCGTGCGCGTCAACACGCTGCTGCTGCATCCGGGCCTGGAGGTTGGCGGCGGGCGCGAGTACCTGGCGGCGTTTCCGGCGGCGCGCGACGAGTTGAGCAAATACGACGTGGTTTTCCTGGGCGATATCGGCGTCGGCCCCGGCGAACTGACCGAGGAGCAGGCGCAACTGCTCAAAGGGCTGGTCGAGCAGCAGGCCAGCGGCCTGGTGTTCCTGCCGGGCCGCGACGGCCGCGAGCTGACGCTGGTGCACTCGGCGCTCGGCGATCTGCTGCCGGTCACCCTGGACGCCGCGGCGTCCCGCGGACACGGCTTCGGCCTCGAATCCCGGCTGGCGCTGACCACGCGCGGCCGCGATCATCTCCTGACGATGCTCGGCGCGACGCCGGCGGAGAACGAGGCGCTCTGGCGCGGCCTGCCGGGCTTCTTCTGGTACGCGCCGGTGCTCCGCGCCAGGCCCGGCGCCGACGTGCTCGCCGTGCACTCCGAGGCGCGCAACCAATACGGCCGTCTGCCGCTGCTCGTCGCGCGCCCGTCCGGCAACGGCCGCGTGCTGTTCATGGGCACCGACGCCGCCTGGCGCTGGCGGCGCGGCGTCGAGGACACCTATCACTACCGCTTCTGGGGCCAGGTCATCCGCTGGATGGCGCATCAGCGGCACCTGGCGCACGCCGAGGGCCTGCGCTTCTTCTACGCGCCGGAAGCGCCGGATGTCGGCGACCGCGTGTTCCTGCACGCCACCGCGTTCGACGCCGCCGGCCAGCCGCTGGCGCAGGGCACCGTGCGCGTCTGCATTCGGGCGCCGTCGGGCCGCGCAGAAACGCTGGACCTCACTCCCGAGCCGGGCGGTTGGGGCGTGTCCACTGGCGGGTACGTGCCGCGCGCAGGCGGCGCGTACGCGGTCGAAGCGCAGTGCGTTGAAACCGGGCGGAAAGTCGCCGCAACCCTGCACGTGCATCAGCCGCAGCGCGAGCAGGTGGGCCGGCCGGCGCGCCCCGACGTGCTGCGCGAAATCGCCGCGGTCACCGAAGGCGAGTTCGGCGCGGCCGCCGAGCTTGACCGGCTTGTCGCGCGGCTCAATGTGTTGCCGGAGCGGCGGCCGGAGGAGGAAATCTTCCGCTTGTGGTGCCATCCGCTGTGGCTGGGTTTTATTGTCGCCTTGTTGAGCGCCCACTGGGTCGGGCGGAAATGGCTGGGGCGGATATGAAGTCGGGATGAGGGTCGCGTGATGCACGGTACAAAACCCTGGAAAAGCATGCCGGTCTTGTGGGCGGAGCTTCTGCTATTCTGCGAAGTAGGCCTTCGTTACGAAGCACGAGCAGTCCCGCGCAATACCAGCAACCGCAAAGACAACGCGGGGCTGGAAGCCCCGCCCACCAAATTGTCGGGAAGGGCGTTGTGAACCAGAGCCAGCGACAAAAGACGCCTGACGCGGAACGGTCTGGCGCCGGTATTTTCAAGGACGGGCAAGCCATCGTCCTGCCGCCAGGGTTGCAGGCGCAGTTGGCCGTGTTCGAGCGCCGCCTGCGGCGGCTGGAGACGCTGGCGGCGTTCTGCGGCGCGCTGGGCGGGCTGCTGCTCTCCTATTTGCTGGTCTTCGCGCTCGACCGGTTCTGCGATACGCCCGCGGCGCTGCGCGCGCTGCTGATGCTCGTGGGCGCGGCGGCGCTGGGCGGCGCGGGCGTCTGGTGGCTGCGTCACTGGCTTTGGCGGCGGCGCAGCGGACGCGAGCTTGCGCGGCTGGTCCAACGGCAGTTCCCGCGGCTGGGCGACCGGCTGCTGGGTGTGGTGGAGCTGTCCGAGGACGGCGGCGCGGCGGAGCGGCGCGCCTCGCCGGCGCTGCTGCGCGCGGCGCTGGCGCAGGTGGCGGCGGAATCGCAGCACTACGACTTCGCCCAGGCCGCGCCGGTGCAGCGGCCGCGCCGGCTAGCGTTCGCTTTCGGGCTGCTGCTGCTGCTCGCGCTCGGGGCGGCGGTGCTCGCGCCGCCGGCGGCGCGCAACGCGCTGCGGCGCTGGCTCCAGCCGCTGGCGGCGGTCGAGCGCTTCACCTTTGTGTCGCTGGAAGCGCTGCCGGACGAGCTCGTCACGCCGCACGGCGAGCCGTTCGAGATCGCCTGCGGGCTGAGCGGCTGGTCGCGCTGGCGGCCGCCGGAAATTCGCGCGCGGCTGGGCGAACAGCCGGTGGTGCGCGCGTCGTTCCGCGGCGGCCGCGCCATCCTGAGCTTAGGTGTCGGTCCAGACAAACGTCAGCGTGCGCGCGGGCGATTTCATCAAGTCCATGCGGATTCGTCCGCTGTTCCGTCCGGAACTGCTGCGGCTGCAGGCGCACATCGTCTGGCCGGACTATCTCCAGCGCCCGGCGTCCACGGAAATCCTGAGCAACGGCCGGCTGGCGCTGCTGTACGGCGCGCGGGTCAGCTTCGCGGGCCGGGCCAATCGCGCGCTGGGCAGCGCGGCGTGGACCAACGGCGCCGCCGCCGCGCTGCCCGTGACTAACGAAAGTTTCCGCTCGCCGGCGCTCGTCCTGACGGAGCCCGCGGCCGGCGCGGAGCCGGCGCCCGCGCGCACGCTGACGTTTGTCTGGACCGACACCTACCGGCTGCGCTGCGCCGCGCCGTACCGGCTCGAACTCAGCGGCCGGCCGGACGAGCCGCCGGCGCTGCAATGCGAAGGCCTCGCGGGCGCCGTGGCCGTGCTGCCGGACGAGGTCGTGGAACTGCGCGTGGCCGCGAAGGACGATTACGGCCTGCAGCGCGTCTGGCTCGACTGGTGGCTGGAACGCGAGCGCGACGCCGCGGTCGCGTCGCTGCCATCAAATGTCACCACCCGGCTGCTGGCCGCCGGCGCGCCGGATTGCCTCGCGACGAACGCGGCCTGCCGGATCGCGCCGCTGGCCTGGGGCGTGCCGGAGGGCGTGACCATCGCGTTGTGCGCCCAGGCGCTGGACTATCTGCCGGGCCGCGCACCCGCGACCTCGGCGGTATTCCGCGTGTATGTGCTGGGCCGCGCCGAGCACGCCAAGCTGCTGCAGGAACAGGCGCGCAACCTGCTGGCGCGGCTTGACGACCTCGCGCGCGAGGAGGAGCGGCTGCTCCTGGCCAATGCGGAACTGGCCGCGCAGCCGCCGGAAAAGCTGCAAAGCGAAAAAGCCGCGAGCGAACTGCGCGAGAACGAGCAGGGCGAACGCGCCAACGCCCGGCAACTGGAACAACTGGCCGCCGAGCTGGATAAGCTGACGCGCGAAGGGCTGCGCAACACCGAGATTGACAACGCCACGCTGCGCGACTGGCAGAAGAACTCCAGCCAGATGCGCCAGATTGCGGCGCAGCCCATGGCCCGGGCGGCGCAGGCCCTGGCGGGCGCGCAAGCCGACCCCCAGGAGCGGCAGCCGCAGACCGACCGCGCGGCGCAGCAGGAGGCGCAGGCGCTGGAGCAGATGCGCGCGATGCAGCGCAGCGCGCAGGCGGCGCTCGACCAGATGGCGGCCCGCAATTTCGTCAACCGCCTGCGCGACGCCGCGAAGAAGCAGAACGAGATCGCCGGCGCTTTGCAACACGACCTGCCGGCCACCGCCGGCCTGCCGGCGGACCGGCTGCCGGCGCCGGAGCGGGGGCGCCTGGCGGCCGCCGGGACCGAGCAGGAGCGGAACCGGCGCGCGACGCAGGCGGTGCACGACGATCTCGCCGGGTTCTATACCCTGACGCGCAAGGAAGCGTATGAGGAGGTGCGGCAGGCCATGAGCGCGCCGGACGTGGCCGGGGAAATGCGCGAGCTGGGCGCGACGATCGCAAAGAACATGGGCGGCCAGGCCATCGGCGAAGCGCAGCGGCTCCAAGGCAAACTGAACGCCTGGGCGGACCAGTTGGAAAAGGCCGGCGGCGGGGGCGGCGGCGGCAGCGGCGAGCAGCAGCAGATCGAGGCCGACGTGCTGCTGGGCCTGATGCGCGCGCGCGTCCGGCAGGAGAGCCTGCGCGAACAGACCCGCGCGGCCGGAGAGATCAAAGCCGGCTCGCTGCCGCATGCGACCCTCAGCGCCGCGTTGGGCGCACTGCAGGGCGAAGTGACCGCCAATACGCGCAAGCTGGCGGAGAAAACGAAATTCCCGCAGGTGGCGCAGGGCGTGGAACAGTTGGCCGGCATGATGGAAGCGGTCGAAGGGCGTTTCCGCGAGGGCGCGACTGACAGCGGCAACATCGCGCTGCAGACCGCCGTGATCGAGACCCTTGCCGGCATGGTGCAGCCGTCGTCAGGCGCCACCGGCAGCGCGGAACCGTCGGCGCAGGAACTGGCGGCCATGCTGACGGCCAAAAGGCCGGGCGGCAACACCGCCGGCGGCACCACCGACCGCGAGAACGCGCGCTTCGGCGGCAACGCGGCGGGCGCGGCCGACGGCCGCCGGCGGGTGCGCCAGAGCGGCGGGAACGATGCGGGCGCGCTGCCCGCGGAATACCGCGACGTGCTGCAGGAATTTTTCAGCGCCACCGAGGCGGAAGCCGCGTTGCGCGGCGCAGGAGTGAAACCATGACGCGCTGCCGTTGGATCTTGTGCGGGCTGCTGCTGGCCGCCGGACGTGGCTGGGCGCAGGACGGCCACACCTATCACGGCGATCCGATCCCGCCGGAGTTGGAAGCGGCCTATGTGCGCGGCCTGAATTACCTGATGCGGAGCCAGGGGTCGGACGGCAACTGGAGTGGACAGCAGAGCGGGCCGGGCATCACCGGGCTGGCGCTGCTGGCGATCCTCGCGCACGGCGACGATCCCAACTACGGGCCGTATGCCGCGACCTGCCGCCGCGCCGTGGACGCCATCCTCAAGAGCCAGACCGCCGGCAACGGCTACATGGGTTCTTCCATGTATCAGCACGGCTTCGCCACGCTGGCGCTGGCCGAAGCCTACGGCGCCGTGAACGATCCGCGCATCGGCCCGGCGCTGAAAAAGGCCGTGGACCTGATCCTGACCTCGCAGGCGCAGAACCGGCAGGGCGGCTGGCGCTATACGCCGACCGCCGACGATGCCGACACAACCGTGAGCGGCGCGCAGCTGGTCGCCCTGTTGGCCGCGCGCAACGCCGGTCTGGCGATTCCCGACCAGGCGATCGAGAAAGGGCTGGCGTTTTATCGCGCCTGCCAGAGCGCTGACGGCGGCATCGGCTACACGGGCAAGGAATCCGGCAACGGCCCGCGCACCGCGATCGGCACGCTGGTGGCGGCGCTGGCCAAGCGCAAGGATTCGCGGCTGTTTGCCGGCGCGTGGAATTTCCTGCAGTCGCACGGCGAACAGGATGCCGGGCAGTATTATTTCTACTATCTCTACTACGCGGCCCAGGCCTGGTTTCAGGCGGACATGAGCGTGTGGCGCGATTGGAACGCGGCCAACCTGCAGCGGTTGTTCAGTGTGCAAGGCGCCGCGGGCGGTTGGGAGGGTCCCTATGGCGACGCCTTCACCACCGCCACCGCGCTGCTTTCGATGGCGCTGAATTATCGTTTTCTGCCGATCTATGAGCGCTGATCGGCGTCCGGGCCGCGCTGCCGGATGTTGCTCATTATGGCGCGTGTTGATGCCGGGCTGAAAGTTTTTCGGAGGAGAACTGAAAGTCTTCCGCAGGAGTGTTCCTGCCCGGTAAACAGGGTCCATCACACCTGGCCCAGCCCGTCGCCATCATGATAGCCAATGTCGGCCGCGCAGTTTGTCTTGCACTACTGAACCTAACATTATATGTTCCGGCCGGAACGTATAATGTTAGGTGGTGGAATGAAAGCGACGTGGTTACATCATCCGCAATTCTGTCCACGGGTACTGGCGCGGCGCGTGACCGACGAGGTTCTCGATCTGTTGTTTCTGCTCGGGCGGGTCGTGGCCGCGCGGGGCCGTTACTTTTCTTTATCCCGCGGCTTCAAGCCCAACGCCTATTTCATGGCGGCACACCGGCTGCGGCGCCAGGGGTTGGTGGTGCAGACCGATTTGCTGGGGGATACACGCCATCTCAGCTTGGCGCCCGCAGGCCTGCGTCGTGTGTCCGCGACCCTGCAGCCGGAGCGGTTATGGCGCCAGTCCTGGCCGGGGCGGTGGTATGTGCTGGTGTATGACATTCCGGAGAGCAAGCACGGGTACCGGCAGGTGCTGCGTGTTTATCTTAAACATTTGCGTATGGGCAATTTACAGGGCAGTGTGTGGCTCTCGGCGAGGGATATCCGGCACGATTTCGATGATCTGACCCATGCGGCAGGCCTGGATGAATATGCCTTCTTGTTTGAGGCGCGCACCGTACTGGGACAGTCTGGGCCAGCACTGGCCGCGGCGGCCTGGGATTTTCACCAACTTCATCAGGCGCACACATGGTTCCTGGCAGCGTTGGCCGAAACACGCCAGCAACTTTCAACCGGCTCATGGTCGGCCGATAAATTGATCGCCCTGTTGCGCGAACAGCAGTCTGCCTACTTGACCGTCATGGAGGCGGATCCGCTCTTGCCGGCGGAATTGTGGCCCGACAACTATCTGGGTCAGCAGGTGTATCAGACCCATAGAACCCTGGCCCGGCAGATTATTAGCCGTTTGTGAGACCTAACCATAGACTATCCGGCCGGATGGTCTATAGTTAGGTCGCGGAGCGAAGGCGGGAGAGGAGCGGGCGGGCGAAACCCTGGCTTTCACAGAAGGGTCTGCGCCCGGCCGGGAATGAGCTTGTCGGGTGTGCGTACGGGTGTTTTACTACGCGGTGTTTTGATGGCCGTGACGGCCGCACGAACGCGGAAACCGGGAGAAGCGGAGCGATGAAAATAACAGCGCTGGGCTTGCTGGGTTTACTATGGGCGGCCGGGAAGGTCCCGGGCGCGTTGGAGGTGGCGGCGCCTCAGCCGGTGGCGGCGGCAACCAGCACGCGGACAGTAAGCGTGGCCGCCGTGGTCAAGCCGGAGACCGGCGAGGCGCCGAGCCGTCCGGCAGCGGACGGCGATCTGCTGAAATTCAGCAATGGCGACGCCTTGCACGGCACGCTCGTGAGCGTGGAGGCGGATGGCGCGCTGCGTTGGCGACGCACGGACATCAAAGACCCCGTCTCCTTCAACCCGGACAATGTGCTGGAGCTGCAGCTCGCGCCCCGGCCGCCGCGCACGCCGCGCACGCCGCATCGGCAAGTGGTCGAGCTGACGAACGGTGACCGGCTCGCCGGCGACGTGATGGCGCTGAACGACAAAGTGCTCAAGCTCGACACCTGGTACGCGGGCCGGCTGGAGCTGAAGCGGGCCATGGTCCAGCGGATCGCCTGCCGCGCCGCGCAGCCCGAAGCGGTGTACGCGGGGCCGACGGGCCTGACGGGCTGGACCGCCGCCGAAGGTCCGCGCAACTCCTGGAAGTACAAAGGGGGCGCTTTCTACAGCCCGCTCCGCAGCGGCGGCGGCCTCGGCCGCAATGTGAACCTGCCCGACATGGCGAACATCGAGTTCGACCTCGTGTGGCACGGGCCCTTGTATTTCCAAGTCGGGTTCTACTACAGCAATCTGAGCAACCTGTACAGTTCCGGCGGCTACATGTTGCAGATGAACGGCACCAGCGTGTATCTGAACCGCACGTCGCCCAATCGCGGCTCGAACAACATGGGCAGCAGCGTGGAGATCCCCAAATTCCAAAATAAGAGCAAAACCCGCGCCTCCATCCGCGTCAACAAGGCCAAGAAAACCATCGCCTTGTTCCTGGACCAGGAGCTGGTGAAACAATGGACCGATACGGAGGAGTTTGTAGGCAGCGGCAAGGGGCTGATCTTCGCTTCGCAGGGGCAGGGCCAATTCCGCGTCTCCAACATCGTGGTCACACAGTGGGATGGCCGGCTCGAGGGCGAGGCGGCCGGCGTGGCGCCCAGCGGCGACGACCTGGTCCGCTTCGCCAACGGCGACAAGGTCAGCGGCATGGTCAAGAGCATCGCCAAGGATGAAGCGGTTTTGACGACCAGTTTTTCGGAGATGAAAGTGCCGCTGGAGCGGATCGTCCTGATCGAACTTGCCGGCCAGAAAGCCGGGATGGCCCGCCGGCAGGCCGGCGACGTGCGGGCGTCGTTTCTGGACGGCAGCCGCTTCACCCTGACGCTGGAAAAAATGAATGACCAGGTGCTGGCCGGCAGCACCGAGAACTGCGGCCGCGTGACCACGGCGTTCGACGCGTTCAGCCGTGTGCAATTCCACATCTACGCACCGCGCCCGAAAGCGGACGGAGACGATGACTGGGGCGGCGTGATCGGCGGCGACAACACGGAAGGAGTGGACTAACATGAAAACGATCCTCGGTGTGATGGTGGCCGCGGGCCTCGCCGGTGCGGCGGCGGCGCAAACCATGACGCTCCAGGAAGCGTTGTCGGGCAAGACGATGCCCCTGACCATCAAATTGAGCAGCCTCGACGACACCTGGCGGCGGGTCAGTCCCAGCAGCGGCTCGGACACGGCTAATCCGCTGGCCCTGATCTACGGCGCGCGCGCAGGGTCCATGGGATCCAGCGTGTCCTACACCAAGGGCCAGACCATCACCATCGGCAACGAAAGCTACCTCGTCGCCTACGCGGCCCAGAACAAAGCGCTGGATGCGGCCAAGCTGAACGCGCTGATGCGCTCCGGCCAGCCGCCCGAACCCGAGAAGCCGACCGCGCAGACGATGTTGAGCCTCTCGCTGCTGAACCTGCGCACCGCCGGCAGCTTCACCGACATCCGCCCGTTCAACCTCGATTTCGAGCTGACCGGCAATGAAGCGGCCGCGGCGACGGAGGACGAGAAACGCGTCCAGGAGCACAGCGATGCATCGGCCAAGAACCTGCGCAAGCTGGGCGTGGCGGTCAACACCTACATCAGCGAACGCAAGGCGCTGCCGCTGCTCACCAATATCCGCTCCGCGGAGCAGGAGCTCATTTTATATGCCGGCAGCAAGGACGTTTTTCTCCAGCCGCAGAGCAAGAAGCCGTATCGGCCCAACCCTGCGCTTGCGGGGCGCAAGCCGGCCGAGTTCGAAAAAACCGACAAGGTTGTGCTGTTCTACGAGGAGACGCCGGCCGCCGATGGCACGCGCAACGTGTTGTTCCTCGACGGCCACGTGGACCGCCTCATCGAGCAGCAGTGGCAGCGGCTGAAAGAGGCGGCGCAGCTTCCGAAATAACGCCACAGCCCTGGTGGCGCTCGGGTGTCCCGCCGCCGAACATGACCGCTGTGTCCGCCAGGGCGCAGCTTGACCGCGGGATGCCGGGTGTATCGCGAAGACGGTGTACGGAATGATACAGCGAAGGGATAACAGAATTTACAGGAGGCGCGCCGCCTGATAAGCATGTTGCTATTATAGGCCGTTGCGCGGAGGGAAAATGAACCGACGGGAAATCAGGCCGGGGATCGAGTGGGTGGGCGCCGTGGACTGGCAGCGGCAGTTGTTCGACGAACTGATTCCGCTGCCGCGGGGCACAAGCTACAACGCGTACCTGGTGCGCGGCCGCGAGAAGACCGCGTTGCTGGATGCGGTGGATCCGGCGTTCCGCGCGGTGCTGTTCCAGCGGCTGGAGGGCGTCGAACGGATTGACTACCTCGTCGCGCACCATGCGGAACAGGATCATTCCGGCGCGATTCCGGACGTGCTGGCGCGCTTTCCGGAGGCGAAAGTGCTCGCCACGCCCAAGGGCGTCCAGTTTCTGCAGGAACTGCTGGCGGTCCCCGCCGACCGGCTGCAGGCCGTGCAGGATGGCGAAACGCTGGCGTTGGGCGGGCGCACCCTGCGCTTCCTGCACATGCCCTGGGTCCACTGGCCGGAAACCATGGTTTCCTTTCTGGAGGAGGACAAGGTTCTTTTCCCGTGCGACCTGTTCGGCTCGCACCTGGCGACCTCCGACCTCTGGGCGCGGGACGAAGCGGCGGTGCTGGACGCGGCGCGGATGTATTACGCGCAAATCCTGATGCATGCCCCCGTGGTGATCCGCAAGTACATCGAGCGCATTCAGGCGCTCGGCCCGGCGCTGATCGCGCCCAGCCACGGGCCGGTGTACGACCGGCCGGCGCTGATCCTCGAAGCCTACCGCCGCTGGGCCGGCGGCGTGGTGGCCAACAAGGTCGTGCTGCCATACGTGTCCATGCATGGCAGCACGGCGTTGCTTGTGCAGCGGCTCATCGAGAGCTTGACCGCCCGCGGCGTGTCCGTGCAGCCGTTCGAGCTGGCCCATCTGCGGCTGGACCAGTTCGCCGCGGCGTTGGTGGACGCGGCGACGATCGTGTTCGCCGCGCCGGCCGTGCTGGGCGGGGCGCATCCGCTGGCGGCGTTTGTCGCCGCGCTGGTGGATGCCTACAAGCCGCCGGTGAAATATGCCGGCTACCTCGGCTCCTACGGCTGGAGCCGCGGCCAGATCGGCAAGACGGCCGAGATGCTGCCGCACCTGAAGGTCGAGGTGCTGGACCCGGTGCTCTGCGCCGGCCTGCCGCGCGTCGCTGATCTGGAAGCCGTGGATCGGCTGGCAGCGCAGATTGCGGAAAAGCACGCCGGCCTAGCGCCGGCGGGAGGCTGAGCCACCTGTTAAAACGGCAGCAGGGCTTGCACGGATGAGACGCGGGGCCGTTCGAGCAGGCTGGACGCATCGCTGCTCTGCAGCCAATCCGCGGGGCAGGGCTGGAGCAGCGGCAGGAGGTCGGCCGGCGACCGGCCGACCGGATCGAGCCAGGCAGCCTCCGCCTCCGGCGCGAGCAGCGCCGGCATGCGGTCGTGCACGGGGCTGATGAGCGCGTTGGCCGCGGTCGTCACGATGGTGAAAGCTTGGACTTCCCGGCCTGCGGCATCGCGCGCGGTGTCCCACAGGCCGGCGATGGCGAACAGCGCATCGTCCTTCAAGGCATAGCGCAGCGGCTGCCGGCGGCCGCCGGGCAAAGCCTTCCACTCATAGAAGCCGTTGGCCGGAATCAGGCAGCGCTGATGCGTCAGCAACCGCTGAAAGGCCGGTTTGTCCGCCAGCGATTCGGTGCGCGCATTGATCAGCAGCGCGCGGCCGGCGGTGGGCCATGATGGTGTCAGCCCCCAGCGCATCAGTTTCAACCGCCGCCCGGTCTGGGCGCCCGCGACGACCGTCGCCGCCGTTTGGCTGGGGGCGATATTGACGTTGGGCTCGAACGCCGGCAGTTTACCCGCCACGCCGAAGCGTTCCGCCAGTTGTTGCCGGCTGACCGTCACCATGAATCGTCCGCACATGTCCGCAGCTCCCCAAGCGTCGCGGTCGAAAATACCGCCGCCGCCGTTCCGATGCAATGTTTCTCCCTGCCAGGCCGGCAAGATTCAGGCGTGACATTTCGCGGTGAACCAGCAGAATGAGCGCCAACAAACCCCTGTGTGAAGATGAGGACTAGGACATGTCACCTTTAGCTGTTTGGGCGTGCGCGGTGGGCGCGGTGATGATGGCGGTCAATCTGGCCGTCGTGCTGGCGCCCGGTCCGCTGCGCCGCCTGCTGCTGGCCTTTCCGCGCAGCCGCGGGCCGGCGTGGCTGCTGACAGCCGTGGACCTGGTCTGGGCGAGCTGGGTGGTCTACCATGCCGACCTCGGCCGGTTCGATGGCCTGAAGCCCAGTCTTTTCCTGCTGACGCCGCTGGCTTTTGGCCTGATCGTGTTCTTCATGGACGAACTTCTGGCGCCGCGCGCGTTAGGCGGCTTGCTATTGCTGCTCGCTAATCCGGTGCTCAATGCCGCGCGCTGGCATCCTTCGGCGTGGCATTTCGTCATGACCGTGCTGGCCTACGCCTGGGTCGCGGCGGGCATCGTGCTGGTGCTCAGCCCGTTCCGCTTCCGGCAGGCGGCCGGGTTCGCCACCCGGACCGACGCGCGCTGCCGCAGCGGCGGCCTGGCCCGTCTGGCGTTCGGGCTGCTGCTGCTCGTGCTCGGCGTGATCGTATTTTGATGTCCTCCGCACCTAAACAAGTCCGCATCCTGGTGCTACGCGGCGGCGCAATCGGCGATTTCATCCTGACGCTGCCCGCGCTGCAGAAGCTGCGGGCGCGCTGGCCCACGGCCTACATCGAGCTGGTCGGCTATCCGCATATCGCCGACCTGGCGCTGGCCGGCGGGCTGGTCGAGCGGGTGGTCTCCCTCGACAAGGCCGAGATGGCCCGCTTCTTTGCCCGGGGGACCCGCTTCACCGGCGCGCAGCGGGAGCATGTGCAATCCTTCGATTTGGTGGTCAGCTATCTGCACGACCCCGACGACGTGGTCCGCCAGAATCTGCTCATGGCCGGGGCGCGTCAGGTCATCTATGGCTCGCCGCTCCTGCGTGCCGGCCATGCCATCGAGCAGTTCCTCCAGCCGTTGGAGACCCTCGCGCTCTACGCCGAGGGCGCAGAGCGTCCGCAGTTGGCGCTGCGCGCGGAGCTGCGTCAGCGGGGCCGCGACGGCCTGGCGGCGCGCGGCCTGCGCGGGCCGGTGCTGGCGGTGCACCCCGGCAGCGGCAGCCCGCACAAGAACTGGCCGGCGGACCGGTTCATCGCGTTAATCCGCGCGCTACGGGACGACCTCGCGCCGCTGCTCGTGCTGGGCGAGGCCGATCAGCCGCTGGCGCCCGTGCTGGCGCGCGAACTGCCCGACGTCGCCGTGCTGACCGGCTGCGCGCTGGTCGAGGTGGCCGCCGTGCTCGCGGCGTGCCGCGCCTATGTTGGTAACGACTCCGGCATCACGCATCTGGCGGCCGCGCTGGGGTTGCCGGTGGTGGCGCTGTTCGGGCCGACCGATCCCGAGGCCTGGGGTCCGCGCGGGCCCGCCGTGCGCATTGTCCAGGCCCCCGACGGCCGGCTGGAAGAAGTCCCCCTCGTGGCCGTGCTCGACGCCGTGCGCGCGCTGCCGGTCCTGGCCTGAGCGCGGAACGTCACGGATGAGCAGACATAAAATTCACGTAGGCACTCCGCGCTAAACACCCCTGGGCGGACATCGTAAACCTCATTCCAAACCAAGATAGCGCAGGATGTGTTTGGCCAAGTGCTCGTCAATCTCGCTGTGTCGAGGGACCGGCTGCTTCTTGCCCGTCTGACGGTTCACATAGATGTCATGATGTCCGCCGGAACGAAGCAGGACACAACCTTCCTGTTGCAGCCGGCGAAGCAGTTCGCGCCGTTTCATGCCATCGCCACTTCGCGGATTTGGTACTTCTCGGGCACCTCGTCCAGCGCCATCAGCAGGAACGCCTCGCGGATGTTCTGCTCCAATTCCTTCAGGGTACGCCCCTGCGTCATGATTTCAGGATGTTCCAGCAGTTTACCCAGCCAGAACTTCTTGCTCTTCCAATACACCAAAGTCATCCGGCTGAATGCCGAAAGCCCCGCTATTCCCGTATCCGGCGCGGAATGAGCGGCAGCATTCCCAAGCACCTTCAGCAAAAACTCTTTTTGCGATACACGTTTGGCGTGGCGTTCGGTCTCAATCCATTCGTATAACGCTTCCGGCAGATCCCGAATGAGAATCTGTTTTTTGGCCATAGCGCACCTCTTGGTAAAACAGATATCATTGATAGCAACTATTTCCAGCGGCGTCAACAAAAGGAAACAAGTTAATTCATTGGGTCGGTGCGCCGCTGATGTTTGCGTCCCCAGCCCTGACGTGGTAATTTCCACCCCATGAAAGCGCGCTTTCAAAGCGGCCTGGCGGCGCGTCCGGCGAGCGCCTAGCGGAACACCATGAAAAGAATACTGACCGTGCTCCTGGCGCTGCTCACGCTGGAAGCCGGGGCGGCCGGCCTGTCGGGGACGCGGCCGAACATCGTCGTCATCCTGGTGGACGACATGGGGTACAGCGACATCGGCTGTTACGGCAGCGAGATCCCGACGCCGAACCTCGACGCGCTCGCCGCGGGCGGCGTGCGCTTCACGCAGTTCTATAATACCGCGCGCTGCTGACCGGCCTCTACCCGCACCAGGCCGGCGTCGGCCACATGATGGAGGACAAAGCTTTGCCCGGCTACCAGGGCCACCTCAACGACCGTTGCGTCACCATGGCCGAGGTCTTGCGGCCCGCGGGCTACTTCACCATCATGAGCGGCAAATGGCACGTCGGCCAGGAACGCGGCGTGACACCATGGACGCGCGGCTTCGACCGCAGCCTCAACGCCGCCGCCGGCGGATTCTATTACCCCGACTCGCCGAAGGCCGAGATCTTCCTCAACGGCACCAACGTTGGTTCACGCGGCGGCCCGCTTCCGAACCAGTGGTACTCGACCGATCTCTGGACCGATTTCGGCATCAAGTTCATTGACGAAGCGCTGGCGGCGAAGAAGCCGTTTTACCTGCACCTCTGCCACAACGCGCCGCATTTCCCGTTGCAGGCGCCGCAGGACGAAAGCGCCGTCCTCCATTCAGAAATTTCCAGGTTTCGTCTTGGACAGCAGCCGAAGCTACGCAAAATCAATTTTGATTTTTCTATTTCATTCGTTGATTATCAACCGCCGGCGATTACCAGAAAACGACGGGCACCGGCAAGCTCGCAGATAGCGTGCAGCTATTCGGGCTATTACACAGTTTATTACCCGGATTAGCTCTATTACCCAATTCGTTCCCAACTCGATGAACGGCCACGCTTTATGCAGACGACTTGCCGCGCCGTCTGCATATTTCCCAATACGGTGCGGATCATATCCAAGCTGACGCCCGGACAGAGCCGCTGGAGATCGGCCACGGTGAAGGAGGCGGTCATGGCCGCCACGGCGGCGATTCCGTGCCCTCGCGCCGAACGTCGTTGGTTGCTCTTACGGCTGGCGCGCGCCAAAATCGCGGCGGCCGGCGACAAGCATGTCGCGGCTACGCCTGCGTCGCGCCTGCGCCCTGTTTCATCAACAGCTTGCCGGTTTACAGGCTCTCGTTGAAACGCAGGAAGATGCTGCACCAGGGCTTGCTGAGTTCGCTGTCGGTGGGCAGGTCGCTGCCGCTGACGAAGCGGTAGCCGGCGCCCACGCCCAACTCCACCAGCGGCGCGAGCTTGACTTGGAGCGTGACGCCGGGCGACGCGACGAACACGTTGGCCGATTCCGCGCCGCCGGGTTTTACCCGGCCGCCGGCGAACACGGTGTTGAACGAGCCATGCACCGTCTGGTTGGCAAACAGGGTGACGTCCAGGAACCCGCCCGCGTACCAGAAATCGAGGGCGCTCAGCCGGCTGGCGGGGCCCTGCGTCTCAAGGCTGTTGACGAGGCCATAGCCCGCCGCGCCGATGTAGAACGAACGCTGGAGCGAAACGCCCAACTGCGCGCCCGCTAGGCCGGCAAATTCGCCGCCGACCTTGGAAAACTGGAATTCCGGCCGGAAATTCATGCGCCAGTTTTCATCGCCGCTCAATATGCTGGCTGTGCCCGCCGAAGCCGTCAGCGTCGCGGCCAGCCATAGTACCGCCAGGTATTTTTTCATCGTCGCACTCCTTTTCTTCGCCCCGCTCAGGGGTTGATGGAATATACACCTTGTTTTTTATTCTGGCTAGCAGCCAGTCGGGCGGCCGGTAATGGGTCAGTCACATAGGGGCGCAGACTTGCTGCGACCGCCGGCGGTGAGCTTGCCGAACCCGCCGGCGTCGCCTTTCGCCGGGTCGGAGACCCGGCCTACAGGATGATCTTATCGCCAGTGACGCCCCTAAGAACCACCATGTGACTGAGGCCTTACGGCGAAGCAAATGCGGAATCCTGTAGCCGGGGAGCCGGCCTGCTTGTGGGCGGGGCTTCCAGCCCCGCGGTTGTATTTCGCTTGCGGACGCGGGGCTGCTCGTGCTTCGTCTTGTCCTGCGAAGCTTCCGAGCGAAGAAGGAAGCGAAGGGGCTCCCTGCTCTGCGACTATGCTCTGCGAAGCGCTACGCATAGCAGAGAGCTGCTACGCACGGCGAAGCAGAGTCGACACTTCGCAGAGTAGTAGAAGCCCCGCCCACGAAGAACTGGATCGAGAGCAGCCGAAGCCCCGCTCCGATTAGGAGTGCGGGGCAGGCCCACGAGAACTGGGCCTGGTCAGCGGATCTTGTTCTGCTCGCGGCGGCGCTTGATGATTTCCTCGGTCAGCGCGTAGGGCACGGGCTCGTAGTGCTCGAAGACCATGGTGAAGGAGGCGCGGCCCTGGCTCATCGTGCGCAGCGCGTTGGCGTAGCCGAACATCTCGCCCAGCGGCACGATGCCGGTGATGATGCGCGTCGCGCCTTTGTTCTCCATGGATTCGATCTTGCCGCGGCGCTGGCAGACCGAACTCGTCACCGGGCCCATGAATTCTTCGGGCGTCACCACCTCGACGGACATCACCGGCTCGAGCAGCGTGGGCTCGGCCTTCAGGAACAGCTGCTTGAAGCCCGCGCGCGCCGCTTCCTGGAAGGCAAATTCGTTCGAATCCACCTCGTGGTACGAACCGTCGTACACGGAGACCCGCATGTCCACCACCGGGTAGCCGGCAAACGGGCCGTGGTGCATGGCCTTGATGACGCCCTTCTCGACGGCCGGAATGAAGTTGGTCGGGATGCGGCCGCCGACCACGTCGTTGACGAACTCGAAACCGCTGCCCGCGCCCGTCGGCTCCAGGCTCAGGTACACGTCCGCATACTGGCCGCGGCCGCCGGACTGCTTGACGTGCTTGTACTGGCCCTTGACCGCCATGGTCGCCGTTTCGCGGTAGGCCACCTCGGGCCGACCGACGTTGGCGGAGACGCTGAACTCGCGCTTCAAACGGTCCACGATGATTTCCAGGTGCAACTCGCCCATGCCGGAGATGATGGTCTCGTTGGTCTCCTGATCGAAGGACACCACGAACGTCGGATCCTCGTCCGCCAGCCGATGCAGAGCCGCGCCGAGCCGCTCGTTGTCCCCCTTGGTCTCCGGGGCGATGCTGATGGACACCACCGGGGTCGGGAACTCGATGGACATGAGATGGATCGGATGATCCACGCTGCAGAGCGTATCGCCGGTCTTGGTTTCGCTCAAGCCGACCACGGCGACAATGTCGCCGGCATACGCGGCGTCAATGGGCTCCTGCCGGTTGGCATGCATGCGCAGAATCCGGCCGACGCGCTGCGTCTTGTCGCGGGTGCTGTTGAGCACCAGGTCGCTGGCCTTCAGCGAGCCGGAATAGACGCGGACATAGGTCAGCTTGCCGATGTGCTTGTCGGCCATCAGCTTGAACGCCAGCGCGGAGAAGGGCGCGTCGTCCTTGGGCTCGCGGACGTCGACATCCGCCTCCTGGGCCGAGATGATCGGCGGGATCTCGTTGGGCGCCGGCAGGCAGTGGATGACGCCGTCGAGCAGACGTTGGATACCCTTGTTCTTGAACGCGGAGCCGCAGTACACCGGCACCACGCGCCGGGCAATGGTGGCCTTGCGCAGAATGCCCTGGATTTCCTCCGCGGAAAGATCGCCGGTCTCCAGGAATTTCTCCACCAGCGCGTCATCCTGTTCCGCGCATTTTTCGACCAGATTCGCGCGCCACTTGCGGGCCTTCTCCAGCTTCTCGGGGGGAATATCCACCTCGTTGAAATCGCGGCCTTCGGATTCCTCATCGTAGAGGATGGCCTTCATGGTGATCAGATCAATGAGGCCACGGAAATGCTCCTCCTGGCCGAGGGGAATGACCACCGGCACGGCATTGGCGCCCAACTCGCTCTGGATCTCCCCCACCACGCCGAAGAAGTCCGCGCCGGTGCGATCCATCTTGTTGATGAAGGCCAGCTTGGGCACGTTGTACTTCTCGCTCTGGTGCCAGACCTGCTCCGACTGCGGCTGCACGCCGCCCACGGCGCAGAACAACGCAATCGCGCCATCCAGCACGCGCAAGCTGCGCTCGACCTCCACGGTAAAGTCCACGTGCCCCGGGGTGTCGATCAGCGTAATCCGATGGTCGCGCCAGGTCGTGGTCGTCGCCGCGGAGGTGATGGTGATGCCGCGCTCGCGCTCCTGGGGCATCCAGTCCATGATGGCCGCCCCGTCGTGCACCTCGCCGATCTTATGGGACTTGCCCGAGTAAAAGAGGATGCGCTCGCTGACCGTGGTTTTACCCGCGTCAATGTGCGCCATAATCCCGATATTTCTGATCTTATCCAGTGGAATCGTTCTCGCCATAACCGCCTCTTCTGTTGCCATCGCCGGTTCCAGGAAATGTCCGGGTAAGATTTCCGGGCCCAGCGGCGAAGGGGTGGTATTATAGTCATCCCACGCCGCCTGGCAAACTAATTCGCCCTCATGCGCAATAAATTCGCAGGGGCAACACGAAAAGCTAATGTCGAAATTCGATATTATTTCGAATTTAGCGCTTCGATATTCGGATTTGAAAGCTTGCGAGCAAACTCCACTTCAGTCGAGCCGCTTGTGGAATTTGAGCGCGGCCAGGGAGAGGATGCCGACGCCCCAGGCCAGCAGGATCAGCCCGTCGCGCCAGAGCGCGTGCCACCCCACACCCTTGAGGAAGATGCCGCGGATGATCGTGAGGTAGTATTTCAGCGGGATGAACTGCGCCACCACCTGAAACGCCGGCGGCATGTTCTCCACCGGGAAGATGAAGCCAGACAGCAAAATGAAGGGCATCATGACGAAAAAGGCCGCGATCAGCATCGCCTGCTGCTGGGTGCGGACCAGCGTGGAGACGAACAGCCCCAGGCCGAGCGTGGTCAGCAGAAATACGCCGGAGAGGGCGTACAGCAGCAGCACGCTGCCACGCAGTGGCACGCCGAAAATCAGGCGCATCAGCGGCAGCGCCAGCGTGACCTCCGCGAAGCCGATGACGACGAACGGCAGCAGCTTGCCGAGGATAATTTCCATGGGCCGGAGCGGCGTGACGATGAGCTGCTCCATCGTGCCCTCCTCGCGCTCCTTTACCAGCGCCATGCTGGAGACCAGCATGGTGGTCACCAGCAGCAGGACGCCCATGAGCGCCGGCACCATGTAGTAGCGCGAGGTCAGCTCGGGGTTGTACCAGACGCGGGTCTCGGCGGCGACGGCCGGCAGCGCGAGTCCGCGCAGCCGGGCATCCACGGCCACCTCGCGGGCGAAGCGCGCGGAGAAGAGGCGCGTGGCCTGGTTGAGGTAATTCACCCCCTGCATGCCGAAGTTGCTGTCCGCGCCGTCCACCAGCGCCTGGACCGTGGCCGGCGCACGGCGCACGAGCTGCCGGCCGAAACCCGGGGGGATGACCAGCACCAGGCCGGCGCGGCCGGCGACAAGCTGCCGGGCGTCGCCCGCCACGGGGCCGGGCAGCGCCGCCACGCGAAAATAGCCGCTGGCGGCCAGGGCGCGGATGTACTCGCGGCTGTGGAAGGAGCGGTCGTTGTCGCGGATGGCCAGGGCAATTTCCCGGATGTCCGTGTTGGTGGCAAAGCCCATGACGACGAGCTGGATGATCGGCGCCATGATCAGGATGCCGAACAGGCGCGGATCGCGCCGGATCTGCGTCAGTTCCTTGATCAGCAGACATCGGATTCGGTTAAGCATAGTATGAACCACAGTGGTTACAGCCCCTGCTTCATCTTGTGCGCGGCGAGCAGGTTGTAGGCCGCGCCCAGCGCCAGCAGCGCTGCGAAGTTCGGCCAGAGCTCGACGAAGGCAGTGTCCTTGAGGATGACGCCGCGCAGAATCTCGATGAAATAGCGCGGCGCCACCAGCAGGGACAGGCCTTGGATCGGCAGCGGCATGTTGCGGATCGGGAAAATCAGACCGGAGAGGATGATCGCGGGCAGCAGCGAAGCGATGATCGCCACCTGGAAGGCGACCTGCTGCGAGCGGGTGAGCGCCGAGATCAGCACGCCCAGGCCCAGCCCGGCGAACAGGAACAGCACCGTGGCCAGCCCCAGCAGCAGCCATGAGCCGCGGACCACCACGCCGAACAACTGCCAGCCCAGCAGCAGGATCAGCGCCATGGTGGCCAGGCCGATGAGCAGATACGGCAGGGTCTTGCCCAGGACGAGTTCCTCGGAGCGCAGGGGCGAGACCATGAGCTGTTCGATCGTCTCGCGCTCCTTCTCGCGGACAATGGACAGCGCCGTGGCGACCACCGACGAGATCATCAGCAACATGCCGATCAGGCCGGGGACGAGGAAGCGCGCGCTTTCCAGTTCCGGATTGAACCAGACCCGTGGCGCCGGTGTCACCAAGGGTAAGGCCGGCGCCAGGCCGGCGCGGGCCAGCACTTCCAGCCGCAGCGACCACCAGCACCTGCACGCGGGCGGTCTCGCCCCGTGCCAGCCGGCGGGCGTACTCCGGCGGGATGACGAGCACCGCGCGGGCCCGGCCGTGAATCAGCCAATCGTCCGCTGCGCCGCGCGCGGTCAATGTGCCGACGCGCTCGAAGTAGGGGTTCCGGAACAGGCTGTCGAGCAGCCGCCGGCTCTCCATCGTCCGGCACTGATCGAGCACGGCCACGCGGAGGTGCTTCACGTCGAACGACAGGGCGTAGCCGTACAGCGCCAGCAGCAGCGCGGGGACGAGCACCAGCATGCCCAGCGACAAGGGGTCCCGGCGCACCTGCAGGAGTTCCTTCATAAATATGGCCCGGAACCGTTTCATGGGTTTTCGGCGTGGTAATTTTCAGCGCTGTAGGCCGACTCTCCGAGTCGGCGCCTTTTCTCTTTCTCTCCGCGTGATCTTTTTATCTACACCATGTTTTTCTTTTGTCCCGCCGGGTCGGAGACCCGGCCTACAACACGATCTTATTTCCAGTCTAATGTAGGCCGACTCTCCGAGTCGGCGCTCTTGTTCTCCGTTTCCCATTATTCCGCCGGGTCGGAGACCCGGCCTACAGATCTTCTTCTCCTAGGCGGCGTTCTTTGTTCAGCGTTTAATCCCAGGTCAGCCTTTCGATTTCACCGGCCAGCAACCATTCTTCCGCGGTCTTGACCAACCCTGCCCGCACCGGGTTCTGGCAGACATAACTCCATTTTCCCGCATAACTCTCGCCGGACCGCATCAGATGATCGAAAAAGCTTTTCTGCCAGAACGGCGCGGCAAGATTCTGCTCTCTCCAACCCTTCGCCAAAAATCCTTTCAGTGCCTTGACCCAACGCGACAAGGTCTGAGAACCCGCGCAAGAGACGAACACATGGATGTGATCGGGCATCAGGACATAACGCCCCACATGAACCTGCAACTTCTCCGGGGCGCGCCGGCAGAAATCTAGGAATTGCCGATGAACAGCGTCATTTGCCAGCAATGGACACCGGCTGTGGGCGCAAATGGTCACAAAGAAAAGCGGGCGCATTCGTTCCGTGCGTGAGACACAAAGTCGTCTTAGCCGATGAGGTAATTTTTGATCTTCGCTCATGATCATCTCTCATTCCGCCGGGTCGGAGACCCGGCCTACACCATGTTTTCTCTTTCTCCGCCGGGTCGGAGACCCGGCCTACATCTTCTTATGCCTCTTTCTTCTGCGCCAGGCGGATAAACACATCCTCCAACGTCACGGCGGCGGGTTCGACCTGCCGCGGTTCGAGCCCACGGCCGCGCAGCGCCAGCGTCAGCGTTGCCGCCGTGAAGGCGCCCCGCCGGGCGAACACGTGCAGGTGGGCGCCGAAATAGGAACAGGCTGCGATCCCGTTCAGCGCGGCCAGTCTTTCCGCCGCGCCGCGCAGCACGGGCAGATCCACCTCGAACAAATCCTCATCCACCGCTTGGCGCTTCAGCGCCGCCGGCGCGTCGAGCGCGATCAGCCGGCCGGCGTTGATAAAGCCGAGCCGGCCGCAGAATTCCGCCTCATCCATGAAGTGCGTGGTGATCAGCACCGTCACGCCGCCCGCGGCCAGCCCCTGGATCACGTCCCAGAACAGCCGCCGCGAGATCGGATCCACGCCGCTGGTTGGCTCGTCGAGAAACAGGAACGGCGGCTCGTGCAGCACGGCGCTGCCCAGCGCCAGGCGCTGCTGCAGCGCGCCGGACAGCGCGCCGGTCAACTGGCGCTCCATGCCGCTCAGCCCGGCCAGGGCGATCGCCGCCGCGGCACGGTCGCGCAGCCGCGCGCCCGTCAGCCCGTACACGCCGCCGAAGAAGGCCAGGTTCTCCGCGACGGTCAGGTCGCGATACAAACTGAACCGCTGCGACATATAGCCCAGGGTTTGCCGCACCCGCTCCGGGTCGCGGTTGATATCGAAGCCGCCGACCGTCGCCGTGCCGGAGGTGGAACCGAGCAGCCCGCAGAGCATGCGGATGGTCGTGCTCTTTCCCGCGCCATTGGGCCCGAGAAAGCCGAAAATCTCGCCCCGCCGCACGGTGAATGAAACGCGGTCCACAGCGGTAAACTTAGCCTTCGCTACGAAGCACGAGCCGTCGTGGCCGCTGGTTCTGCTGGCACCTCTGCGATTCCGTTCGGCCGACACAGATCATTCAGGACAGTGTCCGGCTCGTGGTACCGCCGCCAGCGCCGGGTGAAGGTGGTGGCGGCAAACAGCGCGTTGATCCAGCGGACGCGGATGAGCAGCCAGAACCCGGCGTAGGCCACGGCCAGCGCCAGCAGGGTCAGCGGATATTGCACCCAGCAGACCAGGCGGCTGCCGGCCGCCGGGGCGGGCCAGAACGCCGCCTGCGCGCCGGCGCTGAGCAGCCACCACGCGAACGGCAGGGTGACGGCGAAATACAGCAGCACGGCCCAGGCATGCCCCGCCTCGATGGCCTGTTCCGGGCAGAAGCCCATACACCGCATGCAGCTTTCGCAAGCATCGGTCCAATACGGCCGCGCCCGCCGGCGGCCGCGCATCCTCAGTACGCCGAACGGACAGCTCCGTGCGCACAGCCCGCAGCCGGTGCAGCGGTTGTTTGCGAAAAACAGCCGCGCCAGCAGGAAGCGGCCCAGCAGCAGGTAGCCCAACGACACCTGCGCCACCAGCAGCCCCAGCGCCAGATAACCCAGGCTGCCCGCGCTGAACCGGCGATGCCCGTCCAGCACGTCGGCCAGAAACCGCTCCGCCTTCGGACGCGCCTTGGCGACGATGTCGGCCACGCAGGCCGCGTTCAGCCCGGGATGCGCGGCGATCCAGTTCGACGGCAGGTCCAGCCCCAGCACGCCGCGCACCCGCCAGCCCTTGAGCGCCAGCAGCAGCGCGATCAGGTAGCAGGCCGTGCCTTCAAAGCCCGGGAAGTTGATTCGTCCGAATTTCGTCCCGGCCCGCGTGGCCACAACGAAGGCCGGCGCGCCGCGCCCGCGCGGCGCGCGCAGCGCAAACCGGATCACCGGCCAGGGCGCCGTGAAAGCGTGCGTCGGCATCAATACGCCGAGCAGCGCCCCCGCCGCCAGCGGCGCGAGTTTGCCACGCCGCGCCGTCTCGATATCCGCTACGCCGGCCGCCAGCCCGCGCCGGCGGGCCGCCTCCGCCAGCCACTGCGTTACGCGAAACGTGTTGCCCGTGCCGGACATGAAGAAAAGGCGTAAGGCCGCCGCAGAATTTCCGCTCTTCCGGCCTTCATCAGTGTAATCCGTGTTCATCCGTGGCGATGCTTCCGTTTGCGCCAACTTCTGTCTTTTACTTCGCAGTGCTATCCTTTAACATCGTTTCTTTCTGAGAAGATATTTTAACATGATCAAGCGGAAGAATTTTACACGAAGGCAACGAAGTTAACGAAGCCGGCATTAGCGAGCAACCCAGCGGCTGATTTTCTTTGTTACCTTCGTTATCTTCTGTTCAAAACCTCCCTGCCTTCCTTGCCTTTCAAAATTCACTTTTCTTTGGTTGCGGCTGCGCCGGGCTAGGCCTTTGCGTAAAAACTCTTTCTCTCCTGATCACTCATGCCGCATCGCAGTTTCCCATCACTCCGCGTTGTCCGTCTTGCTCCCCGTGGCGCGGTCCAGCGCGGCACGCGCGAGGGCGATGTCGGCGCGGGCGGCGCTGGCCTGGAACTCGGCGTCCGTGAGCTGGCTGTGGGCGTCGAGCACGTCGGCGTGGCGGGCCAAGCCGTTTTTCCAGAGGTCTGTGGCCGCCTGCAGATTGCGCCGGGCGCTTTGCGCCAGGCGCTGGGTGACGGTGTGCCGCTCTCCGGCATCGGTCAACGCGAGGCGCGTCTCGCGGACATCGAGCGCAATCTGGTCCTCGGTCTGCGTCTGCCGCAGCTTGCTCTGCGCAAGCCGCGCGGCAGCCTCGGCGACCTTGGCGCGGGTCAGGCCGGAGTCCCAGAAGTTCCACGAGAGCGCGACGCCGGCGTAGGCGTCGTCCGCCCACTCGTCCCGCGGCGGGATGTTGAGCTGGTTCGGCCGGCCCTGCTCGTAGCGCGCGATCAGCGCCAGTTGCGGACGCCGGTCGGCGCCGCTGGCCCGAACCTGGGCCGCCGCGGCCTGCGTTTCCATCCGGCGCGCGGCCCGCTCAGCGCGGTTGGTCCGCGCGGCGGCCAGCAGCGTCGCCTCGTCCGGCATGGCCGCCGCGACGGGCGTGGGGGCCGGCTGCGGCGCCGCCGTGGCGGGCCAGTCGCGACCGGTGAGGAAGGCCAGGCGGGCGCGGGCATACTCCACGGCGCGGAGTGCAGCTTCGAGCTTTAACCGTGTTTGCTCCAGTTGGACCTCGGTGGCCAGCGCGTCGTTGTCGGTGGCCAGGCCGGCCTGGTGCTGGTTTTGCATGTCGCGGTGGTGTTCGGCCATGCGGGCGACCGCGGACTGGAAGGACTCGACGGCGTAATGCGTTTTGGACCAATTCCAGTAGGCCGTCAGCGCCAGGTAGACGACGTCGGCTTGCGTGCTACGCTGCGTCAGCTCGGCGGCCCCGCGCTGGAGGTCAGTGCCTTCGCGCTGGCTGCTGACGCGGCCGCCGGTGTACAGCGGCTGGGTCAGTTGCAGGCCCGCGCCGTAGCGGCTCTCGATCGCCGGGATGATCAGTTGCTGGCCGAAAGCGCTGTCCACGAGGCCGGTGTAACGCGCGGCGCGGGCGTCGGCGGAGAGCACCGCTTGCCCGCCGGCGCGGGCCTGCGTCTGGCGCGCGGCGGTGGCGTCCACTTCGCGCGCGGCGGACTGGAGCTGCGGGCTGTGCGCCAGCACCGCCTGCACGACCTGCTCTGGCTTGATGACGTCTTGGGCTGAAACGGGGAAAATTAACCACAGAGGACACAGAGGCAGAGAGAGGGCACAGAGGATTTTTCCAAGCATTTGAAACTGAAAACCATGTTTATTCCAAGGCCTGGAAAAAGCAACCGTCCCATTTTCCAAGGCTTGTAAAATCCTCTGTGAACCTCCCAAACCTCCGTGACCTCTGTGGTTATTTCCCCGTCTTTTCATGAGCGTCTCCTTCCGCACCCAGCAAACCGATAAAGACATCTTCCAACGACGGCGCAATTTCGCGCCAGGCCACGGGGCCGAGCCCGCCCTGCTCCAACTCCGCCGCGGCGGCGCGCGCCCCGTCTGCGCCGGCTTGTGTCCAGAAGTGCAGCCGGTCGCCGTAGAGCACCAGGCTGGCCGCCGGCCGGTGGCGGCGCAGGGCGTGGTAGGCAGCGGTCAGCGCGGGACTTTCCAGGCGGAAAACCTTGCCCGGCAGCGCCGCGCGGATGTCGTCCGGCGTGCCGGCGCGGATGATGCGGCCGCGGTGCATCAAGCCGAGGCGGTGACAGCGCTCGGCCTCGTCGAGGTAAGGCGTGGTCATGAAGATGGTGACGCCCCGGGCGAGGATGTCGCTGAGGATATTCCAGAACTCGCCGCGCGAGACGGGATCCACGCCGGTGGAGGGCTCGTCGAGAAAGATCAGCTCCGGGGTGTGGATCAACGTGCAGGCCAGCGCGAGTTTCTTTTGCATGCCGCCGGACAGCGCCTGCGCGAGCCGGCGGCGGAAGGGGGTCAGGCGCGTGAAGGCCAGCAGCTCGTCGCGGCGCGCCCGGAAATCGCGGACGCCGTGCAGGTCGGCAAAGAACGCGATGTTCTCGTCCACCGTCAGGTCGCCATAGAGCGTGAAATTCTGCGAGAGGTAGCCGATGCGCGCCTTGATGCGGTCGGGCTGGGTCCGCAGGTCCAGGCCCAGCACGCGCGCCGTGCCGCCGGTGGGCCGCAGCAGCCCGCACAGCAGGCGGATGGCGGTGCTCTTGCCCGCGCCGTCCGGACCGACCAGCCCGAACAGCTCGCCGCGCCGGACATTGAGATCCAGGGCGGCCACGGCGGGCTGGCCGCCGAACGCACGCGCCAGCCCGCGCGCCTCAATCGCCAACGTTTCTGTCGCCGCTGTCATTACTTTCTGCTTGCTCCTTATCCGTGTCAATCCGTGTTCATCCGTGGCTAAACTCTGCCGCCGGTCTTATCCCGAGTGCCTCTGTGGTTAAAGCTCCACCGTATCCACCTGCGGTCGCCTGATTCCTGAATTCTGTATTCTGACTTCTGTATTCTTCTTATTTCAGAGGTACCCGTCCGCCGGCATGCCGGGCTTGAAAATGCCTTTGGGGTTCTTCAGCGTGATCTTCACGCGATAGACCAGCTTGGCGCGTTCGTCCGGCGTCTGCGCATTCTTCGGGGTGAATTCCGCGTCGGGCGCCACGAAGGTGACGACGCCCTCGTAGCGGGTCGCGTCGCCATCCAACTGTACCCGCGCCGGCTGGCCCAGCTTGACCTTACCCAGCCGGGTTTCCGGCACATAGATGGAAAGCCAAACCTCATCGAGGCGCGAGAGCGTAACCAGCGGCGCGCCGGGGGTGACCCACTCGCCCTCCTCGCGGCTACGGGTCGTCACCACGCCGTCCAGCGGCGCCGCGACGACGCAGTCGGCGACGGCCTTCTCCGCCTGGGCCAGCCGCGCCCGCGCCTGGGCGGCCTGCGCCGTGGCGGCGCGAATTTCCTCCGGCCGGTTGCCGCGCTCGAACCGCAGCAGGTTCTGCTCCGCGCCGGCCAGCGCGGCCGCGGTCTGTTCCGCGCGGGCGCGGGCGTCATCGAGCTGTTTCTGCGTCGCGCTCCGGGCGGTAAAAACCTGTTCCACGCGCTGCCGGTCGGCGGCCGCGGCCCCGGCGGCGGCGCGCGTCTCACGGACGCCGGCGCGGGCGCGGAGCACATCTTCCTCGCGCGCGCCGGCCCGCAGCAGATCGAGTTGCGCCTGGGCCAGCGTCAACGACGCCTGGGCCTCGTCGCGCTGGAGTTCATAGTCGCGCGCGTCCAGCCGCGCCACGAGGTCGCCCTTTTTCAGCGCCGCCCCCTCCTGCGGCGGCAGGGCCGCCACGCGGCCGGCGACCTGCGGCGCCACCTGCACCTGGGTGCATTCGATCGTGCCGGAGCCGTCCGGTTGCCCCTGGCGGACCCCGCAGCCGGCGGCCAGCGCCGCCGCGACCGTCAGGCTACATCCCAGCCCCTGTATCTTTTTCATAGCCGTTCTCCTTCTGGTTGCACAAGCTGCTTGGCGCGCGGCCCCGATGTACGTCCCGTGTCCGGGGCGGGCGTGCCGTTCCGTGGCGACGATCTTTTACGTCGGGCGGCCGCGGGGCTGCGCGGCCTGGCGAGGCCGCGCTCCAGCAAATCGAGAATCTGCTCGCGGCGGGCGGCGAGGCCGGCGGGCGGGACGGCGAGGCCGGGCGGGCGAAATTGGCGCAGCACCGGCTGGAACAGCAGGCTGAAGAGGCACAAACTCAGGATGCTCCACCAGCATTCCAGCGGATGCGCCGGGCGCAGTTCGCCGCGTCGCACGCCCTCCGCCAGCACCTCCAACGGGATCAGCACGCGGCCCGGCAGGAACTTGTTCAGCGTGCGGCCCAGCAATTCCGGCTGGAGCGTCAGCACGACGGCCATCAGCCGCATGCGGTCCGGGTGCGCGGAGTAGTAGTCGAAAAGGCCGTCCACCAGCCAGGCCAGCCGGTCGCGTGCCCCGCGGAACGCCTGCCGCCAGGCGCCCAAATGTTCCAGGAAGCCGCGCAGCACGTGGCGGATGGCCTCGGCAAAGAGGGTCTCCTTGTTCTCGAAGTAGTAATAGATCAGGGCGCTGTTAACCCCGGCGCGGCGGCCGACCAGGCGGATGGTCGCGCCCCGGCGCCCGCGCTCGGCGAAGACCGTGATTGCCGCCGCGAGGATCGCCTGCCGCTGCGCGCTGTTTTCGCGACCCATGTTAACCCTTTGATTTAATCATCTGATTAAATACACCGTCTTCGATGAATTGTCAAACGGTAAATGTGAGGGGGTACCCTGGACATCAGCAACAAAAAAAACATGTCTGTCGTGGCGAAAGCAGCGCTTGCGACTGGCGGAATAACATGGTGGTAGGGCCGGACTGCCAGTCCGGCCGTGGTGTCCTGATGCCGCATTGGGACGCCTGTCCGCGGCGGTACAAGGCTGTACCGCCCTACCATGACCCATTACGCGCGGCGGCGCGTTGCGCTTGACAGTCCGGCTGGCCGGGCCATAATCGCGCGCGATGGTTTTCGGCCGCAACACGGCATTGCCGCGGGCGTCTCCCCGGCATGGGCGCCGCGCGCCGTAAGGATGGACCCAGGGTGCACCGCGCCATCGCGCAGCGGGAGTCGTACGCATGCCGGCGCTTGAAAAGTTGCTCGATCAGATCAGCGGGTTTGTTTGGGGCTACCCCCTCCTGATCCTGCTGTTCGGCACGCATCTCTACCTCACCGTGCGGCTGCGCTTTCCGCAGCGCTACCTCTGGCGGGCGATCAAACTCTCGTTCTCCCGCGAGCGCGAAGGCGCGGGCGATGTCACGCACTTCGGCGCGCTGATGACCGCGCTGGCCGCGACGATCGGCACCGGCAACATCGTGGGCGTCGCCACGGCGGTGGCGGCCGGCGGGCCCGGCGCGGTGCTCTGGATGTGGCTCACGGGCGTCTTCGGCATCGCCACCAAGTACGCCGAGGCGGTCCTGGCCGTGAAGTACCGGATCGTGACGGCGCGGGGGACGATGGCCGGCGGGCCGATGTACGCGCTGGAGCGCGGGATGAACGCGAAGTGGCTCGGCGTGATTTTCGCCATGCTCACCGCCGTCGCCGCCTTCGGAATCGGCAACATGGTGCAGGCCAACTCGATCGCCGTCCTGGTCAAGGAGTCGTTCGCCATCCCGCCGTGGATCACGGGCGTGATTCTGACGGTGGGCACCGCGATTGTCATTCTGGGCGGGATCAAGTCCATCGCCAGCGCCTGCGAGAAGCTCGTGCCGTTCATGGCGATCTTCTACGTGCTCGGCTGCCTTGTCCTCCTCGCCATCGGCTGGCAGACGCTGGGGCGGACGCTGGCGTCCATTCTGACGGGCGCCTTCAGCGGGCAGGCCGCGGTCGGCGGCTTCCTCGGCGCGGGCGTGAAGGAGGCCATCCGGTTCGGCATCGCGCGCGGCCTGTTCTCGAACGAGTCGGGGCTCGGCAGCGCGCCGATCGTCGCCGCCGCGGCGCAGTCGCGCAACCCGGTCCGGCAGGCGCTGGTTTCGTCCACCGGCACGTTCTGGGACACCGTGGTCATCTGCGCGCTGACCGGGCTCGTGGTGGTGAATTCCGGCGACTGGCAGCGGGGCCTCAACGGCGCCGCGCTCACCCGGGCGGCGTTCACGGACATTCCCACCATCGGACCCATCATCCTGACTGTCGGGTTGCTCACCTTCGTCTTCTCGACCATCCTCGGCTGGGAGTACTACGGCGAGCGCGCCGCGGAATATCTCTTCGGCGTAAAGAGCGTGCTGCCGTACCGCGTGCTATGGGTGCTGGCGGTGATGGTGGGCGCGGTGGTGTCGCTCCCCGCGGTCTGGTCGTTCGCCGACATCGCCAACGGGCTGATGGCGCTGCCGAATCTCGTGTCGCTGCTCGCCCTCGCGGGAGTGATCGTCGCGGAGACGCGGACGCACCTCTGGGAGGCGCCGGACCAGTAATCAGGCGGATTTATCAGCGCCGGCCGTGCAACGCTTCATCGCGGATGTTCAGCAGGTCCTTCATGAGCGTAAACTGGTTGCCGGACCCGGTGCGCGTCCCCAGCGTATCGTGCAGCCGTTGGTACAGCGCGTACAGCCGCGCGTACACCACGGCGCTGCGGGCGTTGGTCCGGAAGCGTTTCGCCAGCACGCCGGTCATCGCCCGGGCGGCCTGCGCGAAGGTGGCGTGACCGCCGGCCGCGACCGCGCCGGCCATGGCCGCGCCCAGCGCGCACGTCTGCGTGCTGCGCGAAATTTCCAGCGGCCGGTTGAGCACATCGGCATAAATCTGCATGACCAGCGGGTTTTTCACGGAGATGCCGCCGCAGTTGACCACGCGCTCGATCTGGACGCCGTACTGCTCGAGGCGCTCGACGATCACGCGGGCGCCGAAGGCGGTCGCCTCGATCAGCGCGCGGTAGATTTCCGCCGGCGTCGTCTGCAGCGTCAGGCCGAGCAGCAGGCCCGTCAGCCGCTGGTCCACCAGGATCGTGCGGTTGCCGTTGTGCCAATCGAGCGCCAGCAGTCCGCTGGCGCCCGGCCGCAGTTTTTCCGCCGCGCGGGTCAGGGTCGCATGCGAACCGCGGCTGGGGCCCCCGGGCTGGATCCGGTTGACGAACCAGTTGAAAATATCGCCCACCGCCGACTGCCCCGCTTCCAAGCCGTAGTAACCGGGCAGGACGGACTCGGGCACGATGCCGCACAGGCCCGGGATATCCGGCAACGACTGGCTCAGCGGAGCGACGGCCAAGTCGCAGGTGCTGGTGCCGATGGTCTTGACCAGCACGCCCGGCTCGATGCCGGCGCCCACGCTGCCGAGATGCGCATCGAACGCGCCGGCGGCAACCGGCAGGCCGGCCGGCAGGCCCAGGCGCCGGGCCCAGGCGGGCGTCAGACGCCCCACCGCGTCGGCTATGCTACAGGCCGTATCCGGCAGCGACTGGCGCACGCGCGCCAGCGCCGGGTCCAGCCGCCGGAGGAAGTCCGCGGCGGGATAGCCGCCCCACGCCGGGTGGAACATCGCCTTGTGGCCCGCCGCACAAATGCCGCGCCGCAGTTGCCGGGGATGCGTGGTGCCGGTCAGCACCGCCGGAATCCAGTCGGCGATCTCGACCCAGGTGCCGGCCGCGGCGAACACCGCCGGCGCTTCTTTTTTACAGTGCAGGATCTTCGACCAGAACCATTCGGCGGAGTACGTCCCGCCGCACTTGGCCAGGTACTCCGGCTTGTGCTGCTTGGCCTGCGCGGTGATCTCCGCCGCCTCCGCGTGGCCGGTGTGGTCCTTCCACAGCCACGCCAGGGCGGCCGGATTTTTCCGGAACTTCTTCGAGAAGGCCAGCGGTTCGCCCTGCGCGTCCACCGGCAAGGGCGTGCTGCCGGTGGTGTCCACGCCGATGCCGATCACGTCCGCCGCCGAAAACCCCCTGGTTTTCTTTGCCTGGGCCAGGGCGCCGCGAACCGACTGCTCCAGGCCCTGGAGATAGTCGCGGGGATGCTGCCGGGCCAGATCGGGCTGCCGGGGGTCCAGGATCACCCCGTGGTCGCCGTGCTTGTACGGCCAGACGTGCGAGCCGGCCTCCCGCCCGGTGGAAATGTCCGCCACCAGTGCGCGCACCGAGTTGGTGCCGTAATCCAAGCCAATCGCATATTTGCTCATGTTGTCACCTGCTTGATGGGAACGCTTGTCAGGATGTTAACCAACCACCGCCGGTCCGTCCGTTTGTTATCCGGCCACGTAGCCGGCGAGCAGGCGGGCGCCGTTGACGAACGCCGCCGCGGGCTGGGGCGTCCGGCCCTCCGGCTGCACGTCCAGCAGGCGCAGCGCCCCCTGGCCCGCGGCCAGCACCAGGCCCTGGGCATCGGCCTGCAGCACCGTCCCCGGGACGCCCGCGCCCGCCGCGAGGGCGGCCCGCAGCACCTTGACGTATTTACCAGAGCCGCATGGGTACTCAAAGAAGTTACCGGGCCACGGAAAGAAACCGCGAATGCGGTTATGCAGCGTCGCCGCCGGCAGCGCCCAGTCCAGCCGGCCGTCTTCCTTCTTCAGCAGCGGCGCACGCGTCGCCAACCGCTCATCCTGCGGCGTGCGTCGCACCGTGCCGGTGCGCACGTCCTCGATCACTCGCAGCGCCAGTTCCGCCCCCAGCCAGGCGAGTTTGTGCGTCAGCGTCGCGGCATTATCCTCCGCCCCGATCGGCAACCGTCCTTGCGCCAGGATGTCGCCGGCGTCCATCTTTTCCGTCAGCGCGATGATGGAGACGCCGGTTTCTTTTTCGCCGTTGGCCAGCGTCCATTGGACCGGCGCGGCGCCGCGGTACTTCGGCAGCAGCGAGGGATGGATGTTGAGCACGCCATGCGGCGGCAGGTCCAGCAGGACGCGCGGCAGGAATTGGCCGTAGGCCGCCACCACGATCGCGTCTGGTCGCAGCGCGCGCAGTTGCTCGACGAATGCCGGGTCCCCGACCTTTTCCGGCGTCAGCACCGGCACAGTCTGGCCCACCAACGCCTGCTTCACCGGGCAGGCCGCGAGTTGGAGCCGGCGGCCCCGGGGCCGGTCCGGCTGCGTAACCACACCGACCACCTCGTCGCGTTCGTCTTTGAACAGCGCCGCCAACGCCGGACAGCCCAATTCGCCCGCTCCCATGAAAACGATCCGCATCGTCCACCCCCCATCCGCTGGCCCCGCGCCCGCGCGTCGCCGGGCCTGTGCACGAGCCTTGTGGCCCCGGGCGGCTCCGGCGGCGATTCTTGCGACCGCACGAGAATACAGAAGCCACCAGGGGCAGGCCATGAGAAAACGCACGGGCTCGCTTCTTAGTTGCAGCCCTCCGGCCGCAGCGCAAGCCTTAAATCGGATGCGCCTTCCGGCCGCCACGCTCGGTGCTCGTGACAGGTTGCTCGGTGTGGATCATCGCGTTTGCCATGGCCAGGCACCGCCCCACCAAGGCGCAGGCACCCTCGCGAAGTTCGGAGCTGGCGCGCACTTGGTTCACATTCACCTCCATGTCCTCGGCGGTCCAGCCCCGGCTATGGGCGATGAACGGGAATTGGGGGAATTGAAAACCCAGTTCACCGAAAAACATCATCATCAAACCGGCCACCGACTGGATATTGTCCTGCCCGCCTGTAATAATAAAGGAGGCTACCTTGTTGCGGATCAGGACCCGGTTGGCGATGGTGATTTGATTCTGGATGCAGTTCATCCGCTCGATCATCTTGAAGTAAAGCGATCCGGGTGCGCCCCAACGGATGGGCGTTCCCACCAGGATGACATCGCCCCAGAAGACAAGCGCTTCGTAGACCGCCACCAGTTCGTCGTCTGGATCCTGCTGCGTGATGGTGCAGGGCCAGGTGCAGGTGTCCGCGCCCTTGGAGTAATAGCCCTCGCAGTGTCGAAAGGTCAGGTCATTCAGCTTGATGAGCCGGGTTTCCGCGCCATGCGTCTCGTGGGCATGCGTCAGGGCGATTTCCAGGAGATGATCGGAAGTCGAGAATCGGGGATGCGAACGGTTCATGGCGGTTGTGGACAGGCCGACCACGCGGATCGGCCCGGGCTCGCGCTGGATAGCGCGTGTCAAGGGATGGGGCGGCTTAACCGACGGCCGCGATGGGGTCATCGGTTCCAAGTCAATGAAAAGATCGCCGGCTTCTTCCTTGAGATTAAAGCGGGCCACGGCCGCGTTCGGTTCTGATGGGGACTCCCCGGTCAGCCGATTGAACATCCAGCCGTGCCAGGGACAGACCACGAATTCATTTTCAAGGGTACCTTCGCCCAGCGGGCCGCCGTCATGCAGGCAGGTTCCCAATATTGCGCCGAATTTGCCGTTGGCATAGGAAAGCGCGATGGGTACGGATCCGGCCTGGAGGTGTTGCAGCGGCTGTTTTTTCAGTTCAGCCACGGAGCCGAGTTTATGCCATTGCGGATTGCTCATGATCTACATCTCCTTGAACCATGGCGCCCCTGGGGCCGGTCTGGCTGCGTGACCACGGCGACCACCTCGTCGCGTTCGTCTTTGAACAGCGCTGCCAGCGCCGGACAGCCCAACTCGCCCGCTCCCGCGAAAACGATCCGCATCGTCCACCCCCCATCCGCCGGCCCCGCTCACTCCGCCGCGCAAATGGTTCTACCTATTCGGCCGATTCGGCAGGCTAACGGCAAGCAACTCACCGCGCAGGCCATGAACCATGCCAACCCCATCCACCGCGTAGCGCGAACCATCCGCCATGCTTCTTGGCTTTATTGGCGCCCCCGGCAGGACTCGAACCTGCGACCCTGGGATTAGAAATCCCATGCTCTATC
>JAPLSZ010000077.1:23120-27909 GCA_026398385.1 Kiritimatiellota bacterium | reverse complement strand
CGAGGATGTCCTCAATGGGCTGTGCAGCCGCGGGGAACCGCAGAAGATTTACTTCCTCTGGCGGCCGCAGCTCCCGGACCCGAAAGATGATCACGTACTGGAGTTGGCGGTCGCGGCCGGCAGTGTGCCTATCGTCACCCACAACACCAAGGATTTCCCTGTGGCCCGCATGTTCGGGGTGCGGGTTGTGAAACCGGCAGACATGCTGAAGGAGTTGATATGAGCGCGCTTAACTTGCGGTTGCCGACTTCGGTGCATCGCCACATTCGGGACATCTCTTCACACGAGGGTGTGTCGATCAATCAGTTCATCGTGTCGGCGGTTTCCGAGAAGATCTCGGCGCTAACCACCGAAGAATACATCGCCAGCCGGGCGAAGCGGGCCGGCAAGGGCGCTTTCAGGCGGGTGCTCGATCGAGTCCCGCGACGTGCTCCCTTGCCGGCAGACGAAATCCCGGAATGACGGCCAACCGAGTGCCAGAGAATACGGCCTGCAAGCTCGCCGATCCTTGGCCCCGGCGATGGCGGAACAGGCCCGGCCGCACCGCACGTGGTAAAATAATTCTCACGGCGCTACGTTGTCCAATCAGGCCGTATAATTCCGTGATCGGCCGGGAGCGCCCGTCCAGCACGGCAGACGTGGTTGATCATCAGCCGGGAAGAAATATGTCTTCGCCGCATGACAGATTCAGCCTCCGTCGCCGCGATGTCCTCGCCGCCACCGCCGCGGCGGGGGGCATCGCGCGTGCGGTCAATCCAGCGCCGGCAGTCAGGACGTCGCCCTCCGGGAGGATTCGCGTGGGGCTGGTCGGCGTGGGCCGCATGGGACACGTGCTGACCGATTCGCTGCTGCGGATCGAAGGCATACAACTGGTCGCCATCGCCGACATCTGGGATTACGCGCGCGAGTACGGCCGGAAATACCTCAAGGCGAACAAGATCATCGTCAACGCCTACGAGAACCACGAGGACCTGCTGGCCGGGGAAAAAGATCTCCAGGCGGTCATCGTCGCCACGCCGGATGTCTGGCACGCGCCGGTGACCAACGACTGCCTCAAGGCCGGCAAAGACGTGTACTGCGAAAAGATGATGTCCAACACGCTGGAGGCCGCGCGCTCCATGGTGCAAACCATGCGCGCGACCGGCAAGCTGCTGCAGATCGGCCACCAGCGGCGCAGCAATCCGCGCTACCTCTTCGCGCGCAACCGCCTGATCCGCGAGGCCAGGATCTGCGGACGCCTGACCGCGGCCAACGCGCAATGGAACCGCGGGGTGACCGTGGATTTTGGCTGGCCCAAGAAGTCCGACATGCGTCCCGAGCAGCTCGCCCGCTACGGCTATGCCGACATGCACCAGTTCCGTAACTGGCGCTGGTTTCACAAACTGGGCGGCGGCCCGTTGTCCGACCTGGGCGCGCACCAGATCGACATGTTCAACTGGTTCCTCGACGCTCGCCCCCGCTCAGTCATGGCCGCCGGCGGGATGGACTACTACCAGACCCACGAATGGTACGACAACGCGATGGTGGTCTACGAATACGGTCTGCCCGAGGGCGTGGTCCGCGCGTTTTACCAGGTGCAGACCACCACCAGCGCCGGCGGCGGCTATTTCGAATATTTCATGGGTGACAATGGCTCGCTCAAAATATCCGAAAACCCGAACCAGACCGCCCTCTATCGCGAGGAGCGCGCCCCCAAGGAGTATTGGGCCGAACTGGTAAAAAAGAACTACCTGCGCGAGAAGAAGGCCGCCCCGGCGGAAGCCACGGGTACCAAGGTAGACGTGCGCGAGAGCAAGGAGCTGGTCGGTTACGATATCCCGGTGTCCTTCAACAAGAAGATCCACCAGCCGCATCTGGAGAACTTTTTCAAGGCGATCCGCGGCGAGGCGAAGCTCAACTGCCCCGCCGACGAGGCCCTGGCCAGCGAAGCCGTGATCTTCAAGGCCAACGAAGCCATCGCGGCCAAGCGGACGCTGGACATCACCAAGGCCGACACCGAGGCGTAAAGCGCAACAATCCAGCCGTCGTTAGATCGAACAACAACCCAACGAGGAGGATAGGATATGAAGATCATGAACAGACCGATCGTGGCCGGCTTGGTTTGTGCCGCGGCTTGGTACGGAATCGGGGCGGCGCGCGCCGCGGACCAAATGGTGCCGCTGCCGATCGAACTGCCCAGGCCGTTACTCGTCGGCACGCCGGTGCCCATCACCATCCCCAACGTGGAGCAACCGCCGCAGAAGCGGCCGGCCTTCATGGTGCCGGCTGGTACCGTCAATCTGGCCAAAAACAAGAAAGTCACCTCCAGCGATGCCGAGCCGGTGGTCGGCGACCTGCCGCTGATTACCGACGGCGACAAGGCCGCCGACGAGGGTTACTACGTCGAACTGGGCCCGGGCAAGCAATGGGTGCAGATCGATCTCGGCCAGCCGTCCGACATCTACGCGCTCCTCGTCTGGCATTTCCATGCCCAGAAGCGCGTCTATCATGCCGTCGTGATCCAGGTGGCCGACGATGCGGATTTCATCACCGGCGTGAAAACTGTCTTCAACACGAGGATTATCAAGGCAAGCTGGTGGACGCCACGGGCGTGAAGGGCCGCTACGTCCGGCTGTACAGCAGGGGCAATACCTCGGATCAGATGAATCACTACATCGAAGTCGAAGTCTGGGGCCAGCCCGCCAAGTAACATCTATTTCGTTTCGTTCGGTGAAGGAGTGGCCGATCATTCCTTCCATAGGTGGCATCAGGGGGGCGGCTTGGGTGGTCAGTCATCCATAAGGAGTCAGACATGCAAGCAGTAAAATTCGCAGCCGTGTCGCTGCTCGCGCTGGTGTCTGCCGCCGACGTGCGCGCCAATGAGCCCAAGGGCGGATGGAAGACCGTGCCGCCGGCCGACGTCGACCAGATCACCCAAGCCATGCCGGCCCAGCCGCCCGTGGCACCCAAGCAGCCGCGCCGCCTGCTGGTCTTCTGACGCTGCGAGGGGGTTCCGCATGCCGCGATTCCGTGGTGCAACAAGATGCTGGAAATCATGACCAGGAAAACCAAATAGGGTGCTTTCAGTAGTCCATCAACTTCGACCAATAAAATCAATATCATACGCTTGTGTAGCGCTTTATACTGATTTCATTGGTAATTCTCTTTTAGGCAGAATAAGGAAGGTTCTTACGAAGAAAGGCTTGTTTGCGCGTCCCAAACACGTCCCAATGAAAAGTTCAACGGGAAAACAATAAGCCGGCGTGTTTCGCACACGCCGGCTTACGTTCACTCACCTACGGCTGCCACCCTGTATCTGGCCATCGCCGCATCCAGATCATCTTGCCGGAACAGCACCATTTTGTAGCCGATTTTATGGAATGCAACTACATGGCGTCTCATCAACTCGGTGAGCGCTCTCACCGTCAAGCCCAGGTACAAGGCGGCTTCTCGCTTACGCATAAAGCCACTCTGCCTTTGGACCCTTCGTGCTTCGCCCGTAACCTCCGAGCCACGGCTTTCGCCGCTGCCTGAAGCCATCTAATCTCAATGAACTCCATTCTGTCTTGAACCTCCGGAACCACGCGGCCCTTTGGAAGTCAACTTGTATAGGCTAGCAAATATGGGCTGTTTGCCATTGATTCCCGTTTAGTTGCTGGTGCAGAATACCTCAGCAAGGGGAGATATGCGGCCTCGTCATGAATGGTGGAGAAAAACAATTTCTTATAGCTTAGCTATGACGGAATCACCTGCTGTGGCACTTTGCCCGCGACCGAAACACCCGCGCCCGAAAAATGAAGGAGCGAGTATGCGCAACCGGTCTTTTTCATCTCGAGTTTTCTCCTGCTTCCTCGGCGTGCTGTGCGATCCGGTCGCGGCCAGGGAGAAAAGCGGCAAACACGAAAAGAAAAGCCAGAAGAATCAGAAGGATCAGAAAGAGACCGCGAGCGTCGAGATCAAGGAGTGGAAAGGGCCGCGGAAGGATTTCGATCTCGTCGACGGCAACGTGCGCGGGGAATGGTGGCAGGGAGGAGTCCTCGGTGTGGTGTATTACACCGGACCCAACGCGCAGAAGCTGGCCGAGTTCGAGAAGGTCGGCCGCGCCGTCGCCGCCAAGCTCGAGCGCCCGTACCTGGAGATTCACAAGGAGCAGCTCCAGCCCAGCGACGACGACGCCAACGGCATCCTCGTCTATCCCGACGGCACCGCGCGCGTCCATCTGATGCTCATGCCCGGCGGCAACGGCGGGTTTACGCTCTGCGAAGTCGCCGGCGTCAAGCCCGGACAACCGATACCAAGCCGTTTACCGAGGCGCGCAAGGGGCCGCAGTCGGCCTTCCGCACCGGCATGGGTTATGTCGGCACCTGCGGCGGCTGCCAGACCGCCTCGAGCGGCGTTTACGCGCCGGGAGAGCACGACCTCTTCATGGAATGGGGCTTGTGGCCGGGGAAGTTCGTCAACAGGGGCCCCCGCGCGCGCCAGCCTTTCCCGAACGTCGTCTTCGACGGGTCGCTGAGGGATCACCCGCTGTACAAGTACATGGACAAGGGCGTCCTCAGGAACGTGTTCTTCAACGGCGGCCCCTTGGATCTCGAGGCCGGTGTCCCCGACACCCAGTACCTCGGGAAGTACGAGGGCGGGGTGCTGACGGAGCTGTCGGGCCGTTGGTTCATGATCGACTACAAGCCCAAGGGCGACGGCCTTTGCGGCCGCTGCGTCATCACCAGCGGCCATCCCGAGGCGAACAACCAGCAGTTCTTCAAGGCGATGGTCACCTACGCCCTCGACCGCGACTACGAGGTGCCGCGCA
>JAPLSZ010000077.1:0-22958 GCA_026398385.1 Kiritimatiellota bacterium | reverse complement strand
TCTACGGCGACCACCGAGTCCTCAACGGCGCCGAGTACGAGCTGGCCGTCACGGTGGAAAAGCCGGCGGGTCAGTGAAATCCGAGCAGGTACGCTCCCGCGCCGCACAGGCCGCAGAACAGGAGCAGAATCAGGTACATCCACCACGCGATGCGGCGGTCCGACTGCACCCAGAGACATCCGAGCCACCAAGATCCGAACCAGAGGCTCGGGATAAGCAGGAGCCCGGTGAGCGTGAGAATCGGTTCAACATCATCGGGGTCGGGATTGGGGACGAATATGCTTTTACTAAACCTCTCATAATAAAATCTACGTTAGGCGGCATAGGCGGTTGAGGGTGCATGGAAGAAAGACCGAATAAGATGAGGTGATTTTTGGAGGTAGCGGAGATGACCGACTACTTCGTGCTTCATCTGATCCGGTCCAGTAATGACCATGCGACCGATGCCGTTATTCTTCAGGTCATTCCAGACATGTTCATCAGGATTCAATTCCGGGGAATAAGACGGAAGGAAGAACCGCTGCAGTCGTGTACTCACACTCTGCAGGAAGTTGCGAACCTTCGACGTCCTTGACGCTGAAAATCTCCGGCAAGTGTTCGTCCATTTTCGGCCGCTAGATGGCGCTCCGATCCGCAGGATTGAATTCGATGAGGCGCCGCATTCTGGCGTAGTTGAAAAACGAAGTGAACACGCGCAGGTAATTGATCCTGCTCTGCCCCGTGTACTTTTGCTCGTCCAACCACTCCTCGACTTCGGCCGCGGTGATGGTGTGGATATGCCGCGCACCGATGGTCTGCGCCAGCCGGCCGAGCCTGCACTTCATATCCTCAATGGACCGTGGCCGGCAATTTTCCTTTTTCTTGGCGGCCAGGTAACCAACGCAGCTCAGAGCTTCGGGAACTTGACCCACCGGGCGCCCAGCCGGGAGGACTTGACCACCGCTTCGATAAACGCCATGCCGGTGACGCCTGCCTTCACGCCCGGGAAGTCGCGTTCGAGTTCCGTGGGCTTCCGGCGGTCCATCTTCGCGCGGATGGTGTCAGCGAAGTTCACGTAGTTGTTCGCGAACGCCTCGAGGAAGGCCTCGGGATGCCCGCACGGGATGCGCGTGGCGCGCGCCGCCGCCGGGCTTTTCGCGTTAACGTAGCCATTGCCGCGGCGCCAGACCTGCACGGGGCCGTCAATGACCTTGACATACAGGTAGTTGGGATGCTCCTGGTGCCACTCGAGGGCCTGGTTTTCGCCATACACCCAGATGGCAAGGCCGTTTTCCTCGCCGATGGAAATCTGGCTGGCGTGCAGCAGGCCCTTCGCGCCCTTGCTGAAGCGCACCAGACAGTTGCCGTCGTCATCCAGCCGGCGGCCTTTGACAAACGTCGTGAGGTCGGCGCAGATTTCCTCGATGTGGAGGCCGGTGATGTAATGCGCGAGGTTCTCGGCGTGTGTGCCGATGTCACCCATGCAGCCGGCGGCGCCGCTCTGCTTCGGGTCGGTGCGCCAGGCGGCCTGCGGCTGACCTGCGCGCTCGATCGGGCGGATCAGCCAGCCCTGCGGATACTGCACGACGATCTTGTAGATTTTGCCGAGATCGCCCTGCCGCACCATGTCGCGCGCGAGCTTGACCATCGGATAGCCCGGATAGTTGTGCATCAGGCCGAAGACCTTGCCGGATTGGGCGACGATTTTCGCCAGGGCCCGGGCTTCCTTCAGCGTCATCGTCATCGGCTTTTCGCACATGACGTTGAAGCCGGCCTGCAGGAAGGCGCTGGCGATCGGAAAATGCCAGTTGTTGGGCGTCGTGACAGACACGAAATCAAACTTGTCCTCGCGCTGGAGCTCCCGCTCGATCATCTGCTCGTAGTTGTCGTAGGCGCGCTTGGGTTCAAGACAGAGCTGTCGGCCCATCACGCGGCTGAGCTTCGGCGCGATGTGGAACGCGCCGGCGACGATCTCGATGCCGCCGTCCATGCGCGCCGCCTTGCGGTGCACTTCGCCGATGAAGGCGCCCGGACCGCCGCCCACCATACCCATTCGTAATTTACGGTTCATATTTTCTCCTTGGTTAATCAGGTTTCATCCAAATCCGAATATCGAAATCCGAAATCAGTTCGATTTCGGATTTCGATTACTGGTTTTTCTTTTCGAACGCCGCGTCGAAGGCCGCCTTGCTCGGCGCAAAGTCCAGCTTCTTCACGAACGCGCACGCCTCCGTGGCGCCATGGACACGATCCATGCGGCCATCCTCCCACTCGACCGAGAGCGGGCCGCGGTAGTCAACGTCGTTGAGCGCGACGATGATCTCCTCGAAGTTCACATCGCCGCGGCCGACGCTGCGGAAGTCCCAATAGCGGCGCGCATCGCCGAAATCCACGTGGCCGCCGAACACGCCCACATCGCCATTGCCGTGGCCCCACCACGCGTCCTTGACGTGCACGTGGAAGACGCGGTCGCCGAAGGTGCGGATGAACTTGACGTAGTTCACGCCCTGGTAGCCGAAATGCGACGGGTCGAAGTTGAACCCGAACCGCTTGTGACCCTTGACCGCCGCGACCGCGCGCTGCGCGCTGGCGATGTCAAACGCAATTTCGGTGGGATGCGCCTCGAGCGCGAAGTTGACGTCCGCCTTGTCGAACGCCTCCAGGATCGGGCCGAACCGCTTAGCGAAATCGGCGTAGCCCCTCTCGAGATAGGCCTGGCTGGTCGGCGGGAACGCATACACCGCGTGCCAGATGCTCGAACCCGTGAATCCGTTGACCACCGCGGGATGGGCCTCCTTGCCCTTGCGGCCCGGTTTGGCGTTGAAGAAATTCCGAGCCGCTTTCGCCGTCAGGATCATGTTCTTCGCCGCGCGCTGCCGGACGCCTTCGGGTTCGCCATCGCCCCAGATTTCCGGCGAGAGGATGGCTTGGTGCCGCTCGTCGATCAGGTCGCAGATCGCCTGGCCGACGAGGTGGCTGGAAACCGCGCAGCAGGTCAGCCCATGGCTGTCGAGCAGGTCCCACAGCTCCTTGCAATACTTCGCGCTGCCGGCCGCCTGGGCCACGTCGAAGTGATCGCCCCAGCAGGCGAGTTCCAGACCGTCATAGCCCATCTTCTTGGCCAGCGGCGCCAGGTCCTTGATGGACAAGTCCGCCCATTGGCCAGTGAACAATGTTACCGATCTTGCCATGTTATCCTCCTATTGTTTTGGTTTTGAAGAACGCAGACCATCCTGCCACGCGCAGGGAATCTTGCAAGCCCGATTGTTCGAGGGGTTGCGGTATCGGGCGCCGGGATACTTGACAATCGCGTCGCTTGGTGACACGGTTCAAAGCTTAGGATGTGCGGGCATGACAACCGAAATGGTCCATCGGACGACAGGTTCCCAGCGCTGGTTGCGCTGTCTTGGCGCGCTGGCGCTGGTCCTGCTGGCCTTGGCGGTGCGCCTGCCCCGGCTCGCCGAGCGCCCGCTGCACACCGACGAATCCGTGAACGCCTACCTGGTGGGCCAAGTGCTGGACGGCGGACATTATGTATATGACCCGCAGGACCGCCACGGGCCGGCGTTATGCGCCAGCACCCTGCCCGTGGCGCGCGCCGCAGGGGAAACCAGCTTCGTCGCGCTGCGCGAAGCCACCCTGCGATTGGCGCCCGTGATCATGGGCGTGCTGGCGGTGCTGATCTTTCTCGGGCTGGCGGCGGACCTGGGCGCCCTGGCGGCGGGGTTGGCGGCGCTGCTCTGGGCGCTCTCCGCGCTGCCGGTATATTACAGCCGCTATTTCATCCACGAAACCGGCTTTGTGGCGCTCACGCTGGGCTTGCTCCTCTGCAGCCGCCGCGCGGCGCTCGGGTCTTCCCTGCGCTGGGCGGCGCTGGCCGGACTCTGCGCGGGGCTGCTGCTCGCCTTCAAGGAAACCGCGGTGCTACATTATGCCGCGCTCGCGGCCACCGCGGTGGTCGTGATGTTTTTCCGCCCCGACACCGGCGCCGCACCGGGGCCGCGGCTGATCGCCAGCGCGCGCCGTTTATTTCAAGCCTGGCCGCTGCTGGCCGCCGGGGTGGCCATCGCCACGCTCGCGGTGCTGACGGCCTATAGCTGGGCCTTTACGGACTGGCGCGGGCCTGTTGAACTGCTCCGCTCCTTCGGGCTTTGCGCGGCGCGGTCGGGCGGCGCAGGCCATGCCAAGCACGCCGGCTATTATCTGATCCTGCTCGGCGGCGGCTGGTCGGGTATCCCTTTCCTGGCCCTGGCGGCCCTGGGCGGAATCTGGTCGTGGCGCCAGCGCCACCCGGCGGGCCGCTTCTTCCTTGTTTATCTTGCGATGATCGCCGCCATCTACAGCGCGATTCCTTACAAGACGCCTTGGCTGGCGCTCAACCTCTGGCTGCCGCTGGGCCCGCGGTGCAGACCGGCCCTGGCACCGCGCGGCGCTGGGGCTCGGGATCGCGCTGTTCCTGGCGGCCCTGGGCGCCGACCTGCGGGCGCGGGCCTTCCGGGATCCGGGCGGCGAGCGCAATCCCTATGCCTATCAGCATACGTCGGCGGATCTGCTGCGGCTGCCGGCGCGGGTGGCGCAGTTGACCACGGCCCAGCCCGCTGGTCGGAACCTGACCATCGCCGTCGTGCTGGCCGATCCCTGGCCGTTGCCCTGGTATCTCCGGCTGTTCCCCCGTGTGGGCTACTGGCAGCCGGGACAGGATCCCGGCGCGGCGGATCTATACATCACCGGCCTGAATCCCGATCCCTCGGTCCAGAAACACACAGCGCAGATGGTGTCGGAGTATTTCGGGCAGCGGCCGGATGTGCTGCTCGTCCTGTGGACGCCGGCCCCGCCGCCGGAGATGGAAGAGAAACCGGAAACAAAGAGATGATATTGCACGTGTTCAATCGTCCTCGTCGTCGTCCTCGTTTTCGACGGATCGAGGACGAGGACCGCCTCGAGGCGCTGGCGCGCTCGGGGCTGAGGACGAGAATGAGGGGGGCTTTTTTCATATCTGCGTTCCACCCGAACCCCGAACCCTGAACCCTTATTCCCTCTTTATGGACCCTTCGCCCGCCATCATTCACACCTTTCGCCATCCGGCGATGGCGACGGAGTTCGAGATCCGGATCGCGGGCGGCGAGCCGCGCTATGCGGCGCAGGCGGCGCAAGCGGCGTTGGCCGTCGCCGATCGGCTGGAAATATTGCTCAGCCGCTTTAGCGAGCAGAGCGAAATCAGCGCCATTGCGGCGCTCCCGCCCGGCGGCTGGCTGCGTCTGAGCGAGCCGGTTTTTGCCTGTCTGGAAGCTGCCGGTGCATTGGAGCGCTTCACCCGCGGCGCCTTTGGCTGGCGTTCGATCTGGGCGCGATCGGCAAGGGCTTTGCGCTTGACCGCATGGCGGAGGAACTGGCCGAGTGGGAACCCTCCCCCTGGCTGCTGGTGGCCGGCGGCAGTAGCTTGCTGGCGGGCGCTCCGCCGCCGGCTGCGCCGGGCTGGGAGGCCCGGCTGGAGGAAAGCGGCGCCCTCCGTCGCTGCTGGCTGGCGCACGGCGCCCTGGGCGGGTCGGGCGTGAGCACGAAGGGCCTGCACATCCTCGATCCGCGCAGCGGCGCGCCCGCGCGGCGGCGCGCCCGCGCCTGGGCGCGCGCCCGCTCCGCCGCGGAAGCCGACGCACTCTCCACGGCGGCGATGGTGCTGAGCGAGGCGGAACTGGCGGAGATCATGGCCGCGCGCACGGACGCGCAGGTGATCCTGTGCGATGCCGGGCGCTGGCGCGCTTACGGCCACCCGCCGCCGGGCAGCGTGGCGCAGGACGAAATATAACCCCCGGCATGAACCGCCTGCGTAGGAATTTTAGGGGCCGGCTCCAGTCCGGCTCCCGAAAATTCCTACCGGCTCATCTGCCAGGCGCGGGTGGTGGTGTAGTACTTCACGATCAGGTTGGGCACCTCCCAGTCCGGGAGCCGGCCCTGCGCAAGATAGCGGAGATAATTCTGCGTCACCTGGGCGAAATGCGCCTCGTGCCCGACGCGGAGTTTTTCCGGAATCATGATGTTCCAGGTGCCGACCGTGATTTCTTCCAGGCCCAGGCCGGGCCAGGTGCCGCTCAGCCGGGCCAAAGCGGAACGCAGGGCGTCTTCGAATTCCGCATCGGTCCGGCCGTCACGCTTTTCAACGTGGAGCGTGGGCTTGAAATTCTGCTCCCGACCCTGCCGGATGATCAGCGCCGCGCCCGTGCCGCGCATCAGGGAATAATGCGTGTCGCCGCCGCCGGGCGGGGCCTCGCAGGCCCAGGTCACCGCGACCTTCGCGTGTACGCCGCGCAGGGTATAGATCATTTCGCCGTTGGACATGACGCGCAGGTTACCATCCGCGCCGACATCTTTCTTCAGATATGCCGGCCAAGTGGTCTGCTGCGTGGCCTTGGCAAACTCCGCCGGCGTGATGGCCGTGGCCCAGCGCCGCACCGTGAGCATCCGCACGTCGTCCAGGACGAGCGTCCGCTCCGGGAAACATTCCCACTGGATCAAATCCACCAGGTGCGTGGTCACGTCCACAAGGCCCTCGCCCTGCTGGGCAGTGTCGAAAAACCAGGGCGGGCGCCGGAGCGGCTGACCGGAGACCAGCTTGCTGAAATGATGCACGCTTTCCTTGGTCACGGACGGATTGTCCGGCGTGCCCGGATCCTGCGCACCGTACACCGCCGGGCAGTTCGCCAGTTCGCGTTGGAGCATGGTGCTGATTTCGAAGCGCTCGGTCATGATGTCGTAGAGCAGCACGCCCTTCCCCGCCGCGCGGACGAAGACGTTGGTAAGCAGGTCGAAATCCCCGGCCGTAATGGCCATGGGCTTGTCCGCCAGCACGTGGAAGCCGGCGTCCACGGACCGGGCGAGATACGCTGTTTTTTTCGCGTTGTTGCCGGCCATCACCACCACATTGCCCGCGCGCTCCGCAATCATGCGATCGAGGTAGTTTGTCCCGGTATAGACCCGCTCCTCCCAGCGCGTTGGCTGGTTCGAGCGGGTGTTGTAGCCTTGAACGAGGTTCAGATGTGCCTGCAGCTCCGGCCCGGCCGGCGCGTACACGTGCACCACCGGCGCCACCTGCGCGTACATGGATTTCTGCACCAGCGCCGCGTGGAAATGGCCGGGATCCAGCGTGATCAGCCGGACGGGATACTCCTCCGCGGCGGAACAGCACAGGGCGGCCAGAAACGGAATGATGAAGACCAACGCACCGAGATAAGTTCTGGCAGAGGTCGGAGCGGAATCGGTTCCGCCGAAGGCGGATCCGCCTGTGGCGGAAACGATTCCGGCCGGAACGCTCACGCGTTCCGCTCCCGCAGCGTAAGCCATGCTGATGCTGGTTAGTGAAATCGCTTTGGTCTTCATGAGAATTCTGAATCCTGTCTTCTGACTCCTGACTTCTCTCTTCCTACGCTTTCTTCAAATTCGCGATGCCGTACGGGGCGCGCTGCGGGCGGGCCCGCAGGGCGTTGGCCCCGTCATCGTTGAGAAAAGCTTCCTGCGCCGGATCCCAGGCCAGCCGGCGGCCCAGCTTCATCCCGATCCAGCCCACCATGCAGGCGCTACACGAGCGATGGGCCTGCTCAACGGACGTCACCGCTGGCCGGCGCGTCTGGATGGCCGTGAGCCAGTCCAGGTGATGATCACCCTTCAGACTCACGTGGAGATGAACGTCTTTTTCGCCCAGGGGTGTCCGGATGATGTCCGGGTTGCTGGCCAGGAACGATTTCTTCCGGCCCGCCGCTGGATCGCTCGCGGTGACTTTTTCGGCGCCGCGGGTGACGAAAATCCAGCCGTCGGCGCCCTCGAAGCGGATGCCGTTCTCGAACTGGCTGTCTATCATCATGGTGACGCCGTTGGCGTACTTCATTTCGATGTGGTACGGACCGTGAACGTTCCAGAGTCCCCGGGTGGGAAATTCCGCCCGGCCTTCGATGGCAATCGGGCCGGTCAGCTCGGTATCCATGCCCCAGTGGGCGATATCCACGTGGTGCGAACCCCAGCCGGTGATCATGCCAAGGCAATAATTCTCGATGCGCAGCCAGCCGGGCCGCTGCGCATAGCGCTGCTTGCTGTCGGCGCCCTGCGCGTGCACCCGGTCCAGCGTGTAGGGCGCTTCCGGCGTGCAGCCGAGCCACATGGGGTAATTCAAGTTGGGCGGCACCGGCATGGGTGCGGGATTGCCGCCGGCGGGATCGGTGGGCAGGCCGATTTTCACCGTCTGGAGCTTGCCGAGGCGTCCGCTGCGCACCAGTTCGCACGCCAGGCGGAACTGCGCGCCGGAGCGCTGCTGGCTGCCGATCTGGAAAATGCTGCCCTTGGCGCGGATCACATCGCTGACCGCCCGGCCTTCCTGGATGGTCATGGTCAGCGGCTTCTGCACGTAGATATCCTTGCCGGCCAGCGCGGCGGCCATCACCGGCTCGGCGTGCCAGTGGTCCGGCGTGCTGATCGCGACAGCATCCAGATCGGCATGCTGCAACGCCTGCCGGTAGTCGTCATAGGTGGCCACCGCGGATTGTTTTTCCTTATACCGGGCGTAGGAATGCTCCACCAGTTTCTTCGCGTCCTGCAACCGCAGGGCGTCCAGATCGCAAACGGCCACGATCCGCGCCAGTTCGGGATGCCGGAGGAATCCCGGCATATCCATGTCGCGCCCGATGCGGCCGCAGCCGATCTGCAGGATGTTGATCTTCTTGCTCGGCGCGTCCGCGCCCAGCACGCGCGACGGAATGATCGTCGGGAACGCCAGCGCCCCCACGCCGCCCAGCAGGGCGGTCTTCAGAAAGTCACGCCGCGTTGTTTTGTTCATCGCGTGTTCCCCTTCCCGAATCTGTGTTTCATCTTGTCTTCACTTCTTTCCGCCCATGGCCCACTGGATGCCGCCGAGGAGGTGCTGTTGGAAGAGCGGATCGGCATAGGCTTCCTTTTTGTGGCCGAGCGCGGTGTACCAGGCGCGGCCGCCCTCGAATTCGTGATGCCAGGCGAGCGGATGCCAGTCGCCGTATTTTTCCGTGCGAAACTTGGCCTTGTCCGGAAAATTCAGCTTGGCCAGATCGCCGGCCAGCAGGATGTGCAGGTCGTCCGGCATCTTCTCAAGGAAATAGAACTCATCCGCCCAAGTGAACGTCTCCGCGGGATAGGCGGCGGTGGACGGATGTCGGCGGTCGAGCACCTTGACGGTGAACGATTGGAACTTGGGATGCACTTTGAACGTACCGCCGATCAACTGCCAGAACCACGGCCAGTCGCGCTCGGAGCCGCAGGCGGAATGGATGCCCACAACACCGCCGCCGGCGCGGATGTAGCGCTGGAAAGCGGCTTTCTGCTCCTCCGTGTCAAAGACCTTGTTGTTGGTGTTGTCGAAAATCAGCGCGCGATACTTCTTCAACTGGTCATCGACGAACACCGTCGCGTTGCTGGACACTTCCACGGTGAAGCCGTGGGCCTGGCCCAACTGCCGGATGGCTGCGGCGCAGGCGGCGATGTTGTCATGCACAAAGCCCTTGCCGTTCTTCGTGTATACGAGGACGGCGGGGCCGGCTTCGCCGGCCGCCAGCGGCTGCAGGCGGATGTTGCGGAAGCGCACTTCCAGCCCCTCTTTTTTCTTGTCGCCGCCCACGCCGTGGACCTGCAGGCCGATGAAACCGCGCGGCGTCAGGCGGTCGTGGATTTCCGCGCGCGGCGCGTCGTTCAGCCATGTTTTGATCAGGTCCCCGCGCGCTTCGATGCGCAGGCGGTTCCAGTCGCCGGGTTTGGAAATACGCGCGCCCTGGGCAGTGAACGTCTTTTCGTCGCCGCCTAATTTGCCGGGATAAAGCCAGCCGCGGCGTGCTTCGTCGTAAAGGCCGGCGGTCCAACAGCGCTGGCGGGCCATATCCATGTCAATTTCGCACTGGTAGCCAAACACGCGCCCGCCGCCGCCCTTGTCCGTCGGATCTTGCCGTCCCCCACCCCTCGCGGCCGGTGGTGTCCACTGGCTGCGAATCTGCACTCCGGAGTTCAGGTCGGGGTGCACCTTGAATTCGAGTTCGAGAATAAAATCACCGTGATCCTTTTCCGTGCACAGGAAGGAATTGCCCGTGTTCAGCACGGTGCGGCCGACCAGGACGCCGTCTTCGACCGTGTAGCGGGCCGCGCCGCCGCGCGGCACCCAGCCGGTTTGATCCCGGCCATTGAACAAGTCCACCCAGCCGTCCTCCGCGGCCCAGACGGACATCAACGGGAGCGTCAACAGGCCCAGAAGAGCCCCCATCCCGGCCAACACAGCGCACAGCTTCCTGCGGCGAACGATCATGCCGCTACTGTAGCCCCTCCGGGTGGCGCGTCAACCGCTTTCCGACACCGCTTTCCGGCGGACGGTGATCAGGGCCCCGGCGCGGCCATTTTATTACCGTCCATTTTTTGCTTGCAGCCTGCCGGGAGAAGAGTATTTGTTCCCGTAATTCATTCGGATGGATACTGGTGGCGTATTTCATTGCCGCTGGACCTGTCCGGTGAGAAGCGAAGGTTCGAAACCGAGGCAGTCAGGATTGTCAACCACCAAGCAAGGAGAAAACCCATGTCAGATACCAATCAGACCGGCGCGCCAGAACCCATCCATGCCAACCGGTTGTTCGTGGCCAGTTGCCTGGCGTTGATTTCTACCTCTGTGGCCTTCGCTGTGATCGGTGACATCATGGGGTCGCTGAAGGCTGGGTTTGTACTGACCAACGAACAGGTCGGCTACATCGGCGGCGCGGCGCTCTGGGGCTTCACGCTGTCCATCATCGTGTTGGGGCCCCTGTGCGACCTGCTGGGCATGCACAACCTGCTGCGCTTTTCGTTCCTGTGCCATCTGGCCGGTCCGGGCCTGATGATGCTGGCCCAGCCGGGCCCCAACGGTTTCTGGATGCTTTTCGCTGGCGCACTGATCCTGGCCCTCGGCAACGGCACGGTGGAAGCCGCCTGCAATCCCTTGGTGGCGACGCTGTATCCGCAGAACAAGACCACCAAGTTCAATCAATTCCATGTATGGTTCCCCGGCGGCATCGTGATCGGCGGTTTGCTATGCTTCCTGCTTACCACCCAAGGCATCGCCTCCTACAAGGTGCGTTTGGCGCTTGTTATGATCCCCACCTTGATCTACGGCTTTCTATTCCTGGGCCAGGCTTTCCCCAAGACCGAGCGCGTCCAATCGGGCATTTCATTCGGCGGCATGGTAAAGGCCACGTTCGGCCGCCCGCTCTTCATCGTGCTATTCTTCTGCATGGGCATCACCGCCTCGTTGGAACTGGGACCCAATCGCTGGATCCCCGCCATCTTGCAAGCGGGTGGCATGCACGGCATCCTGGTGCTGGTCTGGATTTCCGGTTTGATGGCGGTGTTGCGTTTCTTCGCCGGGGCGATTGTCCACCGCATCTCGCCGACGGGAACGCTGATGGTCTCGGCGATTCTCAGCGGCGCCGGCCTGTTCTGGCTGGGCGCTGCGGATTCCATCGGCCTGACGCTGGCGGCGGCCACGATCTTTGCGCTGGGGGTGTGCTACTTCTGGCCGACCATGCTGGGCGTCGTCTCGGAACGCGTGCCCAAAGGCGGCGCGCTGGCGCTGGCCATGATGGGCGGCATGGGCATGCTGGCCTCCGGCATGGTCGCCTCGCCACAGCTCGGCCGCATCGCCGACATCTACCTGCCGGAGAAGCTTGATGCCGCAAAAACCTTGGTGGTCATCGAGAAAATCGCTCAGGCCTTCCCGCAATTGCAGGCAAAGACGCCCGCCGCCCAGAAGTCGGACTTCGTGCCCGCCATTCAGGCCGCCCAGAGTGTGCTGGCCAAAGCCAAGGCCAACAACGGCAAGCTGCCGCACCCGGATACCGCCAATGCGCTGCGCGCCGCGATCGGCGCGGGCCATGCCGATCCGGTGGTGAACGAGGCCAGCCAGATGCTCAACCCCGCGGATAACTATGGCGGACGCATGGCGTTCCAGAAATTCGCGCCTTGGTCGCTGATTATCATGGTCGTCTTCGGAATCCTGTTCGTTCGCGACCGCATGGCCGGCGGTTATAAGACCGAGTCCATTCATCACTAGCGCCCGGCGGCGCTGGAGGTCAATCACGGCGTCGATCGTGCAGCCGGTTGCTGGCGCACGGCGCGTACCGGCGGCGTCAGCGGCTGGTATGTCTGGAGCAGTTCCAGCAACGCCGGCTGGTACTGATCATAATACTCCGTGGGAATTTCGCACAGCAGTTGGTGCGCCACGCGGTCCGCCACGAAGTCAATGGCGATCATTTTCGATCGCAGCAGCTTGACGACCCGCCGCGCGGCGGGTCTGTTCTGGAAGTACATGGTTTCGATGTCGGCGTGGATGCCGTACTCGCGCTCGCGCCGATCAATGTCGGCGTACAGCGCCGGCAGGTCGTCGTACGGCACGGGCGTCGCCATGAGGCTGACGCTGATGCCGTTGGGGCTGCGGAACGTCACATCGTAGGGCGCACTGTCCTCGCCGGACAAGGTGTTCCAGCCGGGCGGGGCGACGATGCTGAACCGGCCGTGGGTGGCCGTGTAGCGCGGCCCGTGCAAGCCGGCGCGCAAGCCCTGGATTTCCGCGGGCGCATCGGGGAACAGCGCCCCCGGGCCAGACCAGCGGCCCACCAGGGCCAGGTCGGCCAGCAGCGCCAGGACGAACATCCGGGCGGCGGACGCCGGGACGGTGGTGGCAGCCGGATTCTCATCACACGCAGTTCTGCGCGATGAAATGCTCGCGAATATAGGCGGCGGCGTCTTCGAGCGACGGCAGAATCTTGGTGCAGTAGCGGACCATCCACGGGCTGCAGTTCTGGAAGGAGAACGGCGAAAAGGCCACCACGAATGTGCCGAGGTTTTGCGAGGCGTAGAACACCGCCATGGCGGTGCCGATGGAGGGTTTGTTGTAGTTGACGAGGATGATGTCGGCCACGCGGATGTCCTGAAGGTCGAACTCGACGATCTCGTTCGCGCTATCCACCTCGCGGTCCTTGAAGTTGCGGCGCATGGGGTCGAGCAGGAGAAACTCGCGGCCCAAGGCCTGCTGCGCCGCTTCGCGCCAGGCGCGGGCGTGGCCGGCATGTTCATCCATGATCGGACCGCACAGATAGATCTTTTTTTTCATGCTGTCGTTCTGCATGTGTTGCCCTCCGCGTCGGATTCTGCTTGTCTGTCCTACGCGGCCAGCCTACTTTAGCGGCTGCAAAAATCAAGACAGGAGAATAGCCGGTGCGCTGGACACAACAATTGATACCGACGCTGCGCGAAGTGCCCCAGGAGGCGGAGATCGCGAGCCATCAGCTTTTACTGCGGGCCGGGCTGATCCGCAAGCTGGCCGGCGGCCTCTTCACCTTTCTGCCGCTGGGCCGGCGGGCGCTGCGCAAGCTGGAGCAGATCGTCCGGGAGGAAATGGACCGCGCCGGCGCGCTGGAAATCCTGATGCCCGCGATGCACCCGCAGGAGCTCTGGGAGCAGACCGGACGCTTCCAGGTGCTCCGGGACGTCATGTTCAAGATCAAGGACCGCCAGGACCGCAACCTCGTGCTCGGCCCGACGCACGAGGAGGTCGTCACCGACCTGATTGCCCACGAGGTGCAGTCCTATCGTCAACTGCCGATCAATCTCTACCAGATCCAGACCAAGTTCCGCGACGAAATCCGGCCGCGCTTCGGGCTGATGCGCGCCAAGGAATTCATCATGAAGGACGCCTACAGCTTTGACGCGGACGGGGCGGGCGTCGAGCGCAGTTACCAGGCGATGTATGCCGCCTACGAGCGCATCTTCCAGCGCTGCGGGCTGCGCACCAAGGCGGTCGAGGCCGACAGCGGCGCGATGGGCGGCAGCGCCTCGCACGAATTCATGGTCCTGGCGGACGCCGGCGAGGACGGGCTGGTCGAATGCGACGCCTGCGCCTATGCCGCCAACCTCGACCGCGCCGAGGGCGTCAGCCGCGGCCCGCGCGTGTTCGTGGACGCGGAGCAACTGACCGCCGTGGCACCGACCCCGAGCCGGCGGACCGTCGCCGAAGTCGCCGCGTTCTTCCAAACGCCCCCCGCCCGCCTGATCAAGACGCTGATCTACGTCGCCGATGCGCAGCCCCTGGCCGTGCTGGTGCCCGGCAACCGCGACGTCAACGAGATCAAGCTCCAGCGCGCCCTGCAGGCCACGACGCTCGCGCTGGCGGACGACGCCACGGTCGCGCGCGTCACCGGCGCGCCGGCGGGCTTCGCCGGGCCGGTGGGTCTACCGGTCCCGATCTTTGCGGACGAGAAGCTCAGGGGCTATCGCGGCGCGATCGCCGGGGCGAATCAGCCGGACGCGCACCGCGTCAACGTGGACTTGGAGCGCGACGTCCGGGTGGCCGCCTTCGCCGACCTCAGCAACGCGCTGGAGGGCGACGGCTGTCCGCGGTGCGGCGCGGGCGCCCTGCAGGCCCGGCGCGGCATCGAGGTCGGCCATGTGTTCAAACTGGGCACCAAGTACAGCGAGGCGCTGGGCGCCGGATATTTGGACGCCGCCGGCCAGCGGCAGACACCGCTCATGGGTTGCTATGGGATCGGCGTCACGCGCACGCTGCAGGCGGTGATCGAGCAGAGCCATGACGCCAACGGCATCGTCTGGCCCATCGCCCTCGCGCCGTACGCCGTGGAAGTGCTGCCCATCAACGTGCAGCACGGGCCGACGATGCAGACCGCGCAGGCCTTGACAGCCGCGCTGGAGCAGGCCGGGCTCGATGTGCTGCTCGACGACCGCGACGAGCGGCCGGGGGTGAAATTCAAGGACGCCGACCTGCTGGGCCTGCCCATCCGGGTTAATATCGGCGAAAAGTCGCTGGCCAAGGGCGTGGTGGAGATCAAGCTGCGGCACAGCGGGGTGCTGACCACCGCGGCGCCGGAACAAGCCCCCGCCGCCCTTCAGGCCTGCGTGCAGGAACTGTGGCGATCCGCGGCCGGTTGAGTGCGCGCCGGCAGTTGCCGGAACCGCAAATTCAGTTATAATAGACGCCGATGTTGGATTAACGAACGGGATTAGCATGGCCAGAAAATTCGACGTGTATGGAACGAAGGATTTCATGTTCTGGGCGATCATTCTGGCGGCCTGGGGACTATGGTGCGTCAAAGACGGCTGGTTCCCTTCCGAATCCACTTTGGAACGCCATCCCCCGCAGGTCCCCATCACGGCCGAGGCGCCCGGCCTGATCACCGAGATCCTCATCCGCACGGATCAGACGGTCGCCGAAGGGCAGGTGGTGGCCAGGTTGGCGCCGTCGAGGACCAACGCGCCGGTGATGCTCAAAGCGCCGGTCAGGGGCGATGTGCTCCTGGTATCGGTGACGAAAAACAGTGAAGTCAAACGCGGTGATCCGATCGCGGTGCTTATTCCGCAGTTATCGGCTTCGTACTATTCTTTCAATAGAAGTTCGGCGTTCCTGAGCCTGCTGGGCGCGGCGGTCTGCGCCTTCATCCACCGGACCGTCCGCTGACCGCCGGCCCGCCGCCACACCGTGAACAGGCCACCATGCATGCCGATCTCAGTCAGCAAATCCGGCAACAGGCCGCCGCCTGCCGGGCCATCATCCTCGCCCACAACTACCAGCCGGATGAGATCCAGGCCCTGGCGGACTTTACCGGCGATTCCCTGGAACTGAGCCGCAAGGCCGCGCAGGTGGACGCGGAGATCATCGTTTTCTGCGGCGTATATTTCATGGCCGAAACGGCGGCCCTGCTCAATCCGACCCGCACCATTCTGCTGCCCGACATCGCGGCCGGCTGTCCGATGGCCAACATGCTCGACGCCGAACAGTTGCGCCAGCTCAAGGGCCTACATCCCGGCGCCCAGGTCGTCTGCTACGTCAACAGCACGGCGGAGGTCAAGGCCGAGAGCGATATCTGCTGCACGTCGGCCAATGCCGTGCCGGTCGTGCAGTCGCTCGATCCGCAGCGGCCGGTCATTTTCGTGCCCGACCAGCACCTCGGCCACTTCGTCCAGGAGCGCACCGGCCGTCCGCTGATCATCTGGCCCGGCTACTGCCCCACCCACGTCCGCATCCAGGCGCGGGAGGTGGCGGCCGCGCGCGCGGCGCACCCCGGCGCGCTCGTGCTCGCCCATCCCGAATGCAGCCAGCCCGTCCGCCACGCGGCCGATCAGGTGCTCTCCACGGGCCAGATGTGCCGCTACGCCGCCGGCGCGTCCACGTCCGAGTTTATCATCGCCACGGAAGTGGGCCTCCTCTACCGCCTGCGCAAGGAAAATCCCGGCAAGCGGTTTTACCCGGCCACCAGCCGAGCGCTCTGCCCGAACATGAAAAAGATCACGCTGGAAAAAGTCCTGCTGGCCCTCCAGCGCCGCGCGCCCGTCGTCGCCATCCTGGACGCCGGCATCCAGGCGCGCGCGCGGCAAGCCCTCGAGCGGATGCTGACCATCAGCGCGTAATCCATGATCCGCGGATTCCCCTTGACCGCGAAGCCCAGAACCTTAATATGCACATCATCTGCGAGTTGCCGGGGTCTGTGGCTGTGGGCGCGCCGGCCGCCGCGGCGGGAGATTATGAAAGGGGATATGCCATGACTATGACGAAGCGGGATTTGGTGATTCGGATTGCGGAAGAAACCGGCCTGATTCAGCAGGATGTTTTCGCGGTGCTGCAGAAGTCGCTGGATCTCATCACGGCCGCCCTGGCCCGGGGGGACAACGTGGAGTTTCGCAACTTCGGCGTGTTCGAGGTCCGGCAACGCAAGGCGCGCATTGGCCGCAACCCCAACAAGCCCGCCGACGTCGTCATCATCCCCGCGCGCAGGGTCGTAAAATTCAAGCCCGGCAAGATCATGAAGAGTGTGATCACAGGCATCTGAGTCTTCCCGGTCTGCGCCGATGGATACCACGTTGTTTCAGCCCATCCCGGGCATGGCGGATCTGGCCGCGCCCGAGGTCCTGCTCTGGCAGCGCCTGGAGGAGCAGGCGCGTCGGATTATGCCGTTGTACGGCTTCACCGAAATCCGCACACCGGCGCTGGAATACACCCCGGTCTTCACCCGCGCGCTCGGCGAAACCACCGACGTGGTCCAGAAGGAGATGTACACCTTGGCCGACCGCGGCGGGCGCAGCCTGACGCTGCGGCCCGAGGGCACCGCCGGTGTGATCCGCTACGCTGCCGGCCAAGGCGCGGCCGCCGACGGGGCGCGGCTGTATTACGTTGGCCCCATGTTCCGCTGCGAGCGGCCCCAGGCCGGCCGCAAGCGCCAGTTTCACCAGCTCGGCGTCGAGGCCCTGGGCGAGCCGAATCCCGCCGCCGACGTCGAGGTCATCGCCCTGCAGCAACACCTCTTTCAAAGCTGGGGCCTGCGCGACTTCACCATCGACGTCAACACCCGCGGCCTGCCGGATGACCGCCCGGCCGTCGCGCAGGGCCTCGCCGCCGCGGTGCGCCCGCAGTTGGACGCGTTGTGCGCGGACTGCCGGCGGCGGTTCGACACGAATATTTTACGCCTGCTCGACTGCAAGCAGGAGTCCTGCCGGCAGGTGATCGCGGCGCTGCCCGATATGGCCACCTTCATGAGCGCGCCGGCGCGCGCCTATCTGGACGAGGTGGTGCGCCTGCTGGCGCAGTTGCACCTCCCAGCGCGCGTCAATCCCCGGCTGGTGCGCGGGTTGGACTATTACATCCACACGGTCTGGGAAATCCGTCATCCGGCGCTCGGCGCCCAGGATGCGCTCTCCGGCGGCGGTCGCTACCGCATAACTCAGGGCGAAAAGAACTTCGACGGCGTGGGCTTCGCCGCCGGCCTCGAACGCGCCGTGATGGCGGTGCAACACGACCAGCCCGGCTGGCTGGCCGCGATCCAGCCGGACGCGCCGGTCTCGCTGGTGGCGCTGGGCGCCGCGGCCCGGGACGCGAACCTCCAACTCGCGCAGGAGCTGCGGCAGCGCGGCTGCGCCTGCGGTCTGGACCTCGGCGACCGCAGCCTGAAGGCCCAGATGCGCGCCGCCAACCGCGCCGGCTCGGCGTGGGCCGTCATCCGCGGCGAGCGCGAGCTCGCCGCCGGCGCCGCCGCGCTGAAAGACTTGCGGGACGGCCAGCAAACGGAACTGAAACTGGAGGATGTGGTCGCAAAACTGATCGCCGCCACGGGCCCGACCCGCGTTGCGCCGGCGCCCGGCTGAGCACGCGCGCCGGCTGACTCCGCCCGGCAAGCCGGGCGACACCGGCGCAGCGGCGGAGGATTAAGATTTAAGATTAGGATTACGAGAAAGAAGAAGAAGATTCAAGAGCCCGAACAAAGGATTCCATCATGATGCGGACACACACCTGCGGCGAATTGAACCCGGGACACATCGGCGCCCGCGTGAACCTGTGCGGCTGGGCCAACACCGTGCGCGACCACGGCGGCGTCATCTTCATTGACTTGCGCGACCGCTACGGCCTGACGCAGGTGCTGTTCGATCCCGCCGACTCGAAGGCCGCCTGGGACGTGGCCCAGGCGGTACGCGGCGAATTCGTCATTCAAATCGAAGGCCACGTCACCGCCCGGCCGCTGGACATGGTCAATGCGAAGCTCCCCACCGGCGAGATCGAGGTGCGCGCCGACAAGATCACCGTGCTCAACCGCGCCCGGACCCCGCCCTTCCCGCTGGACGATGAGTCGGCCGAAAAGGTGGCCGAGGATCTCAAGCTGACCTACCGCTACCTCGACCTGCGCCGGACCAAGATGCAGCACAACCTGATCCAACGCCATCGGATCGTCAGTGCCGTCCGCACCTATCTCGACGGCGAAAACTTTCTCGAGATCGAGACGCCGATCCTGACCAAGAGCACCCCCGAGGGGGCCCGCGACTACCTCGTGCCCAGCCGCGTCAACCCCGGCTTGTTCTATGCCCTGCCCCAGGCGCCGCAGCAATACAAGCAGTTGCTGATGATGTCCGGTGTGGACCGCTATTTCCAGATCGCGCGCTGCTTCCGCGACGAGGATCTCCGCGCCGACCGCCAGCCGGAGTTCACGCAGATTGACGTCGAGATGAGCTTTCTCACGCCGGAAGATATCTACAAGTTGATTGACGGCATGCTCGCCCGCATCATGCGCGTCGCCGGCCACGGCGAAATCGCGCTGCCCATCCCGCGCCTGTCCTACGAGGCGGCGCTGAGCCGTTTCGGCAGCAACAAGCCCGACCTGCGTTTCGGCATGGAGTTGGTGGACCTGTCCGACGTGTTCCAGAGCACCGGCTTCAAGGTCTTCGGCAACGTGCTGGCCAAGGGCGGCGTGGTCAAGGCCCTCAACGCCAAGGGCCTCGCCGGCCTCTCGCTCAGCCAGGTGGAGGAGTGGACCCGGATCGCCAAGGAGGCCGGCCTCGGCGGCCTGGCGCACATCCGCATCCAGGCCGACGGTTCGTGGAAGTCGCCGATCACCAAGTTCTTCACCGACGCCGAAAAGCAGGCGCTGAGCGAGCGTCTCCAAGTCGAAAACGGCGATCTGCTCCTGTTTGCCGCCGATCAGGCTGGCGTGGCCAACCCCGCGCTCGGCCGCCTGCGGCTGCTCGCCGGCGCGGCCGCCAGCGTGATCGATAAAAACAAGTTCGCCTTCACGTGGGTCACCGACTTCCCGCTGTTCGAGCAGAACGCGGAAGGGCGGCTGCAATCCATGCACCATCCGTTCACCTCGCCGCGGCCGGAGGATATGGAATTGCTGGAAAGCGAGCCGCTCAAGATCCGCGCCCAGGCCTACGACATTGTGCTCAATGGCACCGAGCTTGGCGGCGGCAGCATCCGCATCCACAGCCCGGAATACCAGGATCGCCTCTTCCAGGCCCTGGGCATCGCGCCGGCGGAGATCGAGGACCGCTTCGGGCACCTCATCCGCGCGCTGGGCTTCGGCACCCCGCCCCACGGCGGCATTGCGCTCGGCGTGGACCGGCTGGTCATGCTCATGGTCGGCGAGGACTCGATCCGCGATGTCATCGCCTTCCCCAAAACCCAGAAGGCCTGCGACCTGATGATGAACGCCCCGGCCGCAGTAGACGCCCGGCAGCTCCGCGACGTCTATCTCTCGGTCAACATCCCGGAAGCCCAGCCCGCGGAACCCCCGCCGCCAGCCGCCGGCTGAATATGACCTTCGGCCGATACATCTTGCTGCATGTTCCTCCGCTGGTGCTGGGAACAGTGATCGTGACCCTATCGGTCGCGGTCGTCATCACCGGCCTGCTGCTCGTGCGCCGGTTCATTCCCACCGAACGACTGCGGCTGCACAACGACGTCGCCGGCTTCCTTTTCGGAACGGTGGGCGTCATCTACGCCGTGCTGCTCGCCTTCACCGTGATCGTGGTTTGGGAGAACTACGAGAAAGCCTACGCCAACGTGGACCGGGAGGGCAGTTGCATCGCCAATCTTTTCCGGAACGTCGAGCAGCTCGACCCCGCCTTCGTGCAACGCGCTTTCCCGGTGCTGCGGGAATACATCACCGCGAGCGTAACCTACGACTGGGAAGCAACCAGCCGGGGCGAAATCAGTCCGCAAATGTTTGCGATGCAAGGCCAGTTGTGGAAGCTGCTGGGCAGCTATGCGCCCCGCACGCCGACCGAACAGGTGTTCTTCGAAATGACGGTTCAGAAAATGAACGACCTGAGCGATCTGCGCCGGATGCGCCTGCTGGCCTCGCGCGCCGGGGTGGATGACATCCTGTGGTGCGTGCTGATCGCCGGCGGGATGATCACGGTCATATTTACATTCTTGTTCGGGATGAAGGACTCCAAAGCGCAGGTCATCATGACCGCCCTGCTGACCGCGTTGATTTCCCTTATTCTGTTTACCGTGCTCGAATACGATTATCCGTTTACGGGCAGCCTGAGCATTCCCCCGGACTCCATCTCGCACAACCTGCGTTTTTTCAAATGCACTCCGCCCGCCGGCCAGGCGCAGCCGGCCCAGCCGGCCACCGTCCGTTAATGTGACCGGATTGTTTTCTTCATGCCCGAACCGCTCCCGGCCCAGTAAAACCGTGCAGCTTCAAAAGTTTGTGGGCGGGGCTTCCAGTCTGCCCAGCATGCCAAATCAGTTACCCGCGTTTATGCTTCAGCTTGTGGGCGGGGCTTCCAGCCCCGCGTTTGTGCTTCGGTGGCTTGCGCGGGGCTGGAAGCCCCGCCCACATTGGCGAAATCCGTCCCGCCTTTTTCGCATCCTTCTGCTGTTTTCCGCGCCTCACCGTTGCACTCCATACTATCCATTTCCTGGCCGCTTCCAGCCCCGTTCCCTCACTCTTGCAAGCGGGCGGTGGTACGGTACACTTGCGGCATACATGAGGGGCTTATCGTGAACATAAAGACCTGGCTGCTGATCGGGTTGACCCTGGGGCTGACCGCGGTGTGTGCGCTCGCCGCCAGCCCATTTGCGGCGGAGGCGACGGCGCTGCAGCGCGCCGGCCAGCCGGTGATTCAAGTCGTTTTGAAAATTCCCGCCGGCCACTTTATCTACGCCGAGCACTTGAACGTCACGGCGACGGACGGCGTCCGGCTGACGCCGCTCGATCCGCCCCGCCCCATCGTCATCCGGGACAAATTCACCGAGGCCGATAAACAGGTCTTCGATCGCGATGTCACCCTGCTCTACCGGCCCGAGCCGCGTCGGCCGAACATTGCGCTGACCGTCGAGTTCCAGGGCTGCAACGACTCGGTCTGTTTCTTTCCGGAAACCAAGACCTTTGCTTTGACGTGGGCGGGGCTTCCAGTGCTACTCTGCGAAGTCAGCGAAGGCAGCCTTCGCTACGAAGCACGAGCCCCGCGCTCAGAAACCCCATCGCCAGCAATGACCAACGCAGGACAGCCCGCCCCACCCGCCCCCGGTTCACCGTCACGGCCACGACCACGGGCTATTTCAACCGTGAAAAGTTCCTGGCGTTTCTCGACTCCGCCGCCGGCGGAACGGCAGCGCCCGCGGCCGCCGGCACCAAGCTCTTCTGGGTGATGGCCCTGCTGGCCCTGCTGGGCGGGCTGGCGCTGAACCTGACGCCGTGCGTGCTGCCGATGATCCCCGTCAATTTGGCCATCATCGGCGCCGGGGCGCGCTCCGGCTCGCCGCGCCGCGGCTTCCTGCTCGGCGGCGCCTACGGGCTCGGCATGGCGCTGGCCTACGGCGCGCTGGGACTGCTCGTCGTGCTCACCGGCGCGAAGTTCGGAACCCTCAACGCCTCGCCCTGGTTCAACCTGATCATCGCGCTGGTTTTCGTTGTGCTTGCGCTGGCGATGTTCGACGTGCTGCAAATTGATTTCTCCCGCTTTCAGGGCCACGGCGCCCCCGGATCGCAACGCCGCGGTTCGTTCGGGCTGGCTTTTTCCATGGGCATCGTCGCCGCGCTGCTCGCTGGGGCGTGTGTCGCACCGGTACTGCTGTCGGTATTGCTGCTGGCGGGGCAACTGTACAGCCAGGGCCAGCCCGCCGGCCTGCTGCTGCCGTTCCTGCTGGGGCTGGGCATGGCCCTCCCGTGGCCGCTCGCCGGCGCGGGCCTGGCGCTGCTGCCCAAGCCGGGTGGCTGGATGACGAAGGTGAAGTACGTGTTTGGCGCGCTGATCCTCGCGCTCGCCGCCTACTATGGCTACGAGGCCTACCGCCTGTTCCGGCCGGGCGGCAATACGCCGGCGGAGGAGTTCGCGCGGCAACTGGACGCCGCGCAGGCGGCTGGGCGGCCGGGGTTTATTGATTTCTGGGCGACCTGGTGCAAGAACTGCACCGCCATGGACGCGACGACGTTCAAAGACCCGGCCGTCCGGCAAAAGCTTGCCGGCTTCACGGTCATCAAGTACCAGGCCGAGCGGCCCAACGACCCGCCGGCGAAGGAGATCCTCGACCACTACGGCGTTGTCGGCCTGCCGACCTATGTGATTCTGACCCCGCCGGCGACGGCTGGCGCGGCGGGCCGCTAGTGGGCATGACGGCGGGTTGAATTCATCCCCCGTCCGAGTAAAAGCCGGAAAGAGCAAGGCCTCCG
>JAPLSZ010000254.1 GCA_026398385.1 Kiritimatiellota bacterium | reverse complement strand
CGCCCACAAGAAATCTATCCTGCGCGGGGGTTTCGCCCATCCCGATGCACGGCGCGTCTACACCCATCGCGAGACGCAATGGTTGGAGATGGAAAGCGGCAGCATAAGGTCGCGCCCTGCGTTCGACGGATGTCACGCTGTCGCGCTTGCGCACGGTGCGTGGAGCGGTTAGTATGGAGACCGTGACGGCGGCGCTGGGGGCCGGCGCAGCGGGAGAACTTATGGCGGACGGAGGAATTGCGGACGCAGATTCTGGGGTTGGTGCGGGAGTACTGGGGCGCCCGCTTCCAGCCGGCGGAATTCCGGCCGGGGCAGGACCTCGTGCATTATGCCGGACGGGTGTTCGACGCGGAGGAAATGTGCCGGCTGGTGGATTCCGGCCTGGATTTCTTTCTGACCGCCGGCCGCTTTTCCGAGGAGTTCGAGGCCGCCTTTGCCGAGAAACTGGGGGTGGGCAATGCGCTGCTCGTCAATTCCGGGTCTTCGGCCAACCTGGTCGCGCTCGCCGCGCTGACCTCGCCCAAGCTGGGGGCGCGACGGTTGAAACCCGGCGACGAGGTGGTCACCGTGGCGGCCGCGTTTCCCACCACCGTCGCGCCGATGGTGCAAAACGGGCTGGTGCCCGTGTTTGTGGATGTCAACCTGGGGGATTACACCGCTATCCCGGAACGGCTCGTCGCGGCGGTGGGGCCCAAGACCCGGGCGATCATGATGGCGCATACCCTGGGGGTGCCCTTCGATCTGGACGTGGTCATGGAACTGGCGCGCCGGCATGACCTCTGGGTGATCGAGGATAATTGCGATGCGCTCGGCTCCCGCTATCGCGGCCAACTGACCGGCACCTTCGGACACATCGCCTCGCATTCCTTTTATCCCGCCCATCACATCACCATGGGCGAGGGCGGCTGCGTGGTCACCCGGGACGACGTCCTGGCCGGCCTGGCGCGTTCCTTCCGCGACTGGGGGCGGGATTGCTATTGCGCCGGCGGCGAAAACAACACCTGCGGCAAGCGCTTCAGCCAGCAGTTCGGAACCCTGCCCGCCGGGTACGATCACAAGTACGTGTACAGCCACATCGGCTACAATCTCAAGGTGACGGACATGCAGGCGGCCATCGGCTGCGCCCAGCTCGCCAAACTGGACGACTTCGTCGCGCAGCGTAAGGCGAACTTTGTGCGCCTGCTGTCCGCGTTGCAGCCCTTCGCACACCGCCTGATCCTGCCGCGGTCCACGCCGCACGCGGATCCGGCCTGGTTCGCTTTCCCTATCACCGTACGGACCGACGCCGGCTTCGCCCGGAACGATCTGACCCGGTTTCTGGAAGAGCGCAAAATCGAAACGCGCAATCTGTTCAGCGGCAATCTGCTCCGGCATCCCGCGTTCGAGAACATTGCGCACCGCGTGGTGGGCGATTTGCAGAACTCGGATCTGATCACCACCCACACGTTCTTTGTCGGCGTTTATCCCGGTCTGACGGGGAGCCACCTGGAGTATATAGCCGCCGTCATGGCCGAGTTCATGCGGTCCTATCCATGAAGAGTCCGCGGGTGGGCAACCGCGCTCCGGCGCCGATGGGCACATGAGCACACCACGCAAAATACGCTGTCGAGTGGAACAGGTCAGCGCGCACGGCGACCGGGTCTATACGGTCGAACTGCAGCCGGAGCAGCCGCTCCCTCTGTTCCAGCCGGGGCAGTTTCTGCATCTGACGCTGGAGGCCTACGATCCCGCCGACTTCTGGCCGGAATCGCGGGTCTTTTCCATCGCCTCCTCGCCGGATCAACGGCGGTGCCTGCGGATCTCGTATGCGGTGAAAGGCGTTTATACCGCGCGCATGGAGCAAGCGTTGCGTCCGGGGCTGCCCGTGTGGGTCAAGCTGCCCTACGGCTCCTTTGTAGTGCAGCAGACGTCGGACGCCGTCCTGATTGCCGGGGGCACCGGCATCACGGCGTTTCAAGCCTTCATCGAAAAACTTACTCCGGCCTATCCCCACCAGGTGGTCTTGCTGCTGGGCGCCCGGCGGCAGGAACTGCTGCTGGGCCTGAATGCGGCCGAACGGAAGCGGAGCCAGGTCGCCTGGCTGCGGGCCTTCTATTTCTCCGAAGACCTGACGACCGAAACGGCGGGCATCCGCCCCGGCCGCGTGCAATTGAGCGTTTTGGGAGATTGTAACCTCAGCGGTTCTTCCTTATATTATCTAGCCGGACCACCCGCCATGCTGACCGCGTGTACCGCCGGACTGGTCGGGCGGGGCGTCCCGGCGGAACGAATCCGTGTCGACGCTTGGGAATAGGGGGATGAAATAGCATGAAGGCTGTAATTCTGTGCGGCGGCCTGGGCACGCGGCTCTCGGAAGAGACGGCGCTCCGGCCCAAGCCCATGATTGAAATCGGCGGACTGCCGATCCTGTGGCATATCATGAAGGGGTATGCCGTCCATGGCGTCCGGGAGTTCGTCCTGGCCCTGGGCTACAAGGGCGAGATGATCAAGGACTTTTTTGTGAATTACCGGCATCGCTCCCGCAGCCTGACGGTGGAATTGCAGCGGGGCGAGATCATCGTGCATCAGGGCGAGAGCGAGGACTGGATCGTGCATCTGCTGGACACGGGCGCGCAGACCCAGACCGGCGGGCGGTTGAAACGCGCGGCGCAATGCGTTGGCCCGGAGCCGTTCTTGATGACGTATGGAGATGGCGTGGCGGATGTGGATGTCGGCCGGCTGATTGCCTTTCATCGCGCCCAGGGCCGGTTGGCGACCGTCACGGCTGTGCGCCCACCCGCTCGTTTCGGCGGCTTGGTGTTTACGGGCGACCTGGTGACGCAGTTCACTGAAAAGCCGCAGGTTGGCGAAGGTTGGATCAACGGTGGGTTTTTTGTGCTCCAACCGGAAATCGCGGAATACATCCCCGGCGATGAGACCGGGTGGGAGCGGGAGCCCGTGGAGCGGCTGGCCGGAGAGGGCCAGATGGCCGCCTTCCGGCACGAGGGTTTCTGGCAGTGCATGGATACGCTGCGTGATGTGCGCCTGCTCGAAAGCCTCTGGCAGGAGGGGCGCGCGCCATGGAAGAAATGGTGAGCGGGAAAGAGCGCGGCTTGCCGCTGCGGGCAGAAAGAATGGAGACTCCGGCGCGATGAATGACCTCGCGGCTTTTTATCAAGGCAAGCGTGTCCTGCTCACGGGGCACACCGGCTTCAAGGGGTCGTGGCTGACAGAATGGCTGCTGGCCTTCGGGGCCCAAGTGACCGGCCTCAGCCTGCCGCCGCCGACCCAGCCCGCCTTGTTCGATTTGCTCGGCTTGGCCGGCCGGTGCGATCACCGTATCGGGGATATCCGGGACCGGGAACTGGTGCGCCAGACCGTCGCGGCGGTCAAGCCGGATGTTGTTTTTCATCTTGCCGCCCAGCCGCTGGTGCGGCGCTCGTATGAGCAACCGGTGGAAACGTACGCCACCAACGTCATGGGCACGGTGCACGTGCTGGAGGCCTTGCGGTCGTTGGCCGGCCCCTGCGCCGCGGTGCTGATCACGACGGACAAGGTCTATGAGAATCGCGAAAGTCTCCACGCCTATCGTGAAAGCGATCCCCTGGGCGGCTACGACCCCTACAGCTCCAGCAAGGCCGCGGCGGAGCTGGCCATTCAGTCCTACTGCGCCGCCTTTTTCAATCCCCGGCTAGGCGCGCTCAAGGTGGCGGTGGCGTCCGCCCGGGCCGGCAACGTCGTGGGCGGCGGTGATTGGGCGCCGGATCGCCTGGTGCCCGACAGCATGCGCGCCTTGGCGCGGGGCGCCGTCATCCCGGTCCGCAATCCCGCGTCCACGCGCCCCTGGCAGCACGTGTTGGAACCGTTGAGCGGCTATCTGCTGCTTGCCGCACGCCTGTCTTTCGCCCTCGGGGCGCAGTCCGCCCGCCACCCCTTGTCGGCCGCCGCAGGCGGCCCGGCGTGTGCCGCGCAACCTCCGGCGCCCGCCCTGGCGGCGCTCTGCTCGGCCTTCAACTTCGGACCCCCGGCGGATTCCAACCGGACGGTGCGCGCGTTGGTGGAGGAAGTGCTCCAGCACTGGCCCGGCCGCTGGGAGGACTGTTCCGATCCGCAGTCGCTCCACGAGGCCGGCTTGCTGAACCTGGCCACCGACAAGGCGGGACAGCTCCTCGGTTGGTGTCCGCGATGGGGCTTCCGGCAAACCGTGGCGGCGACCGTCCGTTGGTATCGGACGGCGCAGACGCGCGGCGCGGCGGCCGCCGCCGAATTGACCCGCGCACAGCTTGCGGCCTACCAGGCGTCGGCCGAACCGCCGCCCGCGTAGGCGCCCGCGCCATCCGCCTTGCGCTGTGCGAGTTTGCCCGGGCCCACGGCTGGTTCATCCTCTTACGCAATGCGGGGGTGTAATGGGTCAGTCACGTAGAGGCGCTGGTTGGCGATAAGCTTATTGTAGGCCGGGTCTCCGACCCGGCGAAAGGCGACGCCGACGGGTTCGACCCGTTCGACAAGCTCAGGGCTGTGCCCCTACGCGACTGACCCATTGTGCGGGGTGGATAAGGCTGTTGACAACCCGCGGCCGCAGGGCTATAGTCCCTTTCGTGTTGCCACTCCGGAGAGAATGCTGTGATTACAAATTATATGGATCGGGCGAAGGAACGGATGCCGAATCTGCCCATGCTGGTGAATGTGGTGGCGTGCCGTGTGCGTCAGCTCAATGCCGGCCAGCGGCCGATGATCAAACCGGATGGGCTGTTCATGTCCAATATGGCCCTGGCGCTCAAAGAAATTGCCGAGGGCAAGCTTTCGGCTGAGATCGTCTTCACGCCGGTCGAGAAAGACGCGGCCCACAATCTGCTTTCGCTGTAACCGGCGCGCGCCGGTGGAGCGTGGCCCATGCCAGCACCCTCCGCACCGCCGCCGTCGAGCGCCCACCTGCTGGCCACCAACCGCAAGGCGCAGCACGACTACCACATCCTGGAAAAGATGGAGGCCGGCTTGGCCCTGCGCGGCGGCGAGGTCAAATCCATCCGCGCCGGCGAAGTCAGTCTCGGCGAAAGCTATGCGAAGGTGGAACACGGCCAGGTTTTTTTGCACGGCCTGCATGTCCAACCTTACGCGTGCGCGCAACATGTGGCACATGATCCCCTCCGGCCCAAGCAGGTGCTCCTGCACCGCCGCGAAATCCGGCGGCTCGTCAGCCAGATGACGCAGCAGGGGCGGACGCTGGTACCGCTCCGCCTCTACCTTAAGCGCGGGCTGGTCAAGGCGGAACTCGCGCTGTGCGCGGGCAAACACGCCGGCGACAAGCGCGAAGCCCGGAAGCGTAAAACTGCCGAGCGTGAAGCGCGGCGCGCCATCGCCGATCGCACCCGCCGGTGAACACCCCCGCCCGCGCCCGCCAAAGAAACGGAGTTTTAGCCACGGATGAACACGGATCGTCACGGAAAACGGATTTAAAACGTGAGATTCTTTTTGCTATGCAAACGAAGGATTTCTTTGCGATCTATGCGATCTTTTGCGGTCCGCCATAAAATCTGTGTAAATCCCATAAATCTGTGGATTAAACTCTCCGTCTCCGTGTAAATCGGTGTTCATCTGCGGCTGATATTCCGCCTCCTTCGTGCGCTTCGAATTCTTCATGGTGAAGCTCTTCAACGCCGCCGCAGTTTGAGCAGCTCGGCGAGCAGGATGCTGAAGAGGCCGGCCGCCAGGCAGATGGCGATATCCAGCGGATGCAGCGCCGCAAACTTGAACAGCCCGCGCAGGAACGGCACGCTGAGCACCAGTGTCAGGAACACCGTCGCGCCGCCCAACACCCACCACAGGGCCCGGTTGGGCGTCCGCAGGGTTTGGAGAATGGTGCGCGTCCGCGAACGGTTGGACAGGATCAGTCCCAGGTTGGCGATGATCAGCGTGGTGTAGGACAGCGTGCGGGCTTCGTCCGCGCTCTGCCCGCGCTGCAGGGCGAGGCCGAAGACCGCCAGCACCACGGCGAGCACGGCCAGCCCTTGCAGCACGGCGCGCAAGACGTTCGCGCGGCTGAACAGCGGCTCGCGCGGGTCGCGCGGCGGGCGGCGCATGACGTCCGCCTCCGCGGCTTCCGCCTCGAAAATCGTCGAGCAGGCGGGATCGATAATCAGTTCCAGAAACAGGATGTGCACCGGCAGCAGGACCAGCGGCCATTGGAACAGCACCGGGATCAGCGACATGCCCGCGATCGGCACATGAATGGCGAAAATGTAAGCGATGGCCTTGCGGAGGTTGTCGAAGATCCGCCGGCCCAGCCGGACGGCCTGGACGATGGACGAGAAGTCGTCGTCCAGCAGCACCAGGGCGGAGGATTCGCGCGCGACGTCCGTGCCCCGGCCGCCCATGGCGATGCCGATGTGCGCCGCTTTCAGCGCCGGCGCATCGTTGACGCCGTCGCCGGTCATCGCGACAACTTCGCCGTTGGCCTTGAGCGCCTGGACGATGCGCAGCTTCTGCTCCGGCACGACGCGGGCGAAGATGCAGACGTCCCGGATGTGCTGTTGCAGCCGGGCGTCATCCATGTCGCTCAGTTCGGGCCCGCTGATCACGTGCTCCGCCGGCAGGCCGATGCGCCGCGCGATGTTCTGCGCCGTGGCGGGATAGTCGCCGGTGATCATCACCACGCGGATGCCGGCGGCGTGGCATTCCCGGATCGCCGCGGGCACGGTCGGGCGCACCGGATCGGCCAGGCCCAGCAGGCCCATGAATTCAAAGGGGAAATCGTGTTGCTCGCTCGGCAGCGCGCTTTGCCGGAAGCGCGCCCGGGCCACGCCGAGGACCCGCAGGCCGTCGCGGGCCATGGCGTCAATGCGATCCGCCAGTTCCTGCTGCTGCGCCGCCGTAAAGTGGCACAGATCCGCAATCGCCTCCGGCGCGCCCTTGGAGGCGATCAGGTAGGCGTCGCTGGTCCGGGACTTCCAGACGTGGGACAGGGCCAGCAGGCTGCGGGAGAGCGGATATTCCCGGATCAGCTCCCAGTCGTCGTGCAGATGCTCCGTGCGGGCCAGAAACTTCCGGCCGACCTGGTGAATGGCCTTCTCCATCGGATCGAAGGGGTCGCGCTGGCTGGCGAGGATGCCGAACTCCACCAGCTCATGGACCGCCTCCGGCAGCGGCGTCGCGCCCAACTGCTCCGGATCGCAGACGGTCCCCTTGGCCGCCAGGCGGACAAGGGTCATCTGGTTTATGGTCAACGTGCCCGTCTTGTCGGTGCAGAGTACCGTGGCCGAGCCGAGCGTCTCGATGGCCGGCATGCGGCGGGTGAGCACGTTTTGGCGGGAGATCCGCCAGGCGCCCATGGCGAGGAAAATCGTCAGCACCACCGGAAACTCCTCCGGCAAGGTGGCCATGGCCAGCGTGATGCCGGCCAGCAGGCCCTGCAGCCAGTCGTGGCGCGTCAGGCCGTAGATCACGATCACCAGCGCGCAGAGCGACAGGCCCGCGATGGCCAGGCGCCGGACCAGCCGGCCCGTTTCCTGCTGCAGCAGCGTGTCCTCCGGCGCGACGGCTTGCAGCGCCTTGCCGATCCGGCCGATCTCCGTTTGGAGGCCGATGGCCAGCACTTCCGCGAGGCCCTGGCCCTGCACGACCAGGGTGCCGGAGAAGACGAACGGCGTGTTGTCGCCGCCCGGCCGGCGCTGTTCCGACGGCCCCTGGTTTTCGGTCGCCAGCTTGCGTACCGGCACCGATTCGCCGGTCAGCAAGGACTCGTCCACCGAGAAGTTGGTGGTGCGCAGCAGCACGGCATCGGCCGGAACGCGGTCGCCCTCGCGAATCATCAGCAGGTCGCCGCGCACCACCTCGCGCCCCGCGATCCGCGTCTGTCGCCCGTCGCGGATGACGGAGGCGCGCGGGCTGGTCAGGTCGCGCAATGCCTCCAGCGCCCGCTCCGTCTTGCGCTCCTGATACAGCGTGATGCCCATGACCACGACCACGAAGCCCAGCAGCATCAAGGCTTCTTCCTTGTCGCCCAGGAGCAGGTAGATGGCGCCGCAGGCCACCAGCAGCAGGAACATCGGCTCGCGGATCACCCCCCAGGCGATGGCCAGGATGCTCCGGCGCTGCGTGGCGGGCAATTCGTTGAAACCTTCGGCCCGCAGCCGTTCCGCGGCCGTGGCCGCGGACAACCCCTGCAAATGTTGAATATCGCCGACCGGATGCATGTTAAGCCTGAAGGGTTAGGGCTTCCTTGCCACCGCCATCAACAAAATCCGCCGGCCACGTTGACCGGCCCGATCCATCGTTTCCGGTTTCCTCGTGTACACGTCCTCAGCCGGTCGAGCTCGCGGACTGCCGGCCACAGGGGTTTGTGGCAATTTTTGCGCAACGCCGTCAAGACAATCAAAAACATTGCCGTTCATTTTATATTGAACAAATACGCAAACGGGGTACGATGATCCAATGCGAATCCGCTGTGCGCCGTGTGCGCCGTGGAGCGGAGCTGATGCGTTGGCGGGATGGAATGAACGAGGCCTGGTATTGCGTGCGGTCGAAAACCAAGCAGGAGCACATGGCCGCTGCCGGCTTGCGCAAACTGGAAGGGCTGGAGGTATTCTGCCCGCGCCTCCGCTTCCGGAAGCCGACGCGGCGTGGGCCGGTCTGGTTCAACGAGGCGCTGTTCCCAGGCTACCTCTTCGCGCGGTTCGATTTACAGGCGCAGATGAGGGCCGTGATGTACGCGCGCAGCGTGCTGGGCCTGGTGCATTTCGGCGTACATTATGCGGATGTGCCGGCGGCGATGATCGCCGCGTTGCGCCGGCAGATGGACGCGACGGAATTGAAGGTCGTCAGCCTGCCGCTGGCGGTCGGGGACGTGACGCGGATCATCGCCGGGCCCATGGCGGGCTTGGAGGCGGTTGTGCAGCAGTTGCTCCCGGCACGGGAGCGCGTGAAGGTTTTGCTGGAGTTTTTGGGCCGGCGCGTGGAGGCGGAAGTGGAGCCGGAGGCGCTGGTGACCCCCTGGGCTCATCCGCTGAAGGCGGTGTGAACCGGGCGCGGCGCGCCGGCACGTCCGGGGCGCCTAAAAAATGAACGATCTGTCCAAACCTGGACGCAGGGTCCTGCCGGAAAACGGACAGTTGACCAAGGGCGGTAGCTTGGTTTTAACCAGGCCGATAACATACAGGACGAACGGATAAAAAGACTTAAGTCTTCAGGCTTATACGGCGGTGAAGGATCAACCATGAAAAAAAGAGAGCCAGACAAAAGTCCCGCGCACGGCGCCTGTCCCCGGGCGCTGATCACGGGCATCACCGGGCAGGATGGGTCCTACCTGGCGGAACTGCTGCTGGCCAAGGGCTACGCGGTGCATGGCATCATCCGCCGGGTGAGCACGTTCAACACCAGCCGCATCGATCACCTGTATCATGATCCGCATTACCGGGGCGCCAAGCTCACCCTGCACTACGGCGATCTGACCGATTCCAGCAACCTGAACCGGCTGCTGGAGAAGATTGCGCCTCAGGAGATTTACAACCTCGCCGCGCAGTCCCATGTCAAGGTCTCTTTCGATGTGCCGGAATATACCGCCGACACCGACGCCCTGGGCACCTTGCGCATCCTCGACGCCATCCGCGAGACCGGGTTGCGGTCGCGCTTCTACCAGGCCTCGACCTCCGAATTGTTCGGCCAGGTGCAGGAGGTGCCGCAAACGGAAAAGACGCCCTTCCATCCCCGCTCGCCCTACGGCGTGGCCAAGCTCTACGCCTACTGGATCACCATCAACTACCGCGAGGCTTACGGCCTCCACGCCAGCAACGGCATTCTCTTCAATCACGAAAGTCCGCGGCGCGGCGAAACCTTCGTCACGCGCAAGATTACCCGCGCCGTCGCGCGCATCCTCGCGGGCCGGGAGCAGTGCCTCTACATCGGCCATATGGATGCCCGCCGCGACTGGGGCTACGCGCCGGACTTCGTCGAGGCCATGTGGCGCATGTTGCAACTGGCCCAGCCGGAGGATTTCGTCATCGCCACCGGCGAGATGCACACCGTGAGGGAATTCATCGAGCGCGCCTTTGCGCTGGTGGGCCGGCCCCTGGCCTGGCGGGGCCGCGCGGAGCGGGAAGTCGGACGCTGCGCCCGGACCGGGCGCGTGCTGGTGAAGGTGGACCCGCGCTATTATCGCCCCTCCGAGGTCGAGCAATTGCTGGGCAATCCGGCCAAGGCCCGCGCCCGGCTGGGCTGGCAACCCACGGTCAAGTTCCCGGAACTGGTGCGGATCATGGTCGAGGCCGACCTGCGTCAGGAGGGCCTCGATCCGAAGCAATGGATGGCGGCGGCGGCCTGCGACGCGCCTCCGGGCCGGCAGCGGAAAGTGAAAAGTGGAAAGCGCGGACGGTCGGACAGAAGAAAATGAAGGCTGACCAAACGTTGGTGAACGAAGGGTCTGGTTGATGCAAACGCTTTTCTTCCCGCCTGCGGCCGCCAACGGCTGCCAACCACGGACACTGCTTCCGATTTCTGACCAATGACCAATGACAATTGACTACGGACTTCTACCCCATGCCCTCCGCCCCCGAATACCTGCTCTCCGTGCCGCCCGCCATGGCCGGGGCGCTGGCGGCCTGCGAGCCGCGCATCGCCGCCGCGGCGTTTGCCGCGTGCGATCCGGAAGGCGTCAAGCTCGGCTCCGGCGGTGGGACGGCCCACCTGCTGGCGGCCGCCTGGCGCGCGCGAGCGCCGCAGGTGTCTTTTGACGACTGGCTGGGCCGGTCGCTCAAGGTGGTGGTGCACGGTGGCGGCGAAAGTCGGCGCCTGCCGGGCTATGCGGCCTCGGGTAAACTGTTCCTGCCGGTCCCCGTGTACCGCTGGGCGCTGGGCCAGCGGCCCGATCAGAACCTGTTCGACCTGCAGCGGCCGCTGCTGGACGGCCTCGCGGCGCGCGCCGCGGCGGACAGCCGTGTGATGATCGTCAGCGGCGACGCGTTGCTGCGCTCCGGCCGGGATCTGCCGACGCTGCCGGCCGCGGACGTGGTGGCCATCGGCCTGGGCACCAAGCCCGAGGAAGCCCGGCATTTCGGTGTGTTTTTCTGTCCGCACCGCGCGCCGAACCAGCCGGCGTTCTTTCTGCAAAAGCCCGACCCGGACCGCATCCGGGAACTGGCCGAGCAATACCTCTACTTCATCGACACCGGCGTCTGGCTGCTCAGCGGGCGCGCGGTCCGCGCGCTGCTGAGCCAGTGCGGGTGGGATCCGGAACGGCAGCAGTTCCACGGCGGCCTGCCGGCGGGCTATGAACTGTACAACCGGATGGGTCTGCATCTGGGCGCCACGCCCAGCGAACCACATCCGGAAATCAGCCGGCTGTCCGTGGCGCTGGCGACCCTGCCCGACGGCGCGTTTTATCATTTCGGCAACAGCCGCGACATCATCGAGTCGGTGTTCCAGCTTCAAAACCTGCGCATGGATCACACGAACCCCGGCATGGTGCGCGGATCGCATCCGCGGCAGATCCTGCAAAATGCCGTCTTCCATTGCCCGTTGCGGCGCGAAACGAATCACACGCTCTGGGTGGAAAACAGTCATGTCCCGGCGACCTGGCAATTGGCTTGCGAGCATGTGCTCACCGGCGTGCCGCCCAACGACTGGACCCTGCGCCTGGAGCCGGGCGTCTGTCTGGACTTCGTTCCGGTCGGCGCGACGGGCCTGGCGGTCCGGGCCTATGGCATCGCCGACGCCTTCCGTGGCGCCGTGGGCGACCGCGCCACGCGCTGGTTCAACCGGCCTGCGCCGGACTGGTTCGGCGCGCGCGGCCTCACCCTGGCGGCGGCGGGGCTGGAGGCCGCGGTGGATTTGCAGCACGCGCCGCTGTTCCCTGTGGTCGAACCGGCGGCGCTGGATCCGGCGTTCATCGCCTGGCTGTTTGCCGCCACGCCGGCGGACAACCCCCGGTGGTCCCGGCTCTGGCTGGAGCAGCCCCGGCTGTCGGCGAGCGAACTGGGCCGCCAGGCCAATCTGCCGCGCCTTTATGACCAGCGCCGGAAATGCCGGGAACGCAACCTGTCCGATATGGCGCGCAATTACCGGCAGAGCGTCTTCTATGCGCTCGATCTTAACGCCACCGCGGAGTTGCTGTCCGCGAGCGCCCAGCCGCTGTCCCCCGAACCGATCACCGACGCGGCCCTGACCGACCCGCTGCTGCCCGTGCACGACCGCATGTTCCGCGCCGCGGTCCTCCGGCGGCGGGATGCGCCGGGCTGGGAGCAGCACGAGCAGGCGGCCTTCGCCCTGCTGCGGCGGGCGGTGGTGGATCCGATCGCCGCCCGGCCGGTGACGCCGGGTTGCCGCGTGCTGGAAGACCAGATCATCTGGGGCCGCAGCCCGGTCCGGCTGGATCTGGCCGGCGGCTGGACCGATACGCCCCCGTACTGTTTTGAGCACGGCGGCCGGGTGGTCAACGTCGCCGTCAACCTCAACGGCCAGCCGCCGATTCAGGTCTTCGCCCGGCAGACGGCGAGCCGCGAGTTGGTCATCCGTTCCATTGACCTCGGGTTGGAGGACCGGGTCGGCACCTACGACGGCGTGGCCGACAGCAGCCAGCTCCAGAGCGGCTTCTCCATTGCCCGCGCCGCCTTCGCGCTGGCCGGCTTCCACCCGCGCTTCAATGGTGCGGCGTATGCGACGCTGGACGAGCAGCTCCGCGCCCTGGGCGGCGGCGTGGAAATCTCCCTGCTCGCCGCCGTGCCCAAGGGTTCCGGCCTGGGCACCAGCAGCATCCTGGCGGCGACGCTGCTGGGCACGCTGTCCGAGTTCTGCGGGCTGGATTGGGATCACGAAGAAATCTTCCGCCGCACGCTCGCCTTGGAGCAGATGCTGACCAGCGGCGGCGGCTGGCAGGACCAGATGGGGGGGGTGTTGCACGGCGCGAAGTTCATCGAGACCCAGCCGGGCCTGGACCAGCAACCCACGGTGCGCTGGCTGCCCGGTCGCTTCTTCGACGCCGCCGACTCCGGCGCGGCGATGTTGCTGTACTACACCGGCATCCCGCGCGTCGCGCACAACATCCTCAAGGAAATTGTGCGCCATATCTTTCTCAACGACGGCGCCACGCTGGACTGCGTGGACGCCATCGGCCGCAACGCCGTCACGGCCTACGACGCCATTCAGCGGCAGGACTACGCAGCCTTTGCCGGCACGGTGCGGCGCAGTTGGGCGTTGAACCAGCGACTGGATGCCGGCACCAATACGCCCGCCATTCAGGCCCTTCTGGCGGCGGTGGCGCCCCAGCTTCTGGCCGCCAAGCTGCGCGGCGCCGGCGGCGGCGGTTATTTGCTGCTGCTTGCCCGCAGCGCCGACGACGCCCGGCAAATACGACGGATACTCACCGAGCAGCCACCCAATCCCCGCGCCCGCTTCGTGGATTTCAGCCTGTCCACCACCGGCCTGCAAATCACCAGAAGCTGAAACCTGAAACTTGAAACCTGAAACTTGAAATCCGAAGACTGAAGACCGAAGGTCTGAGGGCAGCATCCACAGATTTCACAGATTAAACGGGGCTTCCGAGTAAATCCTGTAAATCCTGTCAAAATTCTTTTCCGCTCTGCTTGACCTCGGACCTCTGACTTCGGACCTCGCTTTCTCTTTCCGCTCCGTCTCG
>JAPLSZ010000119.1 GCA_026398385.1 Kiritimatiellota bacterium | reverse complement strand
TACCTTGCACGGTTGATTCTGGCGGTGGTGGGTTTGGTGCTCGTCTGGAGTCCGTCCGCTCAAGCCCAGACGATCAAGAAGGCGAGCAACTTTGACAATCTGAACCTGACGACCAGTTGGGCGCTCGGGGCCGTGCCTACCGCAGCGCAAATCGCCGAATGGGACAGCACCGTCCTTGCCGCCAATACAACGGTGATTGGCAACGACCTCATTTTTGGGGGCATCAAGATCTCCAACCCCACCGGCTTGGTCACCATCAACGCTACCGCCACCAAGACGCTCACGCTGGGCACCAGCGGCATCGACATGACCGCCGCCACGCAGGACCTGACCATCAACGGTGCGGTTGTCCTGGGCGGAAGCCAGACATGGGACGTGCAAACCGGGCGCAAGCTGGTTATCAACGCCGCGATTGTCCTGGGCGGAAACCAGACGTGGGACGTGCTAACCGGACGCAATCTCAACGATAACACCACCGGCTCGATTAACGCCGGCAGCTACACCCTCACAGTCCAGGGTGGGGGCCACATCGATATGCTTTCCAACACTGGCGCCCTTCTCAGCGGCAACGGCACCCTGATCAAGACCGGCACCGGCACGCTGCGGATGGCCAATAACGATTCTCTGGTAAAGCACAGCTTCACCGGGGATGTCTGGCTGAAGAATGGAACTTTGGAAAACCCGCAGAGCCTGGATAACGCCTCTGTCATCAAACTTGGGGATGTCGGCACGACCGGCACAATGCAGTTCTACCTGAACGCTATAACCAGCACGTTCAAACCGAATATCACGCTTGTTACCGGCGGCAACGGCGGTAATATCGGGACCACCGGCACGACGACCTTCTCCGGCGTGATAGATGGCGGCGGCGCACTAACGATCGGAACTGGCAATGTCAGGGCCCTTTTTACCAACAACAACATCTACACCAACACGACGCTTGTCAGCGTGGGCACGCTCCGCGCCAACAACAACGTCGGCTTGCCGGGCACTGGAAGCGCGGGGGGCGGATCCTACCTTAACCTGAATGGCGGCGTCTTCGAGACCGGCGCCAACCTCGAGCGCGTCGGCGGCACAGGGCAGGGCCAAATGCAGATCACCGGCGGCACCAGCGGCTTCAGTGCCTTCGGGGCGCCCGTCCAGGTGGCCTTCGGCTCGATTGCCGCCCCGACGGCCCTGACGTGGGGCACCGCGCCGTTCCAACCGGGCACCTTCGTGCTCAACACGTCCGTGGCCGATAACACCATCGACTTCAAGAACGCCATTGATCTCGGCACCTCCGCCCGCACCGTCCAGGTCAATGCCAACGTCGCCACCCTGAGCGGCATCCTCAGCAGCGGTGTGGGCGGCGGCCTCACCAAGACCGGCGCCGGCACCCTGGTCCTCGCCAACGCGAACACCCATAGCGGCACGACCACCCTCAGCGCCGGCACGCTGAATCTGGCCCATGCCCTGGCGCTGCAGAATAGCACGGTCAGCGTGAATGGCGGGGCCCTGACCTTCGCCACGGGAATCACCAGCCCGACCGTGGGCGGTCTGGCGGGCGGCGGCAACGTCGCCCTGGCGACCGTCACCGCGCAGCCGGTCACGCTGAACGTGGGCGGCAACAACCAGGACACGACCTTCAACGGGAGCTTGATCGGCGTCGGCGGCCTGACCAAAGTGGGCACCGGCACGCTCACCCTGGTCAGCGGCCCTTACAGCGGCCCTGGTTCGCTCATCCTTGGCGCCGCGAACACCTATGTCGGCCCCACAACCATCAGCAACGGCACACTGAAACTGGGCGATCTACAGTACCGCCTGGTGTTCGTGAGCAGCACCACGCGTAATGCCAATTCGCAATTCATCGCCGATTATGACACTCACGTCAGTAATGCGGCCAACGCGGTTCCCTCGCTCAACGCCCTTGGCACCACATGGTTGGCCATAGGCTCCACTGGTCCCCATGGTGGTGGGGCTACCGTCTTAGCGCCCGCCCATACCTCGACAGGAACGGGAGATGCTAGTTATCCCATCTATCGCTTGGACGGCACCCTAGTGGCAACCGGCAATGCCGATCTATGGGATGGTACTCTTGCCGCCTCAATCTCAGTTAACGAGTCTGGCAACCCCCTTTCCACTATGGTATGGACGGGGACAAAAAGCGATGGTACTATCGATGGCGATTGGTACTTAGGGGATACCGGCGGCGGTTGGCGTTATTACGGCAATTCGGCGGATACAGCCGGCACGTGGACTCAAAACTTAGGACAGGATGGAGTGACGCTGCACTCGTTATATGGCATTTCCTTGGTCATCACGGCGGGTAAAGGCGCGAATCTTCTGCCGACGACGACGACCATGGCGATTGCCTCGGGCGCAACGCTCGATCTCAATGGCGTCACCCAGCAGCAGGTGGTCTCGTTGTCGGATTCCGGCGGCGGCGGCGGCAGCGTCAGCAACAGCGCGGCGGCCTACGCCTCCGTCCTGACCCTGGCGCCGACCAGCGGTTCGACCACCTTCAGCGGCGCGATCGTCGGCGGCGGCAGCGGCGGCGCGATCAGCCTGGTCATGAACGGCAGCGGCAGCAGCACGCAGGTCCTCGCCGGCGTAAACACCTACACCGGCGCGACCACGGTCAGCAATGGCACGCTTTCCATCAGCGGCAGCATCAACGGTTCCGCCACGGTGAATGTCAACGGCGGCCTCCTCTCCACGACGGGCGCCGACAAGCTGGCCGACACCGCCGCCGTCACGGTCGCCGGCGGCACGCTGACGGTTGGCGGTGCTGACACGGTGGGCAGCCTCACGATGAGCAGTGGCGTCATCGGTGGCAGCAGCACCCTTACGGCTGCGACCTACGGCCTATCCGGCGGCACGGTCACCGGCAACCTGGGCCTGGGCACGCTCACCAGTTCCGGCGCCGTGGCCCTCAACGGCACCGCCGCCGCCGGCACGGTCAATGTAACCGCCGGCACCCTGACGCTCGGCGCGGCGGATCGCCTCAGCGATTCGGCCGCGGTCGCCGTTTCCGGCGGCGCGCTGGCCATCGGCGGATATAGCGACACCGTCGGCGCGGTGTCGCTGACCAGTGGTGGCGCGATCACGGGCTCGGGTGGCGTGCTGACGTCCACCAGCGCCTACGCCCTGCAAAGCGGTTCGGTGAGCGCCATCCTGGGCGGCAGCGTCGCTTTGAACAAAACCACGGGCGTCACGG
>JAPLSZ010000091.1 GCA_026398385.1 Kiritimatiellota bacterium | reverse complement strand
GGCACGCCGTACTGGAGGCAGAGCGAAATCGCCGTGCCGAAGGAGTCCATCAGCCCGCCGATGGTGCTGCCTTCCTTCGCCATGGTGATGAACAGTTCGCCCGGCACGCCGTCGTCGTAGAGCCCGACGGTCAGATAGCCTTCGTGTCCGGCGATGTCGAACTTATGCGTGATGGACTGGCGGGTGGCGGGCATGCGGTGGCGCATCGGCCGCGTGGCGGCGTCGGCCGGCGCCGCGCCGGACGGCGCCTCCGCCCCGGTGCCGGCGCCGGTGTTCACCGGCTGGCTGCGCTTGCAGCCGTCGCGATAGATCGCCAGCGATTTGAGGCCCAGTTGCCAGCCTTCCAGGTAGGTGCGCTGGATTTCCTCGACGGTCGCCGCGGTCGGCATGTTGACGGTCTTGCTGATGGCGCCGGAAAGAAACGGCTGCACGGCGGCCATCATGCGCACATGCGCCAGGTACGGAATAAAGCGCTGTCCGTTGCGGGGCTTGAAGGCGCAGTCGAACACCGCCAGGTCCTCCGCGCGGATCCCCGGCGCGCCTTCCAGCGTGTCATGGACGTCAATGTACGCCACGATGTCCTTGACCTGCCCCGGCGCATAACCCAGCCGGCGCAGCGCGGCGGGCACGGTCTGGTTGACCAGCTTGAGCATACCGCCGCCGGCGAGCAGTTTGTATTTCACCAGCGCGATGTCCGGCTCCACGCCGGTCGTGTCGCAGTCCATCATGAAGCCGATGGTGCCGGTGGGCGCCAGCACGGTGACTTGCGCGTGCCGGTAGCCGTGCCGCCGGCCCAGTTCCAGCGCGGCATCCGCACTGCGTTGCACGGCCTCCCGCAGGTAGGCCGGGCAGCGCGCGGGGATCCGGCCGATCGCCGCGCGGTGCCGTTCCAGCACCTCCAGCATCGGCTCGCGGTTTTCGGCGAAGCCGTCAAACGGGCCCAGGGCCGCCGCCAGCCGCGCGGACTGCTGAAAGGCGCCGAAGTGCATCAGGCCGGTCAGCGCGGCGGCGAGACCGCGGCCCGCGTCGCTGTCGTACGGCAGGCCCAGGGCCATGAGCAGCGAACCAAGGTTGGCATAGCCGAGGCCCAGCGGGCGGAAGCGATGGCTCGTGACACCGCGGCGGCGGCCTGGAAGCGCGCGATGTCCAGCGTGCCGTCTTCCCGGAGGAACTTGAGCAGATTGAGCGAAGCGAGATTGCAGGCGCTGTCGTCGAGAAACATGTACTCGCTGCAGGGATTGCTGGAATTGATCGGCGCGGTCCGCGGGCAGGTGTGCCAGCGCTGGATGGTATCCTCGAACTGCAGGCCGGGGTCGCCGCACAGCCAGGCGCCCTCGGCGATCCAGCGCATCAGGTCGCGCGCCTGGTAGCTCGGGCCGGGCTTGGCCGGGTCGGTGACCCAGTGCGTGGCCCATTCGCGATCCTCCGCCACGGCGCGCATAAAGTCGTCGGTGACGCGCACGGTGAGGTTCTCGTTCTGGAAGGCCACGGACCCATACGCCACGCCGTTGAAATTGCCGGCATAGCCCTGCTCGATCAGCGCCCAGGCCTTCTTCTCCTCGTGGGCCTTGGCCTCGATGAACTCCTTGATGTCCGGGTGCCAGCACTTGAGCGTGTTCATCTTGGCCGCCCGGCGCGTCTTGCCGCCGGACTTGACCACGCTGGCGATGGCATCGAAGACCTTCAGGAACGAGAGCGGGCCGCTCGGCCGGCCGCCGCCGCTGAGCTTCTCGCGGCCGCTGCGCAGGGTCGAGAGGTCGCTGCCGGTGCCGCTGCCGAATTTGAACAGCATCGCCTCGCTGCGCGCGAGGTCCATGATGCCTTCCATGGTGTCCTCGACGGACTGGATGAAGCAGGCGGAGCACTGCGGCCGCTCGTACTGCGAGGCCGCCTGCCGCACCGCGCCCGCCGCGCCGTCAAAATAGAACAGCCCGGCGCCGCGGTTCTTCCCCACCCCGTACTGCGCATGCAGGCCGCAGTTGAACCAGACCGGCGAATTGAAGGCGCCATACTGGTTCAGGCAGAGAAACGCCAGTTCCTGGTAGAAGACCTCCGCGTCCGCCGCCCCGGCAAAAACGCCGTCGGCCAGACCCCAATCGGCGATGGTGCGCGCCACGCGGTGCACGAGCTGGCGCACGGAGAATTCCCGCTGGGCCGTGCCCAGCTCGCCGTAAAAGTATTTCGAAGCGACGATGTTCGTCGCCAGCATGGACCAGGTTGCGGGCACCTCGACGTTGGCCTGCTCGAAGATTATCCCGCCGCTCTCGTCGGTCAGGCGCGCCTGGCGCCGCTCCCACGTCAAGGCGTCGAAAGGACTCACGCCCGCGGCGCTGAACACGCGCTTGATTTTCAAACCGCGCGCCCCCGCTCCCGCGCGCGCTGCGCCCTTGGACTTGCGCGCGGCCAACACCGGCTTTTTATCGGTCATGCAATCAAGCTCCTGAAGCGGGCGGCGACCACTTGGACGCCCGGCCCCTTCTCCGGCATCCCGCCACGCGTGGTATAAGGTACAACCTTCGCGAAGGGTTACAAGTTGGAAACGGTTTTATTTTCTTTGTCACTGAAAACTCGGGTCCCCGCGGTCAGCGGGGGCGCCGCCCCGCGGCCGACGACTCCTCGTGGCTGGACTGCAGGTGCAGCACGACCGGTGCGCCCTCCAAGCCGAAGGCCTTGCGCAGGCAGCGGATGAGATATGTTTCGTAGGCCGGGGCCAGACGGTGCGGATCGTTGACAAACAACTTGATGCGGACCGGCCGGGTGCCGATCTGGGTGCCGTAATACACTTTCAGGCGGTGGCCGTTCACCTGCGGCGGCTGCACCCGCTGGGTCGCGCCCTGCAGCACGCGGTTGAGCAGCCCCGTGGGCAGCGTGGTGGCGACCGACGCGGCCACCCGGTCCAACGCCGCGACGCCCTGCCGCAGATTCAGCCCGCTGTGCGCGGAGACAAGGCAAATCGGCACGTAATCCAAAAACGCCAGCGCCCGGCGCAGCGCCTTTTCGTAATCGTCCGGTTTGACCTTGCCATCGGCCAAGTCCCATTTGTTTACCATGAGCACGCAGCCTTTTTTCGCCTCCTGGATGTGCGCGGCAATGCGCTTGTCGTACGCGGTGGGACCCTGTTCGGCCTCGATCATCAACACCACCACGTCGGCGCGCTCGATGCTCTGGTCCGTGCGCAGGGCGCTGAATTTTTCCACCGCCTCGTGCACGTGGCCCGCGCGCCGCAAGCCGGCGGTGTCGATCAGCAGGTAATGCCGCGCCTGCGGCCCCTGGCCGATGACGAAGGGGATCTCGATGCTGTCGCGCGTCGTGCCCGGCACCGCGGAAACGATCAGGCGCTCGCGCCCCAGCAGGCGGTTGATGAAGGACGACTTGCCGACGTTCGGCCGCCCGACGACCGCCACCTTCAGGCCGCTGTCCGGCTGCGCCGGCCCGCCCGGCGGCAGCCGGCGCAGCACCTCGTCCAGCAACGGCTCCAGGCCGCGGTTATGCAGCGCGGACACCGGATAACACGGATAGCCCAGCGCCGTAAACTCCGCCGCCGCGGCGTCCCGCGGCGCGGTATCCGCCTTGTTGGCGGCCAGCAGCACCGGCTTGCCGCTGCGCCGCAGCAGCCGGCCGACCTCCTCGTCCAGCGGCAGGATGCCGGCCGTCAGATCCACGACCCACAGGATCACGGCGGCGTCTTCGATGGCCACCTCGACCTGGCGGCGCGTGCCGGCGTGGATTTCCTGGTCCGCCCGCGTGGCGTCCGGCACGTCCAGCCCCCCCGTGTCAATCAACTCGAAGCGCTGCTCGTCCCAAACGGCCTCGCGGATCAGCCGGTCGCGCGTGACGCCGCTTTCCTCGTGGACAATCGCCAGCCGCTGACCCACCAGCCGGTTGAACAGCGCGCTCTTGCCGACGTTTGGCCGGCCCACGATGGCCACTACCCGCGGCGCAGGCCGGGGTTCGACGGGCGCCGGCCGCCCGGCGTCGCGGGCTTCGGCCGGCAACGGATCGGGAACGCTTTTTTTCCTTCCCTGCTTCATAAACCGCCTGTCGGTGGGGTTCGGGGCGGGCTGCCATGCTGGACGTGGGCCAGTTGCCGCGCGCCGTCCACGGTATATTGCAGCCAGGAAATCGTCGTCAATACCGCGGCCAGGCCTACGAACCAGTTGAACGTCCGCGCCGCGCCGCCGATCAGCACCCAGATGATCGTGGCCATCTGAAAAACTGTGGCCACCTTGCCGCTGAACCGCGGCTGGACGCGCAGACGGCCCGCCAGGACGTAGATCAGGGTCGAGCCAAGTACCAGGAAGACGTCGCGGCTGATGAGCAGCGCGGTGAACCAGACGGGGATTTGCGGCGCCAGCGCCGGCAGCGAAGGCCGGGTCAACAGGATCAGCCCCGACAACAGCAGCGCCTTGTCGGCGATCGGGTCCAGCAGCCGGCCGAGATCGGTCACCTCGTTGCGCGACCGCGCCAGGTAACCGTCCAGCGCGTCCGTCAGCGCCACCGCGACGAAGATGGTCAGCGCCACCATGCGCTCGATCGCGTTTTCCTCGCCCCGCGACAGTCCCAGCAGATAATAAATCAAAACGACGATGAACAACGGTACGCCGAGAATCCGCGTGATCGTCACTTTGGTCGCCAAGGTCAACCTGGGCAAATGCAAATGTTGTTCCATCGCCTGTTTCCGCGTGACGTCGTCCCACCCGGGATGCGTTCCGGCGGTCATTTTCCCAAGGTTCGGGGCAAAGCACAAGCTTTGCCGCTACCAGGTGACCTCCGCTTCGTGGCGGACCAGATCGTCCCACGTTTCGCGGCGGCGGATCAGCGCGTGCTGCGCGCCGTGGACCATGACTTCGGCCGCGCGCGGCCGGCTGTTGTAGTTGGAACTCATCGCGAAGCCGTACGCCCCCGCGCCCAGCACGGCCAGCAGTTCGCCCGGCGGCACGGCGGGCAGGTCGCGGTCTTGCGCGAAAAAGTCGCCGGATTCGCAAATCGGCCCCACGACATCGCCCAGCACCCGCGCGGACGTGGCGCGCACCGCCTGGATTTCGTGATACGCCTGATACAGGCTCGGCCGGATCAGGTCGTTCATCGCGGCGTCCACGATGATGAACTTCTTGAGCGGGTTGTCCTTGAGGTACTGCACGCGGGTCACCAGCGCGCCGGCGTTGCCGACGAGGTAGCGGCCCGGCTCCAGGACGATTTCCAAGCCGAGCGGCTGGAGCAGCGGTACGAGTTCGCGCGCCAGCGCCGCCGGCTTCAGCGGCGGCTGGTCCGGCTGGTATGGAATGCCGAGGCCGCCGCCGATATCGAGATAGCGAAAGGCGGGATAACGCTGTTGGAGCTCGGCGCACAGCGGCGCGACCTTGCGCACCGCTTCGGCGAACGGCCGGCTCGTCAAAATTTGCGAGCCAATGTGCATGTGCAAGCCGACGATCTCCAGGCCCGGCAGCCGCGCGGCCAGGGCATAGGCCTGTTCGGCCCGGGCGAAATCAAGCCCGAACTTGTTTTCCTGCTTGCCGGTGCTGATGTACTTGTGCGTCTGCGGATCCACGTCCGGGTTGACGCGCAGCGCCACGCGGCCGGTGGCGCCGAGGCGGCGGGCCAGGTTGGAAATGCGCACCAGCTCCGGCTCCGATTCCACGGTAAAGAACAGGATGCCGGCGCGCAGCGCGTCCGCGATCTCCACCTCGGTTTTGCCGACGCCGGCAAAGACCATTTTCGACGGCGCCACGCCGGCGCGCCGCGCGCGCTCCAGTTCGCCGCCGGAGACCAAGTCCACGCCCGCGCCCGCCGCGGCGAGGGTTTTGATCACCGCCCCGTTGGAGTTGGTCTTGACCGAGTAGCAGATCAGCGGCCGGACCGCGGCGAAGGCCTGGGCCAGCGCACCATACTGCGCCAGGATATGCGCCCGGCTGTAGACGAACAGCGGCGTACCGTACTGCTCGGCCAGGGTGGCCAGCGGCACCTCCTCGGCGTGCAGTTGACCGTTGCGATATTCGAATGCGTTCATGGGCCGAGAGCATACCCTGCCCGCCGCGTCTGCCAAGCGCAAAGAAAACAGCGTAAAGAAACCGCGAATGAACACGAATAGACGCTAATACAGAAAACCATCTTCAGCGGCCTGGACTCAACACCAATCGTTCCCATTCCAGTTTTGGCCGACGAAAATTCATGATGACGCCCACCGGCAAGCCGGTAATGCGCAGATAATTTAGAAGCTGTCCGCGATGCTCATCAATGATTTGATCCGCGATCTTCGTTTCCACAACGACCCGGTTCGCAACGATCAAATCCGGGATATAGTCATCGATTTGCTGGCCACGGTAGAAAACCGGATAGGAGGTCTGCTGGCTGAAGGCGAGGCCCTGCTGTTTCAATTCCACACACAGGGCGCGCTCATAGGTTTTCTCCCGCAAACCGTGCCCCAGTTCATTCGCGGTTCAGACGCGCGCGCTGACGCAGGCGGAGGGCGTTCAGCTTGATGAAGCCGCTGGCGTCGCCCTGGTCGTAGCCCGCGCCGCCCTCGAAGGAGGCGACGCGCGGGTTATACAGCGACTGCGCCGATTTGCGGCCCACCACCGTGCAGTTGCCCTTGTAAAGCTTGAGCCGCGCGGTGCCCGTGACGCACGCCGCCGCCGCGTCCATCGCCGCCTGCAGCATTTCGCGCTCCGGCGCGAACCAGAACCCGTAATAAACCATTTCCGCGTAGCGCGGCACCAGGCTGTTGCGCAAGTGCAGCACCTCGCGGTCCATGGTGAGTTGCTCCACCGCCTCGCGCGCCTTGTGCAGCACCGTCCCGGCCGGCGTCTCGTACACGCCGCGGCTCTTCATGCCCACGAACCGGTTTTCCACCAGATCCACCCGCCCCACCCCATGCCGGCCGGCCAGTTTGTTCAGCGTCAACATCACCTCCAGCGGCGCCAGCCGCCGGCCGTTCACCGCGACGGCATTGCCGCGTTGGAAGGCCACCTCAACGTACTCCGGCCGATCCGGCGCGTCCTCGGGGTCCGCCGACAACTTGAAGATGTCCTTGGGCGGCGCCTTCCAGGGATCCTCCAGGACGCCGCCCTCGTAGCTGATGTGCAGCAGGTTGCGATCCATGGAATAGGGCTTCTGCGCCGAGACCGCGACCGGAATTTTGTGCCGCGCGCAGTAGGCCAGCATGTCCCGGCGTCCCTGGAATTGCGCGCGAAACCGCTCTTCGCGCCAGGGCGCAATGATGCGGATGTCGGGTTGCAGCGCGTACGCGGTCAATTCAAAACGCACCTGGTCGTTGCCCTTGCCGGTGGCGCCATGGGCGATGGCTTCGGCCCGGTTCGCCCGGGCGATCGCCACCATGCGCCGGGCGATCAGCGGGCGCGCAATCGCGGTGCCCAGCAGATAGCCCGACTCGTACACCGCGGCCGCGCGCAGCATCGGATAGACATAATCCCGCGCGAACTCCGCGCGCAAATCTTCGATGTAGATTTTGGCAGCGCCGCTGCGGCGGGCCTTCCGGTCAAGGCCCCGGAGTTCCTCCTCCTGACCCACGTCCGCGCAAAAGGCGATCAGCTCGGCCTGATAGGTTTCCTTCAGCCACCGGAGCAGCACCGAGGTATCCAAACCGCCCGAATAAGCTAGAACAATTTTCATGTGCCCCCTCTTCCCTTGGAAAAACAAGCGCAGTCTGGCAAACTTCCGGCGGCTAGTCAATTTTCCATGCGTCGGTAGCGCGGGTGCACCGCCATTATGTACGCAACAATAATGTAGTTCTGCTAAAGCAGGCGCTTCATATTTGTAATACTGGTGCGGCGATGTAAATATTAATACGTTTACCATGAACATGTTACATTGATTGACGATCTTATGGAACGATTTAAGCTGTCAAGAAATGGCCGTTGCAGGCGGACCGAATAGGAGTAACCTACAAGCATGAAAGAGCATTTGTTCGCAGATCATCCGCGGGAACACTGCGGGTTGTTCAGTGTCTTCGGAGTGCCGGGTGCCGCGCAATTGATATACACGGGCTTGTTCGCCCTCCAGCATCGCGGGCAGGAAGGGGCGGGTATCGCCACCAGCGCTGGCGCGAAGGTGCATTCCACCAAGGGCGAGGGCCTGCTGAACGAGGTGTTCACCGTGCGTCCGCCCACCGCCCTGCCCGGTCACTTGGGCATCGGCCATGTGCGCTATTCCACCACGGGTTCCTCGCGCCCGCAGAACGTGCAGCCCATCGTCTGTGAATGCTCCGATGGCCTCTGGGCCCTGGCGCACAACGGCAACCTGACCAACGCCAAACGCCTGCGGCACATCTACCAGGATTCCGGCGCCATTTTCCAGACGAGCACCGACAGCGAGATTCTCATGCACATCATCGCCGATCCGCAGTACCGCACCCGGACGCGGCGCGTGGAGCGGGCGCTGAGCGAACTCGAGGGGGCCTTCGCTTTTCTCATCATGACCAAGCACAGCGTCATGGCCACGCGCGACCGGTTCGGCTTCCGGCCGCTCTCCATCGGCCGCCTCGGCCAGGGCTACGTCTTCGCCAGCGAGACCTGCGCGCTGGATCAGGTCGGGGCCACGTTCGAGCGCGACGTGCTCCCCGGCGAACTCGTCGTCGTGGACGAGAAGGGCATTCGCAGCAGCACCTTCTGCGAACCGGTCGCCGGTCCGCTGGGCCAATGTATCTTCGAGCATGTCTACTTTGCCCGGCCCGACAGCATCGTCTTCGGCCAGAATGTCCACGAGACCCGGATCAAACTGGGCCGGCAGTTGGCCCGGGAGCACCCCGTGGCCGCCGACCTGGTCATGCCCGTGCCCGATAGCGGCAACGAGGCCGCGCTGGGCTTTTCCCAGGCCAGCGGCATCCCCATGGACTACGGCTTCATCCGCAATCACTATATCGGCCGCACCTTCATCATGCCGGAAATGGCCCAGCGGCAGGATAGCATTGATCTCAAGCTGGCCATCGTCCCCGGCGTGGTCCGCGACCAACGCGTGGTGGTCGTGGACGACTCGATCGTCCGCGGCTCCACCTGCAAGCGGCGCATTGCCGCCCTGCGCCGCGCCGGCGCGAAGGAGGTCCACATGCGCGTCTCCTGCCCGCCGGTGCGGCATCCCTGCTTCTTCGGCATTGATTTTCCGTCCAGCGGCGAACTCATTGCCGCCGGGCACAGCGTGCCGGAAATACGGGACTACATCCAGGCCGATAGCCTCGCCTACCTCAGCCTCGAAGGATTGCTGGGGGCCTTCGAGCAGCCCGGCGATTTCTGCACCGGCTGCTACAGCGGCAAGTATCCGGTGGCCGTCACGGAAGAGCACAGCAAGCAGGATCTGGAAAAGACCTGACCATGAAGGCGTCCCCGTCAGCACAACGCCGCGCGCCCAACGTCGGCCAGCCCTTGGACGACCGGGCGGCGGACTCCTGTAACGCGGGTCACGCGCCGCCCCCGTCTGACCTCGCCCGCATCTGCCGCACGGGCCCGCATGCCCGCCCGCACGGCCTGTATCATCCGGCGCTGGAACGCGCCGCCTGCGGCGTGGGCCTGCTGTGCAACCTGAAGGGCCAGCCGTCCCACGAACTGGTCCACAACGCGCTGCAGATCCTCGTCAACCTCGCCCACCGCGGCGCCAGCGGCAGCGATGCCAAGACGGGGGACGGCGCCGGCATTCTGCTGCAACTGCCGGACCGTTTTCTCCGCAAGGCGGCGGCGGACATCCGGCTGCCGGCGCCAAAGACCTACGCGGTTGGGATGGTCTTTCTGCCGCGCGACCCGGCGCAGCGCGCGACGGTGATCGAGTGGTTCGAGACGCTCGTCCGGCGCGAAGGCCAGGTGATGCTCGGCTGGCGGGATGTGCCCGTGAACAATGCGGTCATCGGCGAGCGCAAGCTGCTGGTGATCCGAAAGTGCCTCGAACGCCAGGTACGCGAGTCCGCGTTGCCGGAGCGGCGCTATGTGCACATCCCCAGCCTCTCCAGCCGGACGTTGGTGTACAAGGGCCTGCTGCAGGCCGACCAGATCGAGCCGTTTTACCCCGACCTGGCCGATCCGGACCTGGCCAGCGGCCTGGCGCTGGTGCATCAGCGCTACAGCACGAACACCTTCCCGACGTGGGACCTCGCCCAGCCGTTCCGCTTTCTCTGCCATAACGGCGAAATTAACACGCTCCGGGGCAACATCAACTGGATGAACGCGCGGCAGATGCTGTTCCGCTCGCCGCTGTTCGGCGACGACATCGCCAAGTTGCGGCCGGTCCTTACCCCCGGCGCGAGCGACTCCGCGCTTCTCGACAACGCGGTGGAGCTGCTGTATCACGCCGGCCGCTCGCTGCCGCACGCGATCATGATGCTCATCCCGGAGGCCTGGCAGAACCACAAAACCATGAGCGACGCGAAGCAGGCCTTCTACGAGTACCATTCCTGCCTGATGGAGCCGTGGGACGGCCCGGCGTCAATTGCGTTCACCGACGGCGAGGTGGTCGGCGCGGTGCTGGACCGCAACGGCCTGCGGCCGTCGCGCTACACGGTGACCAAGGACGGCTTCGTGATCATGGCGTCGGAGACCGGCGTGCTGCCCGTGGATCCGGCCAACGTGCTGTACAAGGGGCGTCTGCAGGCAGGCCGCATGTTCCTGGTGGACACGAAGCAGGGCCGCATCGTGGACGACGAGGAGATCAAGGCGGAGATCTGCGCCCGCCAGCCGTATCGCGCGTGGCTTCGGGAAAACCTCGTGCCGCTGAGCAGCCTGCCGGCCGTTCCGCCGGCGGTCACCCCGCCGGAACTGCCGCTGCTTACGCGGCAGCAACTCTTCGGCTACACCCAGGAGGACCTGAAGATTCACCTCGGGCCGATGGCCCAGAAGGGCCTCGAACCCATCGGCTCCATGGGCACCGACATTCCGCTGGCGGTGCTCTCGCAGCAGCCGCAACTGCTGTACAACTACTTCCATCAACTTTTCGCGCAGGTCACCAACCCGCCGCTGGACGCCATCCGCGAGGAGTTGGTCACCTCGCTGATCACCAATCTCGGCGCGGAGCAGGACCTGCTCCAGGAGACGCCGGCCCATGCGCGCCGGGTGCGCCTCGAACAGCCGGTGCTGGGCGCCGCGGATTTTCAGAAGTTGCGGACGCTGGAGCAGCCCGGACTGCGGACGACCACCCTCTCGATCCTCTTCGATCCGGCCGGCGGGTTGGAAGAGGCCCTGCTGGCGCTGTGCGCCGCCGCGGAACGGGCCCTGGACGACCACTACAACCTGCTGATTCTTTCCGATCGCGCGGCGGACAGCCGGCACGCCCCCCTGCCGGCCCTGCTCGCCACCGCCGCCGTGCACCGCCATCTCATCCGCTGCGGCCGGCGCACACAGTGCAGCCTGATCGTCGACAGCGGCGAGCCGCGCGCAGTGCATCACTTCGCCGTGTTGCTGGGCTACGGCGCCAGCGCGATTCATCCCTATCTGGCCATCGAAACCGTGGACGATCTGTTCTGGCGCAACCTGGTCGCCGACGTGGACGCACAGGCGGCGCAGAATAATTATCTCCGGGCCGCGTGCAAAGGCCTGCTCAAGGTGATGTCCAAGATGGGGATCTCCACGCTGCAGAGTTACCGGAACGCGCAGATTTTCGAGGCCGTGGGCCTGAGCGACACGGTCATCGAACGCTATTTTACCGGCACCGCCTCGCGGGTTGGCGGGCTGGAACTGCCGGACATCGCGCGCGCCGTCCGGGAGCGGCATGCGCGCGCCTTGCGCCGGCCGGTCGCCGGGGAGGTCGCGGCGCTGGCGGCCGGAGGCCGGCACCAGTGGCGGCGCGGCGGCGAATATCACCTGTTCAACCCGCTGACCATCGCCAAGCTTCAGCAGGCCGCGCGACTCAATGACGCCACCGCCTACGCGGAGTACAGCGCCCTGCTCCGTCAGGACAACGAACGGCAGTGCAACCTTCGCGGGCTGCTGGATTTCGTCGCGGCGGCCCAACCCGTCCCGTTGGACGAGGTCGAGCCGTGGACCGCCATCGTCAAGCGCTTCAAGACCGGCGCCATGTCCTACGGTTCGATCAGCCAGGAGGCGCACGAAGCCCTGGCCATGGCCATGAACCGGCTCGGCGGCAAGAGCAACAGCGGCGAAGGCGGAGAGGACCCGGAGCGGTTCAAGCCGGATCCCGACGGCAACTGGCGGCGTAGCGCGATCAAACAGGTCGCCTCGGGCCGCTTCGGCGTCACCAGCAACTACCTGATCAACGCGCTGGAGTTGCAGATCAAAATGGCGCAGGGCGCCAAGCCCGGCGAAGGCGGACAGTTGCCCGGCGAGAAGGTGCTGCCCTGGATCGCGAAAACGCGCCACGCCACGCCGTACGTGCAGCTCATCTCTCCGCCGCCCCACCACGATATTTATTCGATCGAAGACCTCGCGCAACTGATTCACGACCTGAAAAACGCCAATACCGGCGCGCGCATCAGCGTCAAGCTGGTCTCCGAAGTCGGCGTCGGCACGATCGCCGCCGGCGTGGCCAAGGGCAAGGCGGACGTCGTGCTGATCAGCGGCTGGGACGGCGGCACGGGGGCCGCGCCCGAGACCGCCCTCAAGCATTCCGGCCTGCCGTGGGAACTCGGCCTGGCCGAGACGCATCAGACGCTGGTGCTGAACGACCTGCGCAGCCGCATCGTCGTCGAGGTGGACGGTAAGCTGATGACCGGCCGGGACGTGGCCACCGCGATTCTGCTCGGCGCGGAGGAGTTCGGCTTCTCCACCGCCCCGCTGGTCACCCTGGGCTGCGTGATGATGCGCGTCTGCCACCTGAACACCTGCCCGGTGGGCATCGCCACGCAGGACCCGGAGCTGCGCAAGAAATTCACCGGCCAGCCGGACCACGTGATCAACTTTTTCCGCTTCGTCGCCGAGGAACTGCGCGGGCTCATGGCGCGCCTGGGCTTTCGCACCGTGGACGAGATGGTCGGCCACACCGAGCGCCTGCGTCTGCGGACGGACCTGCCGCCGGCGGCGTTCCACGGGCTGGACCTCACCCGCCTGCTGACCCGGCCCGAGGTGCCGGCCACGGTGGGCACGCATCACACGCAAAACCAGGATCACGGCCTGGCCGGGGCGCTTGACCATGAATTGATCGCGCGCACCAAGCCGGCGTTCGAGTATGGCCAGCCGGTCGCCCTGGATCTGCCCATTCGCAACGTCCACCGCACGGTCGGCACCATGCTCAGCGCGGAAATCTCCCGCCGTTATGGCGAAGTCGGGTTGCCGGACGACACCATCCAAGTCCGCTGCATGGGCTCGGCCGGGCAGAGTTTTTGCGCTTTCGGCGCGCGCGGCCTGACGTTCACGGTGGAAGGCGACGCCAATGACTATTTCGGCAAGGGCTTATCCGGCGCCAAGCTGGCCATCTTCCCGCCGCGTACGGCCACGTTCCGGGCCGAGGAGAACGTAGTGATCGGCAATGTGGCGCTTTACGGCGCCACCAGCGGCGAGGCCTACATCTGCGGGCTCGCCGGCGAGCGCTTCGCCGTCCGCAACAGCGGGGTGCGCGCGGTCGTCGAGGGCGTGGGCGACCACGGCTGCGAATACATGACCGGCGGCCGCGTGGTCGTGCTGGGCCGCACTGGCCGCAACTTTGCCGCCGGCATGAGCGGCGGCATCGCCTACGTGCTGGACGAGACCGGCGACTTCAAGACCCTGCGCTGCAACACCGAAATGGTCGGCTTCGAGGAACTCGTCCAGCCCGACGAGGTCGCCGAAGTCCGCGGCCTGATCGAGCGCCACGTGCAGTACACCGGCAGCGCGTTGGGCCGGCGTGTGCTGGAGCAGTGGGAAACCTTGCGCCGGCAATTCGTCAAGGTCATGCCGACCGACTACAAGCGCGCGTTGCAGTTGCTGGCCTCGAAGCCGCCCGAACCCGCGCGCCGCCCCGCGGCGGCAGAGGGGTTGGATTATGGGTAAAACCACAGGCTTCAAGGAATTTCCGCGCGAGTTGCCGCACCACCGGCCGGCCGGGGAGCGGATCCGGGACTACAAGGAGATTCCCAAGGATTTCCCGGAGGACAAACTCCGCCAGCAGGCCGCCCGCTGCATGGACTGCGGCGTGCCGTTCTGCCATAGCGCCTGCCCGCTGGGCAACCTCATCCCCGACTGGAACGATCTGGCCTATAAGAACCGGTGGCGCGAGGCCTACGAGCGCCTGGCGGCCACAAACAACTTCCCCGAGGTGACCGGCCGTCTCTGCCCCGCGCCCTGCGAGGAGGCTTGCGTGCTCGGCTTGTACGACGCGGCGGTCACCAACGAGCAGATCGAGAAGACCATCATCGAAAAGGCCTTCGCCAACGGCTGGGTTGTACCCGAGCCGCCGGCGCAGCGCACCGGCAAGAAGGTCGCCGTGGTCGGTTCCGGGCCCGCCGGCCTGGCTTGCGCCCAGCAGCTCAACCGCGCCGGCCACAGCGTCACGGTTTACGAACGCGCCGACCAGCCCGGCGGCTTGCTGCGCTACGGGATCCCGGACTTCAAGCTGGAAAAGGCCGTGCTCGAGCGCCGGCTCCGCCTCCTGGAGCAGGAAGGCATCGTCTTCCGGACCGGCGCCCATCTCGGCGTCAATGTGCCGGTGGACGAGCTCCGGGCTTACGACGCCGTCGTGCTGTGCGGCGGAGCCACCCGGCCGCGAGACTTGAACGTACCCGGCCGCGAACTGGGCGGCATTCACTTCGCCATGGAATATCTCCGGCAGCAAAACCAGGCTGTCGCCGGCCAGCCCGCCGCGCAGCCCATCTCCGCCAAGGACCTGCACGTCGTCGTCATCGGCGGCGGCGACACCGGCAGCGACTGCATCGGCACCGCGCGCCGGCAGGGCGCCCGCTCGATCACCAACTTCGAGCTGTTTCCCATGCCCGGCAAGCAGCGGCCCGCGCACCAGCCCTGGCCCTACTGGCCCATGCGCCTGCGCAGCAGCAGTTCGCACGAGGAGGGGGTGGAACGCTTCTGGTGCATCTCCACCCAGCGTTTCAACGGCGCGGACGGCCGGGTGCGCAGCCTCACCACCGCCACCGTGGAAATGATCCCCGGCCGGCCGCCGGAGCTGCGGCCCGTGCCCGGCACGGACCACGAATGGCTGGCCGACCTTGTACTGCTGGCCCTCGGCTTCACCGGCCCGGAGCCCCACACTCTGCTCAAGCAACTGGGTGTGGAACTCGATCAGGCCGGCAACGTCAAGACCAACGGCCAGTATCGCACCAACCTGCCGAATGTTTTTGCCGCCGGCGACATGCATCGCGGCCAGTCCCTGGTCGTCTGGGCCATCGCCGAGGGCCGCGAAGCCGCCCGCGCCGTGGACCTGCAGCTCATGGGCGCCTCCAGCCTCCCGACCAAGGGCGGCTCCGACCTGCCGCGGAGCTGAGCCCCGCGTTGCCACAACCAAAGCAATGTGAATGAGGAAATCAGGAAGGGAGGAAAAGAAAAACATCCCCGCTGTTCCTTTTTTCATGATTTCCTCATTGATAATCCGATTACACAGTCTACAGCACCCCCGTTTGACTGCGGCCTTAGCGTGATACGTTTTGCGAGCTTGACAACGTAACGGAAAGCGTTATCATTGGAATGTCGAGATCGTGGATTATCACCGATAGGAGATGACGAACATGAAAGACCCTGTGCTGAAACCCGTGCATCCGGGAGAAATCCTGATGGAGGAATTTTTGAAGCCGCTGCGCGTGTCCCAGTACCGCCTGGCGAAGGACCTTGGCGTGCCGCCGCGCCGCATCAACGAAATCGTGCTCGGCAAGCGCGGCATTTCCGCCGATACCGCCCTGCGGCTGGCCCGCTACTTCAGCACCTCGCAGGAAGTCTGGATGAACCTGCAAATGCGTTACGAACTCGCAACAGCGCGCTTGGCTACCGGTTGTCGAATCGAGCAGACCATCCACCCGCTGGCCCTGCCGGAACGCATGCGCCGCTTTCACCCTGTGCATTTCGGGCCGCCGGTCCAGACCCGGACACCGCTCACCAACGCGTTCATTGATCGCGCCAAGAAGGCGGGTCGCCCGTGAATTTATCCCGCCTCACAGGCGGGATTGCGGTTGACACGCCGCACCGGGGAGCGGTAGTCTCCTCTCTGCTTGGAAGGGTGGTTCATCCGCCCCACCGCAGCAAGGGGGAACGTAGTGATCGAGCTTAATATGACGTTCGGAGCAAGAAATAAGGAGACAAGATGCAGGATAATTTTGACATCCGAGTAGTGCTGGATTTCTCAGGTGGGTCTCACGACTCCTGCTTGGTTTCGGAATCCATCGCCATTGTCGAACGACTTCTCCACGCCTCCGAGCGTAGTGATCTGGATTCACTCACAGCGGAGTTCAGGCGCGAGATACCCATTGTTGCAATCGATGCAGCAAAGTACCGCATCAAGAAGCTCGCCGGGCATTCGCTAATTCTGACGAAAGCCGAATCTGGTTCAATCATTCTCACCGGCTTGGTCGGCGGGCTGGCCGTGTGGGTCCTCAGCGCAGAGGCACGCCAAAGTCCTCTCGCTTGAAAGACAAATTGAAGACAGACTCCCGCGTAGACTGAAAAGGATTCGGTATAGCTCAACGGTAACGGTTTCTGTCCGCGGCAACAACACCAACTACCCTTCCGAGCTTTACATCAAGATTGAAGCCACACACGTTACGCTCTCAACACCCTCGCTAGATGACGTTCTTAAGGATGAGCACAAGACGCTGATAATCAGCTCGGAGCACTTGGGTCACGTGGAATTCTGAAATGAAGCTCCGATGCCGTGACGTTGGCGACGGAAGACTGGGATATGAACAAGGAGATGTGACGTAAATATTGGATTAAACGAGCGAGTTTCCCAATTTGATGTCGGTGCCGAAATTGACCAATACGTTGACGAGTCCTCGGTGCCACACGAGGAGGGGTGCCGTCGCCAAGGAGGAGGATCTGATGAGCGACATCAAGTTCACGTGTCCACACTGCAACCAAAATCTCAAGGTTAACGATTTCAGCGTGGGGATGAAAATACATTGCCCGAGTTGCTCAAAACAGATCGAAATCCCCCGCCCAATCCCACCCTCTGTCGAACCACCGAACGCACCACCGCTCGAAAACAAGCAGCACAGGGACTGTCCTTATTGCCGCGAGCAGATCCTTGTCACTGCCATCAAGTGCAAGCATTGTGGCGAATTCCTGGACGGTTCACGACCGAAGCCATCTTCCAGCCCCCCGGCTTTGCCGCAAACTCCTGCTGGCGTTAGTGCCTCTGCAATTCGCGGTGTGTCCAGCAGAAAGGACAGGAATCTCCAATCATGTAAGGTTTGCCAGCAGCCAATGAGCCGCAACGCCTCGATCTGTCCCCATTGTGGCAACCCGAGGAAGAAGCCGAGACCGGGTTGTGGATGCTCGACGGTGGTCGCGGGTATTGCGGGCTTCCTTGCGATCTGCTTTGCCGTGGCAGTATGGGATTCCGAGCATAAGCCCACCGCGCCCGCCCAGCCGAACCCAAAGATACAAAAGATCGCCGCGCAAAACCAGCCGCAACGACAACCAACCAGCGTCGCGGCGGAGCCGGATTGGGCCAGTCGCCTTGCATACTGGGAGACTCACTTTCGAGCGCAATATAGGCCGCCCGTTGTGGGGAAGATTGTTGAGGTAACACTTATGCACAGGCCAGCCCAAGTTGGTCCTTTTGTAAGCATCTCGACGAATTCCATAACCCTGCGAAACGCGAAAATAGTCGTGAACGGCAATCAATATTTATTGATCAAAAAGGAAATAATCGGCCTGTTCGATCGCATACAGCTGTTCGAGGCCGATTTTGTGTCGAGCAATGCAATAGCAAAAATCGAAGAAGAGAAATATGCGATTAAATATGGCATGATATCACGCCGCGAGCGGGCACTTGCGCAAAGGACGCTTTCAAATCTAGACTCAAACGAACTCGACAAAATCGATGTGAAAACTGAATGGCAAAATGGCTGGCAAGAAGGCAAAAAGAAACTTCTTGTCACAATTCAAAACAACTCGCAATTTGAGTTTCGAGGTCGTGTCCGGGTCGCGGGTAAGGCGGTCAGGGACATAACGGTGGATAGCGACGACGTCTTAACCGACGAAGGAATACCTCCGGATGGCAGCATACAACACGCTCTTTTGTGGTTTCAGAATCCAGAATACATTCGCAGGTTTTCGTACGAAATTTCAGGGTCTTTTCAAGCAGCGGCGTCGGACAAGCCCGCCGTTCCTTACGAAGAGGTGGGCCGATACCCCCGGCCAAATCATACCGATTTCTTTATCTATACACCGTGTCTTGACCATGCATCTCTTCGGAAGATTGGCGAGTTCTACAAGGCGCGGTATCGCGCCCTCTATGCCCTGAGATTATTGTTCTTTATCGACCGAGCACATACCGCGAGAGATTTCCCCATGACCGATGCGGAGGTTGACGCGTGGTTCGGCGAGTATGAATTTGACAAAGCCGCGAACACAACAAAGCTTCGCTTGGGTCACACGCTTTATGAATGACCCCGCCATGCCAGAAGAACGCATCTTCCAAATTCATGTCAATGCCGAGATTGACCGTTACTTCCGGCAGCGCCAGGGCCAGCCCTTGACAATTGACATTGTGCTTGCTGCGCTGGCTGGGAACAGCAATGTGGCCTTGCATTTTAGCAGCCCCTGCAAATTGGCCCGAACCACGCCGCCGCTTTTTCCGCGCCGCCTCCCCCATCCGCCACCGCCGCAGCACGACCGTTAGCCGTAGATGATCCGCACGCCCCTAATCCCCCCGCACTTCGGGCACTTGTATTTCTGTCCATCTGCACCCCTACGGCCCACCGGGTGGCGCCGCGCACGCGGGTCAGTTCGCCGCGCACGACGGCGCGGATGCGGCCGTAAAGGTCGAGGTAGGTGTTCAGCAGACGCAAGGCGTCCTCGCCCATGTCCTTGCCGGCAAAGAGTTCCTTGCGTTTCTCGTCAAAGTCCAGGCCAAGTTGGATCTTCTTGGCGGGAACATTCACGCCCATGTCATAGTTGCTCAAGAGCAGCCGGCGCTTACGGCGGGTGGTCGGGCCGCAGGCATTCAGAAACCACGTCGGCGATCCGGTGGAATCCACATGCAGCAGCCGGAGCAAGGCGCGCTCGATCTTCCAGAGCCGCAGCAGCGTTTCTTCCGCAATGTTCAGCGTCCGCAGCGCGATTACCGCTTGCAGGAACGCGAGGTAGGCTGGCGAGTATGTTGCGCCTTTCAACGCCGGCAGCTCAAACCGCTTTTGCAGCCCGCCGACATAAAGCGGCGAGCGGTTCAGCGCCTTGGCCATCTCTCCCAGTGTTAGATGCTCGGCCATGGGCCAGCCCCTCAAATCGCCTTAAACTTGTCGCCCAGGTGGTGTTTGAGGTTCCACTTGCGCGTGGTATCCAGCGCCAACTCCAAGCAGAGGAAGAATCGTTCTTTGTGTGCCTTGAAGTGGTCCACCGTCACCGCCTCGATATTAGCGTCGAGGCAGATGAGCGCCTCCTTGAAGCTGTCCTTGGCAAGAAACACATTGTTTTTCTTGAACTCCGGCTGGCGCGTGAGCGTGTAGTCGAGCATGAAACCGTCCTTGAGCAGCACCTCGTCCTGCACATGCTGGAGGTCGGCTTGCAGGCGGATGATCTGCCGCTGGAAGGCTTCTTCCTTGTCCCGGATGTATTTCTTGAGCAGCGCTATGTTCTCCGCCTCGGTCTTGCCAGGATCGGGTGCGAATTCCACACGCGGGAAAGCGGACTTGGCAAGGGTAACGGTCGGCGAGTGGTTTCTTGAAGTTGGCGAAGGTGGCGAGTACGCCCTCCTTGATGGCGATGGATGGGACCAGGATGATGAACTTCGTCAGGCGGTAATGCTGGAAAAGCTCGTAGATGGTGCGGAAATGGGCCAGCATGACGAGCATGGGGACGGACGCCCACGTGGGGGTGATGTCCACCGGCCGCACCATTTGGACCAACCCCTGGGGGGCCGTCGC
>JAPLSZ010000063.1 GCA_026398385.1 Kiritimatiellota bacterium | reverse complement strand
GTTCGTCCGTGGCCGGGTCCGGGTTAGGCGCGTTTTCGTGAACGAGCCGGAGCGGGGTTGGGCCGCCAGGCCGCCGTTTCCCGCTCGATCCACCGGAAAAACTCCGGATTCCCACGGGTGATGGGCAGCGCCACAATACAAGGCACTTTGTAGGAATGCAGCGCTTTCACACAGCTGATCAGCGGCCCCAGCAGCGCGGTCCTGGTTTTGGCCAGCAGCAGCCATTCCTGCGACTGTTCGATCCGGCCCTGCCACCAATAGCTCGATGAAATCGGCCCGACGAGATTGACGCCGGCCGCCCAACGCTCCCGCAGGAGCGCCCGCGCGATCCGTTGCGCTTCCCGTTTGGTTGCCACAGTGATGTAGATCACGGCGAATTTATTTTTCATAATCAATTTGCATATTCTCCGGTATGAATTATGCTCTATTTGTGTCAGCGTGGTAAACATGAAAAATATGGTTAAAAACCTGGGCGCGTTGCTGACCATCCTGCTGTTGGCGGGATGTGCTTCGATGCCAGCGACTTACCATCCCCGGGAGATCGGGGTTCTGAAGACGGGACAAGTGTATGACGGCTTGTCTCTGGAATTGACCGGCAGCACGCAAGCGGTGCCCATCGGCCAACCGCTGGTCTTTCGGATCTTGTTGCGCAACGTCAGCCAGCGCGCCTTCTGGATACCGATGAAACCCCAGCAGGGCTTTTATTGGACGTATGCGAATGGAAAACATGACTTTTTCGTATTCGATCGCGAGCGCAGTAAATATTATGCAAAGCAGGAGTGCCTTTTGCTGCAACCGGGCGATGCCTGGGTCCTGCGCGGAGAGGTGGCGACATATTACTTTGACAAAGCTGGTATAACGGAATTCATGGCCGAATTGGTTGTGGCGCAAAATACGAATCCGGAGCTGCGGCCCTTCTGGTCCGGCCGCGCAATTTCCAACCCGTTCGGCGTCTGCCTCGCCCCCAGTGTTTTGACCAACCATCTCCAGGCGAACATCCGCGCCCGGCAACTCGCCGCCAGCCCGGCCCCGCCCGCCTTGTGAATTTGCCGGCCTGGCAGTCGCCGTACCTGCTGCCCCACGGACCGCCGGCTTGTTCATTGACCATCTTCTGCCAAAAGGGCTTGCAAAGCCCATCCGCCAGACAATAATCGCGGCATGAATACATACGGCACCCAGGCGGCACGGCAAACGGCGCTTCCCCCGGCGGGCGCGCCCAAGCGATTTCTTATCTGCATAAATGGCGTCAAAAGGAACTGTATTATGCGCCGATTCATCAGCAGCTTGATTTTGCTGGCGGGCCTGGGACCAGCGTACGCCGCCCCCGCGGAAGGGTCGGCCGTGGCGGCCCTGGGCGATATGAAGCGGCAGTTCGAGACCGCCATCAAGGAGACGCTGCGCCAGGGCAGCGCTGAGGTCAAAGCCCTCCAGAAGAAATATTCCGAGGGCCTGGACCGGCTGGAGAGCGACCTGCAGGATCAGGGCGAATTGAAACACCTGATCATTCTGCGCGACGAAAAGAGGCGTTTTCTCAACGCGCCGGAAATACCGGACGATGCCGTAGTATCCGAGCCGGAGGCCCTGCACGGACTGCAAACCGCATGGCAGGAGCAAATGACCACGCAGCATCTGGCGCGAACTTCCCGGATTCTGGATGCCGGCGCGAAATATATGCGGCAGTTGTCCGCCTTGCAAAAGAAGTTGGTGGCGCAAATGAATGCCGCCGGAGTGGAGGCCGTCAAGGCTGAGAAGGATCGTCTGCTGGACGACAATTTTATCCGGGAAGCCCTGGCCTCGAAATCCGCCGCCACAGAAATGGCTCCGGTAAAAGTTGCCTGCTATGCGCCCGGCAAGGAGCCGCCCGTGGCGCCCAATACGCTGCACGCGCTGCAATTGAACTATGCTTCTTCCGAACTTAAGGCGGCCGCCTATTATTTCAGCCTGACCGCCAGCCTGTATTCCAAGGTTCAGCAGGTCAATCCGGACGACGAGACCAAGAGCAGTCTGCTGTTGATTCCACGCATCACCCTGACATCGAAGAACAACGAGATGCCGGAACGCTGCAAGCTTGTTCTGGAATATTTCAGCCGCAGGGCCGGCGATGGTTCGGGCGCCTACCGGCGGGATGTCGCGGAACACATGCTCCTGCCCAAACTCATGCGCAGCCAGACCGTCGTCTTCGATGGCGACGGCGTGCCGCTGGCCTTTCACGCGACAACCAGGAAGACGGCCAGCGGCGAAACCAAGGGCGGACGGGAATTTTACGGGCTGATCATCAGCCTCTTCACTGCGGACGGGAAGTTGCTCTTCCAGCAGTGCACGCCTTCGTCGCTGATCAAGGAATGCACCAACGCTCTGCCCGGGGCGTAGTTGCAAGCTGGACCGGCGGCACGCGGCCTGCCACGCCGCTGGCCGTCAATGTGCCGGACAAGGCCCTGTCCGCGGCCGGTTCACGGGGTGGGAAATCAGCACCCACGGGCTGATCAGATGACTTTCGCCGCACCGACAAGCAACCCCCCCCATACGCCCAGGAGGATGTTAACCACGGCACCCGAGCTGCGCCCCGTGGCCTCCGAAACGTGGCGGAAATCGATCCAATGCGTGTGGGAAGTTGACCCGCTGCTGTGCCCGCCGTGCGGCCGGGGATCAACTCGTTGGACGTATCCGCACGGCCGCCCCTCCTCATCCAGATGTTCAATCGGCGCACCGGAACAGAACAATCCGCCCAGTAGCCCGGCGAGCATCCGGCATTGCCCATGGACCGGCATGATTTCACCCCGCAGGGCGGCTTGTTCATGCTTCATGAATAAGCCGGGCTAGGAAGGCCTCTCCCTTGAGCCCGGCTGACTTTGCTGTTGTATTTGATGGCGCACCTGGCAGGAGTTGAACCTGCAACCCCCAGATCCGAAGTCTGGTGCTCTGTCCAGTTGAGCTACAGGTGCGGCGCACCAAGTTGTATCCGCTCAAGGCGCCGGAGACAAGCTGCAGCGTTTGTCCTTCTTTCACGTAACCGAGTTAATGTGATTGTCAGAGCGCCACCTTCTGGCGTAACTTCACACCGCGCCAAGTCGAACGCAAGCATGCTGGCGCTGAATACATGAATAGTTGGCTGGCTGCCCTGATATGGTTCGTCTGCGTACAGGTGCTCGGCTTCTATGCCTGGCCCATGACTTTTGCTTTCTTCCGCCGCCTGCCGGATCGTGGCTATGCGTTCTCCAAAATCCTGGGACTGCTCATCGGCGGTTTCCTGTTCTGGGCGGGATGGGCCTACGGCCTGCTGCCGAACACGTTCGCCGGCGCGTGGCTGGCCGCACTGCTGCTGGCGCTGACCGCCGCGGGGCTGAGCGCGCACGCCGGAAATGACAACACCGCGGCGGCTTTGGGCTGGCTGCGCGCACAACGCGGTCTGGTGCTGGCCACCGAGGCGTTATTCCTGATCGTATTCCTCGGCTGGCTGCTCGTGCGTATGCGTGCGCCCAGCGTGTGCCACACGGAGCAGCCCATGGATCTCATGCTGTTGAATTCCCTATGCACCAGCCGGGACTTCCCGCCGCACGATGCCTGGCTGAGCGGGTACGGCCTCGGCTATTATTACTTCGGCCCATGGCTGATGTGCTTTCTCGGACGGCTGGCCAATCAGCCGCCCGAGCTGGCCTACAATCTTGGGCAGTCCACTTGGTTGGCCTTGCTCACTCTGGGAACGTTCGGACTGGGTCGTAATCTGCTGGCCTTGGCGTTCCCGCTGCGACGCCAACTGGCCCTGGCCGGCGGTTGCGCATCGGCCCTCGTGGTAGGCTTCACCAGCAATCTGCGCGGTCTACAGGACGCCCTGGCGTCCACGGCGTCCTCCTGGTGGTGGCAGGCCTCCCGCGCCCTCAGTGACAGCGCTCCGGACGGAAAAGTCATTCCGCTCATCACCGAGTTCCCTTTTTTCAGTTATCTGCTGGGGGATAATCATGCCCATGTGCTGGCCATGCCGTTCCTGCTGCTGGCGCTGGCCACGGCGTTGAATTTGCGGCTCGGAGGCGGGGACGCTGCGTCGCATGGTCCGATCCTGCGCCGGATGCTGGCGCGTCTGCCGCTGGGCGGCGCGGACCTGCTGCTCTGCGCGGTGGTCGGCGGCGCGCTGCTGCCGCTGAACACCTGGGATTTTCCGGCCGGCTGGCTGCTGCTCGTGGCGGCCTATCCTGCGGCCTGGGACCGGCACGGGCTAGGCGAGCGGCTGGCGTTTGCCACGGCCCTGACGCTGGCCGCCGCGCTCCTGTTCCTGCCCTATCTGCTGACCACGTCAAGCCAGTTTGCGGGCTTTGTTCCAAACAGAATCTGGCGTACTCCGTGGCGGGACGGGTTCATGGTCTTCGGCGGCTTTCTGCCGGGCTTGCTGCTGTTGCTCTGGCTGCCGCCGGCGGCCCGCACGCAGCCCGTCGGAGTCTTCGTTCGCGGCGTGGCGGTGTTGGGGCTGCTGCTCGCGCTCACGCCGGAAGTGGTCATTGTACGCGACAGCTTTGCCAACCGCATGAACACCGTGTTCAAGTTCTACTATCAGGCTTGGCTGCTGCTGGGGCTGGCGGCGACGTGGGCCGCCGGCGCGGCGCTAACCCGGCCACGCACCGCCTGGGCCGGCGCGCTCGCCCTGCTGGCCGCGCTGCTGGGCCTCGTGTATCCGCTGCGCACGTTGCAGGAACACTTTTCCGCGCCGCGCGCCGGTCCGCTGACGCTATCCGTTTCCGCGGCACTGAGAAGTTCCTGCCCCGACGAATATCGCGCGCTGCAATGGCTGCAAAAGAATACGCCTCTGAACGCCGTACTCGCGGAGGCCCCCGGCCTGAGCTACCGGCCCGAAACGTGCCGCCTGAGCACCTTCTCGGGCCGTCCAACGCTGTTGGGCTGGGAAGGCCACGAGCGGCAGTGGCGGGGCGCGTCCTATGAGAGCATGGCGGGCGGCCGGTCCGCGGCCTTGCGCGCCTTGTATACAACCGGCTCCACGGCGGAGGTGGTCCGCCTGCTCGCGGCTTGGAACGTGGACTATGTGGTCGTTGGCCCGGAAGAGCACACGCGCTATGGCATCACCGCGCAACGCGCGGAGGGGCTGCGGCAGGTGTTGCAGCCGGTGTACACCCGCGGCGCGGTGAGCATCTACCAAAGGAAGGACCGATGAACGCCCGGCCGGAGAGCCTGAAGCATTTTCCCCGAAACGGCTCCGCGGCGTGGGCGCTCGAACGCTGGATCCCCTGGTTGATCCTGCTTGCCGTCGCGTTCGTCTCGCGCTTTTACGGCTTGGGAGAGCGCGCCCTGAGCCATGACGAAAGCATGCACGCATGGTATTCGTGGGCGTTCGCCACATCCGGCCGCTATGCGCATCATCCCATGACGCATGGGCCCCTGCTCTTTCATCTGAACGCGCTGGTCTTCCGATTGCTGGGCGCCAGCGACACGACCGCGCGGCTGATGCCGGCCCTGGCCGGCGTCGGCGTGGTCGCCGGCTTGCTGTTCTTCCAGCGTTGGCTGGGGCGTACGGCCGCGTTCCTGGCCGCCGCCCTGGCCGTGCTGAGTCCCACCCTGCTGTTCTACAGCCGCTACATCCGTAACGACCTGTATATGGCGCTTTTCGCGTTGATCTGGGTATACGGCCTCTTGCGCTATATCGAAACGCCCCGTAGGGCGTGGCTGGCGCTCGTCGCGCTGGGCATGGCGCTCTCGTTCGCCTGCAAGGAAACTGTTTTCATCACCGGCCTGATTTTCGGCGGTTGGCTCGTCGCGCTGACGCTGGTCCGCGCCTTGGCGCCGCCCGGGCGCCCGCCCCCCAACAACGCATCGGAGTCTGTTTCCGCGGTGGAGCACGCGCCGTTCAGCGTCGGCCCCGCCGCCGACCTGGCGGTTTTCATGCTGTGCACGGCGCTGCCGTTCGCTGCGGCACTGGGCCTGCAAGCCTGCGGCTGGGATCCCTGCGACTGGTTGACGCCGCTGGGCCAGTATCGCGCGCTGGGCATGCAGGCGGCGTTGGCGCTGGCCGGGCTGGCCGGAGCGGCCGGCTGGCTCCGCTTCCGGCAGCGTGGCGCACCACGCGAAACACGGCCGCCGGCCCGCTGGTGGTTGATATGTGCCGCCGGATTCTGGCTGTTACAAGTGATCCTCTACACCTCGGTGTTCACAAACCTGGGGGTGGGCGCCGTCAGCGGCGTTTCCGGCGGCCTGGGTTACTGGCTGGCCCAGCATGGCGTCCAGCGCGCAGGCCAACCGTGGTTCTACTATCTCATGCTGGCGGCCCTCTATGAATTTCTTCCGCTGCTCCTCGCCGCGGGCGCGGTGGTGCGTTTCTTCATCCGGCGGCGGGAACAGCCCCCGCTGTTGGTCAGCTTCTGCGCCGTATGGGCGTTGGCGGCCTTTGCGGCCTATTCCCTGGCCGGCGAAAAAATGCCCTGGTTGCTGGTGCACATTACGCTGCCGCTCATCCTCCTGGGCGCCGTCTGGGCCGGCGGCTTTATCGAGCGCTGCGCCAAAGACTTCGTGCCCCGCGGCCCGGCGCTGGCCTGGATGGCCTGCGCACCGCTCATTTTTTACGCGCTCATCAACCTGCCCGCCACCGTGCCGTTCACCGGCCGCACCCTCGCCGACGCGCACGCCCGCCTGCAGGCCCTGCGCGTGTTGGCCGCTGGGTTGCTGCTGGGTTGGCTGGTGTGGCGTAGCACACCGCGGCTGACCGCCGCGGTGCAACGGCGCGGCCTGATCGCGGGCAGCCTGGCGCTCCTGGTTTTCCTGACGGCGCGGACGGCCTTCCAACTGGCGTTCGTCAACTACGATCTGCCCATCGAGCCCCTGGTCTATGCGCACGGCACGCCGGACCTTACGCGCACCGCGCGACGCGCCGAGCGCCTGCAGCGTCTGTGCGCCGGCCGGGACACGCCGGTGGTGGCCTACGACGATCAAAGCACCTGGCCCTTCATTTGGTATTTCCGCCAGATGCGGGCCTGCGCTTTTGGAAATCGCGTCAGCAGCGAAATTCTTTCGGCGCCGCTGATCCTGTGCGGCGACGCCCAACTGGCGGCCGTACGCGCGCTGACGGGCACCAACTATGTGGAAGAAGCGATCAACGCCCTGTGGTGGCCGCAGGACGGTTATAAACACGGGTTGCTGAACAACGCCGGGCGGCTCGTGAGAGAACGCGAACAACGGCGCTGGCTCTGGCGTGTGGTGGCCTTCCGCGAGTATCCCGGCAGCCCGCTGGCAACCTGGCCGAAGCGCCGCTCGGCGTACCTTTTCATCCGCAGGGAATGGGCGGCCCGCGCCGATCCCGACGAGGATTGACGCATGAATATTCTGATGGCGTTGACCTACTTCCGGCCCCACATCAGCGGTCTGACCATCGCCGTGGAACGGCTGGCACGCGGGCTGACGGAACGCGGGCACCATGTGACGGTGCTCACTTCGCGCTATGACCGCCGTCTGCCGCAGAGTGAAATACGCGCGGGCGTGCAGCTCGAACGCGTGCCGGTGCTGTGCCGCATCGGCAAAGGCGTGATCATGCCTTCGTTCGGCATTACCGCGACGCGACTTATTCGACAATGTGACGCCCTCAGCCTGCATCTGCCCCAGCTGGATGCAGCCGGCCTGGCGCTGCGAGGCCGGGCCTGGCACAAGCCCACCATGGTCACCTATCATTGCCAATTATCGCTGCCGCCGGGCGCCCTGCATCGCGTCGCCGCACCCTTGCTGACGGTGGTGCATCACTTGGCTTGCCGCGCAGCGCACGCCGTAGTGACACATACCGATGACTATGCGAGGCATACGCCGTTTCTCCGTCCTTTCGCCGCCAAACTCCATACCATCCCCCCGGCCGTGTGCATGACCGCCGCTGCACCGGAGGCCGTGGTGGCCTTCCGCCGCCGTCATCACCTGGACGAGCATGACGTGGTGATTGGAATGTGCGGCCGGCTGGCCGCCGAAAAGGGCGTGGAAGTGCTCGCCCGCGCCCTGCGGCGCGTGCTGCAGGTCCAGCCGCGAGCGCGCGTGCTTTACGCGGGAGAGCACATCAACGTCTTTGGCGAAGAAGGCTATGCGAGACGATTGGCCGCTTTGCTCGGCCCCTTTGGCGACCGGTGGCGATTCCTGGGCGTGTTGCCGGAGGAGGAACTGCCTGGTTTTTTTTCCGCCCTATCCATGCTCGTCATGCCCAGTCTTAATTCAACGGAGGCCTTCGGCATGGTGCAGGTCGAGGCCATGCTGTGTGGTGTGCCGGTGGTGGCCTCGGATCTACCGGGCGTGCGCCAGCCCATAGCGCTCAGCGGCATGGGGCGCCTCGTGCCGCCGGGCGACGACCGGTCCCTGGCCGAAGCTATTCTTGATGTTGCCGCGCGCCGCCACCAGCTCGTCAAATCCAAGGTGAATTTAGCCGGGGAGTTCAATCCGCACACGATCGCGGGCCACTACGAACGAATTTTTGCAGACCTTGCGGCGCGTCTGTCCCGCTGATCAGGTCTTCTCCGCCGCTATAAAGCAGCAGCCGGCATCCAGGGGCTCAGACTCGCCGATAAAACGGGCGAGCAGGCGCTCTTCCCAATAAAACAAGGGGCGCCAAGGCCAGAGCACCCAGCGGCCCAACAGCCGGCGAGATAGCCAGTCCGGTGCGCCCCAGACATGGAGCAGGTCAAACCAGCCACACGCGTCCGGTGAGAAATAGCCGGTGCGTTGTGTTACTCGAAGGCCTGCGACTTCGATCCGGCGCTGCCACGCCTCCGGACTATCCAGATGACAGTGCCGCTGAAAACGTGTGAACCAAGCCTGATAACACCGGGCTCTTCTCATCGCACCCAGACTTTTCAGGATCCGGAAGCCCGCCAGTCCCGCATTCAGCCGGTCGGTGGGAGCGGTTATAATCAGGCGGCCGCCGGGCCGCAACACGCGATGTATTTCGGAGAGCACCGGCTCCAGGCACGGGAGGTGTTCCAGCACGCTGTTGCTGATCACGGCCCCGAACGCGGCCGCCGGAAAGGGCAGATACGCAGCGTCGGCACAAACCGTGGTGTCATAGGCGCCGCAGGCCCGTGCCTCGGCCAGCATTTTCTCATCCGCATCCACGCCAGTCTCCAGCCGACCCCACACGGCAGCGGCAAAACGTCCATCGCCACAACCCAGGTCCAGGACAGGGCGCGGCAACGGGCCAAACTCCGCGTAAAGCCGCGCCTCCATGGCGCGTATCAGCGCCCGGAACGCCGGTACATCACGACGATGCCGCCAATAGAGATCGCGGCTGTCCCGGAGGGCTCGCGCCGCCTCCCGGGATGCAGCCATCCTTGCCTTGCTGGCCTCTTTCGTCGTTATCGTGTTCAGGTCATGCATCATAGACCTTCATAAGCTTCAAACTGCTGATCAGCCCTCGTGAAATACAGGAATCCAATTCCGCGGCGCACTGGGCTCGGGCAGCAGCTCGTCCGGTAACCCTGCTGCTCCAACAGCGTCACCAGTTCGCCGTGGGCATGCCCGGCGAGCGCGTCGTGATATTCCATCAGAATCCGCCGGATGTGTGGCCAAAGCGCCGGCGCGGCGGCGGGCAGGATCTCGTATTCTGCGCCTTCACAATCTATTTTGAGCAAGTCGCACACGCCGCCCGGCAACCGGGCCACCACCTCCGCCAGGGTGACCCCGGCGACCGTCAGCGCCGTCGCCGGGCATTTTTCCGCCGCGCGGGTGCGGAGCTGCGGCACCCAGGTGGCGCCGGTCATCACCGTCATCGGTCCAGTGCGCGCGCCGACGGCCTCGGCAAAGGCCTGCACCTGGCCGGCGGCATTGTACCGCAGATTCGCCGCAAGCCGGGCGAACAAATCCGGCTGCGGCTCATACGCATGGATCACGCCGTGCGGGGCGCAGTACGCCGCCCGCAGCGCGAAATCGCCCACGGCGGCGCCGAGGTCCACGATGCGCCAGCCGTCCATGATCGGCGTGCCCATGCGTTCATAGATACGGTCCAGGCAGGTCTCCTTGACAATCCAGACTTCCATGGCGTTTTGCACGGCGAAAACCAGGCCCGAATGGCGCAGCCGCAGCAACCGTGTGCGGCGGGCGCCCATGCCCGAAAAAAGCAGCACCAGCACCGTCCAGTTTCTGACGCCGCGCCAGAGCGTGAAGATGGAGGTTAGATAATACGCCATCCGGCGCGTCCACCGGAGTGCAGCCGACAACCACGATCCGGCCACCTCCACGCTTGCCTCCCTGCTCGCTTTCATGTTCAAATCACCCGCCCATGAAACCCTTCCCCTCGCGGGTTGTTACCTTCGGCCTGCTTGCGGCGATCCTGTTGCTGGCCGCCGCGCTGCGGCTGGCCGGGCGGAACTGGGATCAAAGCCACCTGTTGCATCCGGACGAACGTTTCCTATGCATGACCACCGTGGCGCTCGACGTGCCCTCGTCCTGGCACGCCTATCTCGATACCGCCCATTCCCCACTCAATCCCCATAACCGGGGAAACCGTTTTTTTCCCTACGGCACGCTGCCGTTGTTTGCCATTCGCCTGCTTTCGCACACGCTGTCGCTCAACGCGCTCGAGGCCGTCTGCCTGCTCGGCCGCACCTGCTCGGCCCTTGTGGATGTGCTCACGGTGCTGCTCCTCTTTCTGCTCGGCCGCCGGCTCTTTGGCCGCACCGTCGGACTGCTCGCCGCCTTCTTGTACTCTATTTGTGTCCTGCCC
>JAPLSZ010000285.1 GCA_026398385.1 Kiritimatiellota bacterium | reverse complement strand
TGCGCCGCTTGACGGAGTTGGAAAAGGCCCTCGGCGCAGCGGCAGCGGCCCCGGCCGGCGGCGACCAGGCGGCCCAGCAGCGCCGCGCGGTCCTGGCCGACCAGTTCGCCGTCTTGCAGCGCGAAGCCTTGCTGGCGAATCCGCTGTTGGCGTTCGACAAACTTCTGCTGGTCAAGCGCAGCGCCAACAAGCTGGGCCTTCCGCAGAACTGGCAGAGCAACAGCTCCCTCGACCGGCGGGGCTACGACAACGAGATTGCTGTGCTGGCGCCCGTCGGGCCGCAAGGCCGACTGACCACCTTCCTGAAGCCCTCCAACGGCGAATTCGCGGGCGATCTCAAGCTCGATTTCGACGGCGACAAGCTGCTTTTCTCGATGCCCGACAAGCGGGGACGCTGGCAGGTCTGGGAGATCAAGGCCGACGGCAGCGGGTTGCGCCAGGTCACGCCGGGTGCGGAACCGGACGTGGACAACTTCGATCCTTGCTACCTGCCCGACGGCCGGATTATTTTCAGCTCGACCCTGGCCTTCCATGGCGTGCCCTGCGTGGGCGGCGCCGACTGGGTGGCCAACCTGTGCATCATGAACGCCGACGGAACGGGTCTGCGCCAGTTGTGTTTCGATCAGGACCAGAACTGGTGCCCCACCGTGCTCAACGATGGCCGCGTGCTCTACACCCGCTGGGAATACGCCGACACGGCCCATTATTTTACGCGCATTCTGTTCCACATGAACCCGGACGGTTCCGGTCAGATGGCCCACTATGGCAGCAATTCCTATTGGCCGAACTCGCTCTTCTATGCCAAGCCGGTGCCCGGCCATCCCACCAAGTTGATTGCCGTGATCTCCGGCCATCACGGCGTGCCGCGGATGGGCGAATTGATCCTGTTCGACACGGCCAAGGGACGTTTTGAGGCCGACGGGGCGGTGCAGCGCATCCCGGGCAGCGGCCAGAAAGTCGAGCCCGTCATCCGCGACAACCTGGTGGACGGCTCCTGGCCTAAGTTCCTGCATCCCTATCCGCTGAGCGATAAATACTTCCTGGTTTCCAGCCAGCCGACGCCGCAAGCGAAATGGGGTCTTTACCTGGTGGATGTTTTCGACAACATGACGCTCCTCAAGGAACAAGACGGGTATGCCCTCCTGGAGCCGATCCCCTTGCAGAAAACGACCCGGCCGCCGGTGCTTCCGGACCGGATCGATCTGACCAAGAAGGACGCCACGGTCTATCTGGCCGACATCTATTCGGGGCCGGGCCTGCAAGGCGTGCCGCGCGGAACCGTCAAGAAATTGCGGGTCTACGAGCCGCACTTTGGCTATCCGGGCATGGGCGGGCATATCAATATCGGCATTGACGGCCCCTGGGACGTGCACCGCATCCACGGCACGGTGCCGGTGGAGGCCGACGGTTCGGCCAGCTTCAAGGTGCCCGCCAATACGCCCGTGGCCGTGCAGCCGTTGGACGCGGAGGGCAAGGCGCTGCAGCTCATGCGCAGTTGGTATACGGCCATGCCGGGCGAGAAATTCTCCTGCGTCGGCTGCCACGACACGCAGAATGCAACCCCCGAGACCAAGCCGACGCTGGCTGGCCAGCGCGAGCCCTCGAACATTGCGCCGTGGTATGGCCCCGCGCGCGGCTTCAGCTTCAAACGCGAGGTCCAGCCGGTGTTGGACAAATACTGCGCGGGGTGCCACAAGGAAGGCGCCCAGCCGGTCAACGGCCAGGCGGTCCCCGACTTTACCGCCAGGCAACAGAAAGGTCTGCGTGGCTTTACGACTTCCTACATCGCGCTGCATCCCTTCGTGCGTCGTCCCGGGCCGGAGAGCGACTACCACATGCAGAAGCCGCTGGAGTGGCATGCCGACACGAGCGAACTGGTGCAGATGCTCAAGCGCGGGCACTACAACGTCAAACTCGACGCCGAGGCCTGGGACCGGCTCGTGACCTGGATCGACCTGAACGTGCCCGACCACGGCACCTGGACGGAGCATGTCAACGGCCCGCGGCCCGTCATGCAGCGGCGCATGGAGATGCACGCGAAGTACGCCAACCGCGCCGACGACCCCGAGGCGCTGCCGGCTGCCGGCAGTCCTGCGCCGGTGCAGTTCATTGCGCCCACCCCCAGGCCGGAACGCAAGCTGCAGGACGTGCGCGTGGCGGGCTGGCCGTTTGACGCTGCCGAGGCGGCCAAGCGGCAGGTTGCGGCGACGAACCTGCCGGTCAACATGAAGATCGACTTGGAAGCGGGCCGGCCCCTGGAGCTGGCGTTGATTCCGGCCGGCGAGTTTGTCATGGGCGATGCCGCCGGCGAAGCCGATGAAGTCCCTGTCAGCCGCGTCAAGATCGCCAAGCCGTTCTATATGGGCGTGATGGAGATCAGGAATGCCGACTATGCGGTCTTCGACCCCAGACATGACAGCGGTGTGATCAGTCTGACCGGCAAGGATCAGGGCGACCGCGGCCTTCCGGTCAACCAGCCGAACCAGCCCGCCGTCCGCATCACTTGGAACGAAGCCATGGCATTCTGCAAGTGGCTGTCGCAGAAAACCGGTAAGCAGTTCACCCTGCCGACTGAGGCCCAATGGGAATGGGCCTGCCGCGCCGGCGCCGGATCGTCTTTCTTCTACGGCAATCGCGACACGGATTTCTCCAGGTTCGCCAATCTGGCGGACCTTTCGCTCCACCAACTGGATCGCGGCGATGCGCCCCCCTGGCATCCCCGGGACCGCCGCTTCAACGACGGCAGTGGGGTGACCGCCGCCGTTGGCCGCTATCAGCCGAACGCCTGGGGCCTGCGTGACATGCATGGCAATGCGGGCGAGTGGACGCTCAGCTCGTATCGGCCCTATCCCTACACCGACCGCGACGGGCGCAACGAGCCGAACCCGACTGAAATGAAAGCCGTCCGTGGCGGCTCGTGGTTCGACCGGCCAGTCCACGCCCGCGCGGCGGCGCGCCTGCCGTATCAGCCCTGGCAGGCCGTCTATAACGTGGGCTTCCGCGTGGTGATGCTGGCCGAGTGAGCCGGGGCTTGAGTAAGTGCGAAATTCTGCCGCCACTTCTTGTTCCACGGCTTTGACGAGGCGGCATAGCGACTGGTCGGCCGCGAGTGCTTCGCTCAAACGCTGCAATTGGTCGCTCACCGATTCCCCGGTTCCCACCCCGAAGCGCCCCGCAATCTCCCGCTGCGTCAGCCCCCCGAACCGGCTCAACAAGTGAACATGGTTCTGCATCAGGCAGAAGGCATAGACCCGCACGGCGCATTCCCGAGCCCCGGCCTCGAGTCGCCCCAGGAACCGCTGTCGATCCCGGTCATCCCCGAAGAGGTCCCGCCGGTTGTTCCCTCGCACCGTGACGTGATAGATCGCCCCCTCATATTCCACGCGTGCCAACCTAGCCATGCCAGTACGCTATTCTAAACAGGCGTGACCCAGGCCGTCCCTGCGGTCGCGGTGATGTTCGTGATCTCGTTGACCAGGTTGTTGCTGCGCGCCTGGTCCAGGGTCCAGCCCGCGCCAGCGCCGGACTTGAACCCCGCCCAGTTACCCGCCAGATCCAGACTCCACGCCTGCTGGAGGTTCGTGCTCCCCGCCACCAACTGCGGCGAAGGCGCATCCTGCAGCCTGCCGCGATTTGCGGCGGTCAACTGATTCAACCCATCGTACCCGTACGCAAAATCCTTCGGCGCCAGCGTTGCCGCGGCCAGTGTGTGATTATCCGTTTGTTTGCTAGGATTCATCGGCGTTTTCAACGCGCGCTGTTGCTTACTCATTATTTAAGGTTTGCCCCTGTTGATCTATATTGCGACAGCAGTGATAGTAGGATAAAAAAGGCAAAAGCGAAGATGAGAACAACACATATAAACACCAACAAGGCATCAATCCCCAACGCCCTACCTGCTGCTACCAGAGGATCAGCAATCTCATCTATGAGCCCTATACACAGTGCAAACGACCCGCCTAGCAGGACGCTGACGATGGCCCGAGGACCAAGACTCGTTCGGCGCTTCTGCGTCGGTCTAAATCTGTCGTCTCCTGTTGTTTCTGCCCTATTTTTTCTAAATGCACGATGAACCAGACTGCACATAAAAGTGATGAACAGACCAATTGTGCCAGCCACAAACGCGAGGGGAGGAATGGTGCAGAAGACCATCGCGCCAAGTTCCTTTGGCGATGAATGTACTAAATCATAGGAATTATCGCAAGAATAAAGTGTCCCTAATACAACAAATGCAACGGCCGCACTCCTAACGCCAATGCGTAGACTCACAGGAAGACGAGTCGAGAACAGTCGGGCGCTCATTCTAGGCACTCCGCACTACAGGAAACCCATCCCGCTTCTCTGATCTCACTTATCGCTCCGCCATTGATCCGAACTATTGATTGCATCCTGAAGACATCCCGAGTAGCACCACAAGGTATGTCTAATACACCATACTCAATACTACCTCGCGGCCCAACAGAGGAAGAGTATGGGGGTGGATGAGGTGGTCTTGAAAAGGATGGATCCTTATCGAGCAGATGCGCTACTTGGCGTCCAAGAAATGATGGCCGAATGGTCATTTCAGCGCTGGCGGGACCCGTAGCCGAACCAACATACTCCCATTGGCATCGCACAAGCCAAGTTTTACAGCGGCAACAAGGTTTATTTATGGCCCTGATGAAGATATGCGTTTCGGTGTCGCATAACGGTCCAGTCTGCCATGAATGATTCTCTCCACAATGGTGAGCAAATCCGCCGTTCGAACCCACCACATATGTGCCGCGTGCATCCCCTCTGCACTTCTCTTCTGGTTCATGCCAATAAGAAGAAAAGTACCATCGACTAATACCAATACCCGCATTGCATCCCTGGCACTCATTCTTCTCAAACGCGAGAAGACCAAGCGCGTCGAGTCGGTTTACACTATCATTCTTCAAAAATAGATATGTGTTAGGCCCATCCTCATCTTTAATCGGATCCCTGCTGAGCCAACAGCCTAGCGTCGAGTGATACATCCGATGTCTCGCGTGGTAGAGGCCAGTCTCCGGATATAGCTTTCCCGTATGGATCGTATTCATATCGTTCAACGACGGCGCCCGAAATGTTTACCAGCGCCGTCACGTTAAAGTGCGCGTCACCGGTATAATAGAGCCGTTCTTCCAGCCCGTTGTAACTTTGCCCATCCGCATCCCGGTCCCGCAGCACCGGCGCGTCGAGATAGCGCGCGGACCAGATGTACTGCTCATATAGGTTGCCATTCTTCCGGGTGCCGTAGTAGGCGTCCTGTCGGGTCGTCCCTTGGCCGTTGACCGTCACGGTGCTATCGGCATGGGCGGAGCCCAGAATGTCCAGCGCGCCCGACACCGTGCGCTGCATATTCTGGCTCTTTTTATCGCGATCCATTTGCCTATTCACTTTTCAAGGTTTGACCCCGAGCCAACGCTTTTCAAGGTTTGACCCCGAGCCAACGCGCGAGATCGCAAGCATGCTATTCATTTTCGCGCTTCACTGCCCGGATTGGCAATTTGATGGTTTGTCCGGGCACAAGCTGATCCTCTTTTCCAAGGCGGTTGGCCTTCGTGATTTCAACAATCGGAATTCCAAACGCAGCGGAAATAGAGGAGAGCGTGTCACCTTCTTTCACTTGGTAAGGTATCACAGAAGGCGGTCTTGGGCCCTTAGGTTCTGACTGAGAGGCTGGTGCCAAGTTTGGAGGCGAATCAGATACGTCAATAGTCGTTACACGCCCACCTTGATCAATCTTGAGCAGGGAAACCAATCGCGCCAGACGACTGGCCAGATCAGTTGTGGACAGTTCTGTAAACTTCCCCATTTCGCGCCAGCTGATCCGAATGCATCTCCCATCATCGAGGGTCATGACAAGACACCGCGGTACTGAAACATCAATTCTAGATATTGCCAAGCCTTGGCGGCGTGCATGTTCGTATAGCTCGATAGCCGAAGCAACGGCGTCAGCACCAACAAGAACTGGAGGCTGCCCCGCGAATTGAATAGCGTTCGTCGATTGCCCAAAAACTAGTAATCCAGTATCCGACCTGCCGACAATAACTGATTGTTGTGCACCACACCCCAAGGTGCTTGCCGCAAAGACCGCGATAGGAAGGAACTTTTTCATGGTGGAACTGATGAATTCGTGGTTTCCACTCCACCTGCGAACAACTTAACTGTAAGCTCGTCCTTTGTATCCGCTGTATTACTGGTCTTGCAGCTGCATTCGCCGAGTTCTTTCATCTTTGGAAGAGGGATGACCTCGATGGTCTTGAGCTCGCCGATCATGGTTCTCTTGCCTTTAGTGGTCTTTGTGTTAAGGAGTTCTATGACCAACCCAGAGATAGCCCCTGTCCACTCCCCGGGAATGAGCCCTGTCAGATCGCTCAGGAAAGATATAGAACCGGACTTCTCGATGCTGTATTGGACCTTCTGCTCGAAACGCAACCAAGGAGCGACAACACCTTCCAGTAAACCCTTGTGGTTACCGCTTCTGACCCAGCCGCAAACACCTTGTTGATTGCACTTGCAGAAATACCCTACACGATAGATGAGCGCCCAGGCCTCATCCCATTCTATCGCATCTACGACTATCATCGTCTTCTGACCAAGATCATCGATGTAGCACAGGGCGTTGTTATTCACAAAGGTATAGAGGTTCTTCCCTCCCCGTTCTCCAATCGGATCTCTGGAAAGCCATTGGTTCAACGTCACGAAAACGGGATCGGCTATGGGGTCGCGCGTGGTCCACACGCCCAGCGTCGAGTGAAAATCCCTATGTCTCACTTTGTATAGCCCGGTTTCGGGATCGAAGCGGTAGCCGCTGAAGAGCACCTGGTTGTCATAGAGTGAAGTCGGCCGCACACCGGTAAAGTCCGAACTCAGCACCGTAACCTTGCCGTAGGGATCGTATTCATATCGTTCAACGACGACACCCGAGGTGTTTACCAGCGCCGTCACGTTAAAGTGCGCGTCACCGGTATAATAGAGCCGTTCTTCCAGCCCGTTGTAACTTTGCCCATCCGCATCACGGTCGCGTAGCACCGGCGCATCGAGATAGCGCACC
>JAPLSZ010000053.1:9528-10971 GCA_026398385.1 Kiritimatiellota bacterium | reverse complement strand
TTCGCGAAGGCGCGCCGGCCCCGGCCCCGGTCACGGACGAACTTAATTCCGGCGGCGTCCGCCCAGCAGGCCGGATTGGATCAGCAACGAAAGCAGTTGCAGCATCGCCAGCGCCGCGCCCGCGAGGTAGGTCAGGAAAGCTGCGTTCAAAACCCGGGCGGCGCTGCGCTGCTCCCGGGACGTTACAATGCCCGCGCTCACCATCAGCCGCTTGGCGCGGGCGCTGGCATCCCATTCCACGGGCAGGGTGATGAGCGCAAAAAGCACCGCCAGGGCAAACAGGGCCAGCCCCACCTTGATCAGCGGCGGGAAATGCATGAGCAAGCCGATAAAGAATAGCGGATACGCCAGTTGGCTGCCGAGCATTTGCGCCGGCACCAGATCGGTGCGCAGCTTGAGCGGCCCGTAGAATTGGGCGTGTTGGATCGCATGCCCCGCCTCGTGGCAGGCCACGCCGATCGCCGCGAGCGAGTTCGAGCGGTAGACCGCCGGCGAAAGATTCAGCGTCCGGTCGCGCGGATCGTAGTGATCGCTGAGCAAACCGTGGGTGACGCGAATGGCGATGCCGTCCACACCCGCGCTTTCCAACAGGCGCTGCGCCGCCAAGGCGCCGGTCAGGCCGGAAGACGCCCGGGAATGGGCATACGCGTTGAACGTGCGGCGCGTCAGCCAGGCCGCCAGCAGCGCCAACAGCAAACCCGGCACGGTCAGCATCCAGTACCACAGCATGATCGCCTTCCTGCGCGCGCTCCAGCCACCCGCGGGGATCCAGCGCCGGGCACCCGCATCGCACAACCATCGGGGAAGACCGCATGACACGGCTTGCCCGCCGACTGTTGGTTGTGTTATACAGTAACCATTGAGGATGTGAAGATATGAATGCGATGGAACGAGTTAAGAAATATCTGCGTGACCGCATGGGTTTGGCGCCCGAGCCGACCGGCTATCCCTTTGTCACCATTTCCCGCCAGGCCGGCGCAGGTGGGCACACGCTGGCCAGGGCCATCATCCGGGAATTGCCGCGGGCGACCGAGGCCGAGTGGGGGCGTGGCTGGGAGGTCTTCGATTACCGCTTGTGCCTCCTGGTGGCCCAGGATCCGGATCTGAAATTGTCCCTGGAATCGTTGCTGACGGAGGGCTATGAGCGCGGGCTCCAGCAGACGATCCGCGATATGCTGACCGGCCAGTCGGAACAATACTATGTGCAAAAACGGATTTTTGAAGTGATCCGCATCCTGGCTGCGATGGGCCGCGTCGTGATTGTCGGACGCGCGGGGAATTACATTGCGCGCCGCTGGCCGCACGGGCTGCATGTGCGGCTGGTGGCGCCTGCGGCGCAGCGGCTGAAATGCATGCAGGAGTTAATGGACGCTTCTGAGGAGGATGCGCGGTGCGCCATGCTTAAACAGGATCACGAGCGCGCGGCGCTCGTCCGGGATTTTT
>JAPLSZ010000053.1:0-9510 GCA_026398385.1 Kiritimatiellota bacterium | reverse complement strand
TTTTTTCAATGGCGACATCAACAACCCGCTCGATTACGACTGCATTTGGAACTCGGTCACGATCGGCATCGAACCGATGGCGGCTGCCATAGTGCGGCTGATCGCGGAACGGGCCAATCCGCACAGCCCCGCCTGAGCATCGGGCCTTTTTCCCGCGCGCCCGGCCCTCCGGCCCTAATCGAAATACATCAGCACATCATAGGCGTAGATGTTCGTGGACGACATGTACACATCCAGAAAGGTGAGCCGGCCCTGCAGCACGTCCACATCGGCCGCGTAGCTGCGGTCGCCGCCCTGCTCGCTCAGCGCGAAGCGATAAACGCCGGGCTTGAGGTCGTAGAAGGTCGCATCGTCGGTGGCCTTGCCGTATTCGAAGCCATTGATGAACACCCGAATATCTTCGATGGTATGGTTATGGATGATCACGCTGCCCAGGCCGGCCGGCGGGATGTGCTCGTCGCGGTGGTCCTCGCATCCCGGCAAGGTCAGCAACGGCCACGCCAGCAGCGTCAACGCCAAAATCCTCCGGCGGCCCGCGGGCGTTGTTTTCATAAGCACACGCATGATCCAAACAATAACTTGCGCGGCGGGTGCGCGCAAGTTCGTAATTACAAGGCTTGTCAGGAATGACGCGTCAGTTTATATGTAAACGAAACAATGACTATGGAGTACCTTTGGAAGGGCTTGCTGATCGGCCTCCTGGTGGCGGCGCCGCTGGGGCCGGTGGGCCTGTTGTGCGTGCACCGCGTTTTGGCGGAACGGCGCCGGCGGGCGGGCTTTGTTTCGGGCCTGGGTTCGGCCACTGCGGATACGATCTACGCCTGTGTGGCGACATGGTTCCTGTCCTACGCGGCGCGCCTGCTGGGCGGACACCCCGTGCCGGTCCAACTGATCGGCGGCCTGCTGCTCTGCGGGCTGGGCGTCAAGCTGATGCGCACGAAAACCCATGATCAGGCTGACCCGGATCAGCGCGGGACGCTGTGGAGCCATTTCATTTCGACGTTTTTCCTGACGCTGATGAACCCGCTGACGGTTTTTGCGATGGCGGCGATCTTTACCGCCTGGGGCCTGAACCAAGAGGCCGACCTGGAGAACAGCGTGCTGCGGGCCGTGGTGGAAAGGATCCCGCTGATTGGCGGCATTTTCATGGGTTCCTTGCTGTGGTTCGGCAGCCTGAGCCTGCTGGTGGGCATGATGCGCCTGCACATGACGGCGGAACGATTGCGCTGGGTGAACATCATCTCCGGTCTGGTGATGATCGTCTTTGGGCTGGCGGTGCTGGTCAAGGTGGCCCTGCAAGTGGGGATGAAAGCATCATGAGCCGATGTCTGGTGACTGGGGCGGCGGGTTTTATCGGCTCGCAGCTCTGCGAAGCGCTGCTGGCCAGAGGCCACACGGTGGTGGGGCTGGATGCTTTTATTCCCTACTACCCGCGCCCCATCAAGGAGGTCAATCTGGCCGCGGCGCGGCGGCAGGCCGGCTTCAGCTTTCACGAGGCCGATCTGCGCGCGGCGGACCTGTCGCCGCTGCTGGCCGGGTGCGAGGCCATCTTCCATCTTGCGGCCATGCCGGGCCTGATCAAGAGCTGGACGGATTTTGCGCTGTACGAAACCTGCAACATCCTCGGCACGCAGCGGCTGCTCGCCGCCGCCCAGGCCGCCGCCACGTGCCGGCACTTCCTGTATGTCTCCACGTCCAGCGTTTACGGCCGGGAGGCCACGCAGGCGGAAACCGCTCCGCTCCAGCCCGTCTCGCCCTACGGCATCACCAAACTGGCGGCGGAAAATCTCTGCCGCGCCTACGAGTCCAACTTCGGCATGCCGGTGACGATTCTGCGCTACTTTTCCGTATATGGACCGCGTCAGCGGCCGGATATGGGCTACTACCAGCTCATCCGCTGCCTCTTGCGCGACGAGCCGTTCATTGTGTGCGGCGACGGCGAACAAACGCGCAGCAACACCTTTGTCGCGGACGCCGTGGTGGCCACCGTGCTGGCTTTTGAGCGGCGCGCGGCCGCGCTCGGCGAGACCTTCAATGTGGGCGGCGGGGAAATCGTTGCGCTCAACCGCATCATCCGGATGCTCGAGGAAATCACCGGCCGCTCCGTGCGCCTCGCGCGACAGCCCCCCCGGCCGGGCGACCAGACCCACACCTCCGCCAATATCGAAAAAGCCCGGCGGCTGCTCGGCTATCATCCCGGCACGCCCCTGGCCGATGGCCTGCGCGCCCAGGTGGCGTGGCAGAAGACGCTGCCGTGAGGCGAGCCGCGCCGGCGGATCGTAATTCTTCGTTTGACCGGCGCCGTTACCTGGACCGCGACGGCGCGGCGGCGCGCCCGGCGGGTTGTCCGCCGCTCATCGGCAGGGCCAGGGTGCCGTTAAAAAATTCGATCAGATGCCCTTTTTCAATCAGCCAGCGCAGCGGGCTGATCACCGCGGCCACTTCCGCCGAATCCGGCGCCGCGCCCGGGCGCAGACCCTCCACCAGTTGCTGACGCGTGCAGCCAGGCTGGGCGTGCAGGAACCGCAGCACTTCGCGAATGGGCGCGACCGCGTGGTCCCCTGGAATCGGGTGCGGCCGGATGGACGTGACGAAGTTCGCGCCGCCGCTGACCTTGAAGAGGTGCAGGTGCATGTGCCGGAATGCCGGCCGCAGGGCAAAAAGCAGCGAGGCGGGGAACCGGCTTTCCTGCGCCCATGCGGCGCGGATGGCTTGCCGCAGCAGGGCGTCTTCCCAGTTGGCCGTGCCGCGCGCCGGCACCACGAAGCGCTGGCCGTGGTGGAGCATGCCGGGCAGCGCTTTTTCCCGGAAATAGGCTTCCGCCTCCGTGCGCTTCATCGCCTGGGGTGGCTCCGCCCCTTTGCGCTTAAAAACCGTCTGGGTCCGTTGCGCTGCCTTCCACTTCTCGACCAGCGCCGGATCGCGGACCGTTTCGACCCGGCTCCGATAGTCGTCCAGCGAGAGGTGCGCGAAGCGCGTCCGGTGCAGCTCCAGCAACCGGGCGTTGTACCCGTGGTAGTTCGGCGGGCCGAGCAGCTCGCCGCTCAGCCGACAGCGCGCGATGCAGACAAAGTTGCCAACGGGCGGCTCGGTGACGATGTCCTCCACCACGAAGCACCGGTCCAGGTGGCGGGCCACGGCGTGCGCCTCGGCGGACTGCTGGTCGAGAAAGAGGGCCTTGCAATCCAGACATTGGAAAAGCTGAACCCCCGGCCTACCATGGTGGGGGTCAACCGGCGGGCGATGCGGACGCCGGACTTCGACTTTGACGAGGTAGCAGTCCGGGTTGGAAAGAAACTTCATGGCCAAGTCCGCCAGCGGAAAAGCACGGCGGGTCAGATGGAGGTCGTGGACCAGCGCGGCCAGCCGCGCGCGCTCGGGGATGAAGGCGATCTCGACGGGCGCGGCTTCCGGCGCGACGGCGCGGCGCGCCGCCGGCGGGTAGGCCGTACGATCCAGGCCCGGTCGCTCCTGGACATTGCGTGGGGGCGGACGTCCGCCGGACGGCTGTCCGGGGCCGGGCGCGCCGCGCGGCCGCGCGCGGCGCTCCGGCCGCCGATCCCGGCCGCGCTCCGGCCGGTCGCTCCGCTCCCCGCGCCCCTCAAAATGGGCATAGGGATTCGACCCCGGGACCTGGCGCGCCCAAGTGGGCACGAAGTTCAGGTCCAAGGTCAGATCATGAGTGTCCGACAGATCACCGGGCGTTGGAATGGGCTCATCCATGGCAAGAAAAAGAGTGTAGGCGGAACCGCGCGATTGTCGAGCCGCGAATGGCGCGCTTCGGCGGTGCGGTTACAGTCCCCGCCCGAAAAAGTGATTGGCCAGAATCTTCATGCCGATCAGGATCATCACCACACCGCCAAGGATTTCGATCCGGCCCTCGAACCAGTGTCCGATCCGACCGCCGATATAGGCGCCGGCGAGGGTCAGCACAAAAGTCACCGCGCCGATGATTAGCACCGGAATGACGATGGAAACATCCAGGAAAGACAGGCTGACGCCAACGACCAGTGCATCGATACTTGTCCCGATGGCCAGCAGCAATAGCAGTCCGGTGTTTTCCGGGTTCAGCGTCGCCATCTTCTTCTCCGCGCGCGTCTCCCAGATCATTTTCACGCCAATGGCTGTGAGCAGGACGAAAGCCACCCAGTGATCATAGGCCGCAATGGAAGCCCTCAGGCTGATTCCGGCCAGCCAGCCGATCACCGGCATGACGGCCTGGAACCCTCCGAAAAAAACGGCCATCTTCAACGCATGGGCGACGCGCAGGCGCTGCAAGCCGATGCCCGTGGCGATGGCCACGGAGAAACAGTCCAGCGCCAGCCCCACCGCCAGGCCCAGCACCACCCATACACTCATGGGGCGACGTTAGCCGGTGCACAGGTGCTGCGCAAACAAAAAACCGGCGTCAACCCTGTAGCAACCACCAGTTGCGCCAGCTGCGGCCTGCGGGACTTCGGTCGGCCAGGTCGTGGATGCCACCGCCCACGCCCCGACTCGTGCGCGTCCTATAACAGATATCTATCCGGCCGGATAGATATTTGTTATAGCACAATAACTGTCGAAAAGGACGAAACACAAGCACGGGCTGGTTCCGTTTAGCGCATTTCGTGGTCTGTTACGCCCCGGCCGCCGAAAAGGCTGTAAACAAAAAAGCTTGGCCAGCGCTGTGTTTCGGCTGCATTGGTGCGACAGGTGTGGTTTGCGAAGTTGCTGTCGAACGGCTCACCAGGGTTGCCGGCCGTGCTCCAACCCGCGCGTGGCATATAACAAACATCTATCCGCTATCCGGCCGGATAGATTTTTGTTATATGCGAGGGTGGTCAACAACAGCGAAAGCGGCTGCGTGCTCGATGTTCTGCGCGCAAACGGGCGAACGCGGCGCGCCAGCGCGGCTGGCCTGTTTTCTGGATATCGTCCCGCAGGAATGGTGGGCAGAACCGAAAGATCCCGCCTGCAAATAAACCAGGGCAAACGAATTGCCGCCTATCAGCGGGGTCGCGATTTTCGGCGTGCGCGGGGCTTTTGCAGCTCTCCCTCAGTCTCCCACAGCGACAGCCGTACGCACCAGGTCTGGCCGGCCGCAACGACAACCGGCTGGTCCAGGTCTAACTGCGGGCGTGAAGCCCGCGCGAAGTTGTGCTAAGCTTGGCCCAGAAGATAGGAGTAAGTTATGTGGCAACACCTTGGCTTTGTCGTGGTCGGTCTGGCGGCCGGCGTCTTGAGCGGATTGTTCGGCATCGGTGGCGGCTTGCTGATCATCCCGGTGCTGGTCTATTTCTTCGGGATGTCACAGCATCTCGCGCAGGGTACGACGCTTGCGCTGATGATCCCGCCGATCGGCATCTTTGCGGCGTGGGCCTATTGGAAGCAGGGTAATGTCCACCTTGTCGCCGCCGCGTTCATCTGTCTCGGCTTCGTCATCGGCGGCTGGATTGGCGCGAAGTTCGCCCACGCGCTCCCCGAGTTGCTGCTGCGCCGCAGCTTCGGCGTGCTGCTGGCGGTCGTTGCTGCTAAAATGATGTTAGGAAAATAGGAGGCCAGCATGAAAGGATTGCCACGTTGGATCTATGGACTCGCCAACGGGCTGTTGAAGGATGTGGGCGTTTGTATTTCATCGGCCGCGGAACTGAACGAACTGGAGAAAGCATGAACCCCGCGCAGGGGAAGAAAAGCATTGAACCACCGCCAGGGGTCTGTCAATTTCCGCGTAGCGCTCTGGCGTTATGTTCCATAGGAGAGCTCCCATGAATGACCAGCATCGTTTCAGCCGCCGCCGTTTCATGGCCAGCCTGCTGGCCGCGTCGGTCGCACCGCAGTTCGTACCTGCCCGCGTGTTGGGCGGCGCGACGGCGCCTAGCCGCCGGATCCGCCTCGGCCACATCGGAACCGGCAATCAAGGCTCCAGTGACCTGCACAATTTCCTGGCGGCGGAGAACGCCGTGTCCGCCGCAATTTGCGACCCCTACCGCGAGCGGCGCGAGAAGGCGGCCGGCTTCGTAAAGCAGGCGCAGGGGCACGATCCGAAATTGTACAACGATTTTCGCGAACTGCTGGCCGATTCGACCCTGGACGCCGTCGTCATCGTGACGCCCGACCACTGGCACGTGCCCATCGGGTTGGCCGCGGTGCGCGCGGGCAAGGACGTGTATATCGAGGCGCGGCGTCGAACTGGTGCTGAACGGCTATATCGGCGATCTGCAGCGGATCGACGTCTGGGCTCCGGGCGGCAAAGGTGGCGGGTCGCTCGACGAAATCCCTGTGCCCGCAGGCCTCGATTACGACCTCTATCTCGGTCCCGCGCCGATGAAGCCCTGTTCCAAGGACCGCATTACCCACTCCGGCTCGTGGTTCTGCTCCGACTACGCGCTGGGCTTCATCGCCGGCTGGGGCGCGCACCCGCTCGACATCGCTATCTGGGGCATGAATTCCGACACCAAGGGCCCGGTCACGTTTCGCGGCGCCGGCCAGTTCCCAACGCCCCAGGCGCTCTTCGACACCTGCGCCACGTGGGACGTGGAAATCAAGTTCGGTGACGGGGTCCCGATGCATTTTATGAGCACCAATCACGCCGAGGCGATCGTCAAGAAGTACCGCCAGAACTTCTGCGGCGACGGCACGACGTTTTTCGGCTCGAAAGGCTGGGTCAGCCTCAGCCGCGGCGGCGCGGCGGCGAGCAACCCGGACTGGCTCAAGCTGAGACAGTGCGAGGGCACGAAACGCGTGCTGTACCACAACCGCTACTACAAGTCTTTTGTGGATTCGGTCAGCGACCGCTCGCCCTCCATCGCGCCCATCGAAGACGCGGTGCGTTCCGATGCCCTGAGCCATCTTTCCCTGCTGGCGATCAAAAGCGGCGGCGAAGTGGTCTGGGATCCGCAGAACTACAAAATCATCGCGCCGGAGGCGCTCAACGCGCAGATGTCGCATCCGGTGCGCGGCGCTTGGCAGCAAAGCTGATCAGTCCGGCGGCGCGAAGGCGCCGATGTCCACCGGCGCGCACGCGCCGTGCCACGCGCCGGGTTGCGCCTCGAACACGCCGGCGATGGGCGCGGCGCAGAAGGCGCAGCGCGCGCCCTCGCTCAGGTGCCAAGCGGCGATCTGGTAACCATCGCGGCCGATGACGCCCCGGCCGCAACCCGGGCAATAGGTCGCCGCGCCGGCCGGATCGCGCACGTTGCCGGTGAAGACGTAGTGCAGTCCGTTCTTCAAGGCGATCTGCCGCGCGCGCTGCAGCGTCGCTGGCGGGGTGGGGCGGCGACCCGTCAGTTGCCACGCGGGATAAAAGGCGGTGAAATGCAGCGGCACGTGCGGGCCGAGTTCGCGGGCGATCCATTGCGTCAGCGCGTCCACTTCGGTCTCCGAGTCGTTCTCGCCGGGGATGAGCAGCGTGGTGATTTCGAACCAGACTTTCGTTTCGCGGGCCAGATACACCAGCGTCTCGAGCACCGGCTGCAATTGCGCGCCGCAGAATTTCCGGTAGAAATCATCGGTGAAGCCCTTGAGGTCCACGTTGGCGGCGTCCATATGCGCGTAGAAGTCCCGGCGTGGCTCCGCGCATATATAGCCCGCAGTGACAGCAACGGTCTGGACGCCGACCGCATGGCAGGCCCGGGCCACGTCCACGGCATATTCGAGGAAGACCACCGGATCGTTGTAGGTGAAGGCGACGCTGCGGCAGCCGAGGCGGTGCGTGGCGCGGGCAATGGCTTCCGGGGTCGCCTCCACGGCCAGCGTTTCGACCTCGCGCGAACGGCTGAGGTGCCAGTTCTGGCAGAACTTGCAGTTCAGGTTGCAGCCCGCGGTGCCGAAGGAGAGGATCGCCGTGCCGGGCAGGAAATGGTTCAGCGGCTTCTTCTCGATCGGATCGATGCAAAAGCCGCTGGAACGGCCGTAGGTTGTCAGGACGATTTGACCGTTCCGGCAGGCGCGCACAAAACAGATGCCCCGCTGGCCGTCCAGCAACTTGCAGTGATGCGGGCACGTGTCGCACTGCACCCGCCCATCCGGCAGCGCCTGCCAGTATTTGGTCGGGAAGCTGGTGTCGTTCGTCCCGGGCATGTCGTTCACCGCAGCCGAATTTACTCCAGGGCGTCGCGGATTTCCAGCCGCTGTTGTTCGAGATCGTTGATTTCCTGGGTCCAGTAGGCGTCCGTGCCCCAGTCCGGCGCCAGCCGGGCGAAGCCGCCGTCGGCCTTCTGCCGGGCGCACCAGGCCGTGAAATGAATGAAGCGCATGGCGCGCAGCGGCTCAATCAGCCGGAGGGTGTGCGGTTCGATGCCGCGGAAAATCTCATAGCCTTCGAGGATCAGGTCGAGCTCACGGCGCGAATCGCGCAGATGGCCGGGCAGCAGCATCCACAAATCCTGCACCGCCGGGCCGAGGGCCATGTCGTCGAAGTCAATCAGGTGAAACGGCTCGCCGGGGCGTTGGAGGATGTTGGCGCCGTGGCAGTCGCCGTGGATGCGGATTTTTTCCGCGCCGTCGAAGAGCGGAGCGATCAGGTCCAGGATTTCGCGGACTTTGGCGGCGTACCGGTCGCGCAGCCCGGGGGAGGAAAAGTCGGACTGCAGGATGAAATCAAGGTGTCGCACGCTGGACTGGCGGGGATCCAGCACCATCCGGTCGCGGGGCGGGTGCCGGGAGCCGACGGCGTGCACGCGGGCCAGCAGCCGGCCGAGTTCCAGCCACTGCGCTGCGGTGGGCTCGTCCAGCGGCCGCCCGCCGCGCTTGGGAAAGAGAGCGAAGCGGAGCCCGGCGTGCTCCTGGAGCGTGGCGCCGTCGCGGCAGGGCAGGGGGGCCACCACGGACAGTTCCTGGTCGTTGAGTTCGCGCAGAAACTCCTGCTCGTCCTGCAGGGCCACCAGGCTCCAGCGGCCGGGGCGGTAAAATTTGGCAATGACCCATCCGCCAGCTTCGAGTTCCACCTCGTACACGCGGTTGATATAGCTGGTCAGCGGCCGGCAGAGATTACTGCTGCGTTGGCCGAGCGACTCCTCGACCAGCGTGATGACGCGGTCGGGCGTGAGGCCGGAAAAGTCGGGCAGGGCCGCGGATGGATTCACTCCACCATCATCCGTGGGGCTCACGGGATGGTGACTTCCAGGATCTCGACCGGCTCCACCGGCACGTCGCTGTATGATCCGTGACTGCCGGTGCGCACGGCGCGAATTTTGTCCAGCACGTCGAGGCCCTTGGTGACCTTGCCGAACACGCAATAGCCGAAAGCGTCGGGCGTGGGCGCGCGATGATCGAGAAAGCCGTTGTCCACGACGTTGATGAAAAACTGGCTGGTGGCGCTGTGGATATCGGACGTGCGCGCCATGGCCAGCGTGCCGCGCACGTTCTTGAGGCCGTTGGCGGCCTCGTTGCGGATCGGCGCGCGGGTCGGCTTTTGGGCAAAGTCCTTGGTGAAGCCGCCGCCCTGGATCATAAATCCGCTGATAACCCTGTGAAAAATCGTGCCGTTGTAGTGCCCGCCTTTCACATACTGGAGGAAGTTCTTCACGG
>JAPLSZ010000196.1 GCA_026398385.1 Kiritimatiellota bacterium | reverse complement strand
TGTATACGGACGCGGCGCAGACGCTGACGTATACGGCGACGCCGCCGGCGGGTACGACGGGCGTCCAGGCGTTTACGGGCCGGGCGATCTTCGACGAGACGTCGGTTCCGACGACAGGGGCGACGACGCTGGAGGCGTGTGCGCCGGCGACGCGGACCCTGACGGTGACGAAGGCGGGGACGGGGAGTGGGACGGTCACGAGTAGCCCGGCGGGGATCACGTGCGGGGCGGACTGCACGGAAGCGTATGCGCTGAACACGGGGGTGACGCTGACGGCGGTGCCGACGGCGCCGGCGACGTTTGCCGGGTGGAGCGGAGACTGCAGCGGCGTGAGCACGACGACGAGTGTGACGCTGACGGCGGACAAGACGTGCACGGCGACGTTCACGCTGTCGGGGGGCACGATCACGCGGAGCCTGCCCGGGTGCTATACGGCGGGGACGGGCGTGGGGGTGACGCTGGTGACGGCGCCGCTCTCCGGGACGGTGATTCAGGTGGCGGAGGATGGGCCGCCGGCGGGCTGGACGGTGAGTGGGATCAGCGGGGCGGGGCAGTGGGACGGGGTGAACCGGAAGGTGAAGTGGGTGTTGTATACGGACGCGGCGCAGACGCTGACGTATACGGCGACGCCGCCGGCGGGCACGACGGGCATCCAGACGTTTACGGGCCGGGCGATCTTCGACGAGACGTCGGTCCCGACGACGGGGGCGAGTACGATCGCGCCGTGTTCGTTCACAATCGACCCGACGTCTGCGCACTACCCCGCGTCGGGAGGCGCAGGCTCAGTCGCCATCACGGCCTCGTCCGGCAGTTGCGGGTGGACGGCGGTCAGCAACGACGCCTGGATCGGGGTGAGTCCGGCGTCGGCATCGGGCACGGGGACCGGCACGGTGAGCTACACCGTCGCCGTCAACGGGGCGAGTGTCATCCGAACCGGTACGGTGACGGTCGCCGGCCTGGTGTTCACCGTCTATCAGGCGGCTGCCGACACCGCCCCCGGGCCTCCCAGCGCGTTGACCGGTTCGGTTACGGGCGCAACCGTCCACCTCTCGTGGACCGCGCCGGCGGGCCCGGTCCCGGCTACCCCATCGCCGCGCAATCCGCCCACCGCCTATATCATCGAGGCCGGGTCCGCGCCGGGGTTGTCGAATCTGGCCGTGGTAAATACCGGCAGCACGCAGCCCTCGGCACGGGCGAGGACTACCTGCGAGTGCGGGCCACCAACGCCATCGGCACGAGTGCGCCGTCCAATGAAATCCGGCTCATCGTGGGCGCGGTCGCGCCTGGCGCCCCCACCGGGTGGACGGCGGGGGCTGTGGGGTCGACGCTCTCCCTGTCGTGGACGGCGCCCGCCACGGGCGGCGTACCCACGGCCTACACCGTCGAGGCGGGCTCGGCCACGGGCCTGGCTGACCTCGCGAGCTTCTCTACTGGCAACACGTTGACCTCGTTCAACGCGTCGGGCGTCGCCTACGGCCGGTATTACCTCCGCGTCCGCGCCACGAACGCCGCTGGGGTCAGCGGGCCATCCAATGAGGTGCTGATCGTCGTAACGCCACCGGCGCCGGGCCCCCCGAGCGGCCTG
>JAPLSZ010000123.1 GCA_026398385.1 Kiritimatiellota bacterium | reverse complement strand
TAGGGGCCGGTGATCTTCTCGGCCACGGCCAGGCCGCACGAATGCCGGTGCGGATGCTTCGCGGACATATTTGCGGCGTTGAAGGTCAGCCAGAACTTGCCGCTCTTGATGTGGATTTCACTGGCCCAGAACGTGTCACGATACCAGACGTCTTCGGGGAGTTTGCTCGCATCAATCAGGAACCCCTCGTATTTCCAGCTCTGCAGGTCTTCGGAAGACCACAGTTTGACGCCCGTTCGCGCGCCGCGGGTGAACGGATAACAGGTGCCGGTGAGATAGTACCGGTTGTTCCAATGGACGATGCTGGGATCACGAATCCCGCCCGCTATGGCTTCGCTGACGATGGGGTTTTGATAGATAAATGATTTGCGCGCAGTGTGGACGATGGGCGCCGGTTGCGTCTCTTCCGCAGCGAACGCCGGCAGGATAGATCCGGCCGCGGCGGCCAGGGCGAAGATCAGGCTGGCTCGGCCAACATTGGCAGCGCTTCGTTTCATGGTTCCTTCCCGGCCTGAGCTTCCTCTTCTTTGCCTTCCGCGACCGGGCGTTGCGCGGCGCCCGGCCCGGCGCGCTGGCGGCTACCGGCCAGCATGGCGTCGGTTTCCTCCAGTTTGAAGCGCGTGCTGACGATGGAGGACCGCTCTTCGCCCTTCGGACGATAAACGCAGTAGGTTATGCCCAGGAGGCTGCCGTTGGGCAGACGTGCGAGCTTGCCGTAGCCGCCGTAGCCGAGAACGCGCACGAGATACTGGCCCTGCCGGTCGGCAAGAATGTCCTCGTATCGCCCGACCCAAACGGTGGTCTTGCCGCTGCCCCACACCGGCATCCCGCCCTTTTCGTGGTTGGCTTCGCCCCGGGGTACGGGCCGGCGATCGCGGAACATCACCACCAGCCGGCCGTCTGCGGCATAGACGGCGGTGTGGCGGTCCCCAGTCAAAGCCGCGGGCAGTTCCCTGGGCTGCGACCAGTGCCGGCCTTCATCGTCGCTGACCGCAAACAGCGCGTTGTATCGCCGGTTGTTTTCCCGCATCAGCATCAGCAATTGCTTGCCGTCGGGCGAGCGGATCACCTCCGGTTCGCAGGGGAAGGCGTTCGGGAACCGACGCTTATCGATGGGCTGTGTTGGCTTGCTCCAGGTCAGTCCGCCGTCGAGCGATTCGCACTGGAGGACATTGAGAATTCGTCCGCTGTCGTGGGTCCACGTCAGGAGTTTCTTGCCGCCGGCGACGGGCAGCACGGTCATGGGCGGGACGACGCCCTTGAAGCCTGCTGGCGTCATCGGTGACCAGGTCCGGCCGTCATCCTCGGAAATCGACCTGACGAAGCTGCCATTATTGCCCAGGGCAAAGACCAACAGCCGGACCTTTCCCTGCGGGTCCACCAAGCGATGGATGGTCGGACAGTTTCTGGCCGTCGGCCAGTTCTCCGGCACATCGAGCAGTCCGCTCCAGGTCAAGCCGGCATCGTCGCTCCGCTTCAGCGGCCCGCAGGTTCCGCCGTGGCCGCGCGTCCAGACGGCGAAGAGCGTATGGCCGTCGGGCATCAGCAGCATGTGCGGATGCTGCCAGTCCGCCTGCGCCGTCCCTCCGGCCAGGACCACGTGCCGTTTGAAATCCGCGGGATTGGCCTCGCCGGAGAGGTCGATGGCAGGAATGGTGATGTGGCGGCGGCCGGGCAACGCAACACGCGTCGCCGCCGCGACGATGTTGGGCGCCCTTGCGGACTTTTCCGCGACGGCGGCCGGGGCCGATGCGGGCTCGGTCAGCAAGGCCAACGATACGGCCAGGATGCCCTGCTGCGCCTTGACGATGGCCTGCGGATTTCGATGGTTAGGTATGTCCTCTCCTTGTACGCATCTTCGGAATTTCCTACTTGCCCCAGGCCTGCTGAATCTCCTCCAGCGACCGCCCCTTTGTCTCCGGCAGGAACCGCAGAACCAGGAAAAACTGCACCACCATCATCGCGGCAAAGAAGCCGAAGGAAAGCACCGCGGACATCCTGGCGATGACCGGGAACGACCAGCTCACGGCCATGCAAAGAATCCACAACGAACAGCTCACCACCGCCGAACCCGAGGCCCGGATGGCATTCGGCAGCACTTCGTTGATGATCACCCAGACCACCGCCCCCTGCGAATAGGCGTGCGAAGCGACAATCCCCATCATCGCCGCCAGAACCACCCACCCTTGCGCATGCGTCCAAAACACCCAGGCCGCCAGCAGATGACTGGCCACAAACGTGACCGACCCGACCAGCAGGAGAATCTTCCGGCCGACCCGATCAATCAACAACATGCCCACCAGGGTCATCACGAGGTTCGTCACGCCAACAATGACGGACTGCATCAGGGCGCTGGTCTTGTCCGCGCCAGCCATTCTGAAAATGTCCGCCGTGTAGTAGATCACCGCATTGATGCCATCGAGCTGGTTGAAGGCTGCCACCATGAACGCAATCAGCAGGGGCGCCATGTACTTCCGCTGAAAGAGCGACTCGGCGCTTCCCGCCCGTTCGCTCTGCAGCGAGGTTTCAATATCCGCCGCCTCCGCCGCCGGATCCTCGTGTCCAAAACGGGCCAGGATCTCCTCGGCCTGACCGCGGCGCCCGCGCTTGACGAGCCAGCGGGGGCTCTCAGGGATCGCCATGACCGCCGCGAAGAAAAACAGGGAGGGCGCCACCATGACGCCGAACATCCAGCGCCACACGACCGGGTTATCCATCCCCGCCAGGCGGCCGACGAGGTAGTTCGAGAAGTACGCCGCCAGAATGCCCAGCACGATATTCAACTGAGCGATCGCCACCAGGACCCCGCGCCGGCGCGCCGGCGCAATTTCAGTGATGTACATCGGCGACACCACCGAGGCGCCGCCCACGGCGACGCCGCCCAGCCAGCGGAAGAAAAGCAGCGCAGGCCAGCTCCATGCAAAAGCACAACCGAGCGCCGAAATCAGGAACAAAACGGCGACCAGCACCAGCACCGGACGGCGCCCCCACCAGTCGGCCGGGCGCCCCACCAGAAGCGACCCGAACAGGGTGCCGATGAGCGCGCTGGCCACGGTGAACCCGAGCAGATTATCCGTCAAGCCATACGCACTCCGCAGGGCCTCCGTGGTCCCGGAAATCACCGCCGTATCGAACCCGAAGAGGAACGAGCCCAGCGCCGCCACCACCGCGCTGACCGTCAATAAGACGCCGCCCACCCGCTGAACTCCCCCGCTGCTGTTTTCGGCCATGACTAGTTGCATGGAACAGACCCTCCTTGAATTACCGGTTTCCGAATTCAGCGATGGCCCCGAACATCGCCATGATGTTCTCCGGCGGCACATCGGCCATAACGTTATGCACTTGCTGAAAAACGAACCCTCCGCCTGGGCTCAGAATCTCCGCCTGCCGCAGCACATGCTCGCGCACCTGCGCCGGCGTGCCGCGTGGCAGCACGTGGCGCGTGTCGCAGCCGCCGCCCCAGAACGTAAGACCGCGCCCATACTTCTCCTTCAAGCGCTGCGCATCCATGCCGGCACACGTAATCTGGACCGGATTGATCATGTCGAGGCCGGCTTCCATAAGATCCCCCAGGAGCGGTTCGATGCCGCCGCAACAGTGCAGTTGTATCTTGATATGGGGAGCCAATTCCTTGGCCCGCTTCCACATCTTCGCGTGAAAGGGCTTGAAATACTCGCGATACATCCCGGGCGACAGCAGCGGCCCATTTTGCCCGCCGAGGTCATCGCCAAACAGCATGATGTCGATGAAGGGACCCACCGCCCCCAGCCATTTCTCCATCTTCGCCAGATACAGCGACGCCAGTTTTTCTGACAGCCGTACACACGCTTCAGGATACAGGCCCATGTACTCGAAATAGCGGTCGTTCCGGTAGAGGAATTGCGGCACTTCAAACAGGTTCCCCCCGAAGATGCCGAGGATGGCGCGGTCCGTCCCGGCCCGCAGGGCCTTGGCGCCCGCCGCCAGTTGCCGCAACCCGTCGGCCGTCAGGGGCATTTGCCCGCCGGGCGCGGGAATGCCGGTCCACATCGTGTGCGCGAAAGCGTCTTCGATATCGGCGAAACGCTCCTCCTCAAAAGGTCGCTCCAGCAGCGGAAAATGAATCTGCTCGAAATAGAGACACCCCTGCTTCTGGATCGCCAGCCGCACGCCGTCCGGACTCAGCAGAAACGAATCCGCGCCCTGCTTTTCCACGCGGATGAACGCCGGAATCTTGCAGGGCGTCCCGTCGGGAAGGGTCCAGGGCTTCCAGTCTTTTTCGTCCAGCATGAAGCCGCGCCCCAGTTCCACGACATCGGCGCCGACCGCAGCCAGCACCGCCGGCTCAACGATGGCCAACTGCTGAACCATGTCGTAGACGTAGAGGTCTCCCTGGGCAATCCCCAGGTGTTTCTTCAAACGCGCATAGGCCGCCGCCGCGATTCCTGACGAACGATGCCCCCCGAAATCCACCGGAACACGATCGGGCTGCCGATGGTGAACCGCGGCCAACACTCTTTCCCTTGCTGTCATGGGTGCCCCATCCTTGTTTTCGATTATGCCTTCCTGACGTAACGCGCACCGTTCAGCGACGAGCGTAGACCTGTCTTGGCCTCGCGCCCGACATGATACTCCACCCCCGCCGCCGCTGGACAGTCCGCCGAGACCTGAAACTTGAGATCTGAAATCGGATTACTGATGACTGGTAACTGATGAACGATTACCCGCTGCCCTCTGACCTCGGATCTCGGGCCTCGGGCCCTCCGCCCCTCGCCCGTCCACATCCGCGCAGCGGATGATAATGAATTTTTGCCCCAAGAATTCATGCGGTTTACGGCGCGCTCACCGACTTGGCTTCGATGCGGTAGAACCGCTGCGTGACGCCCGCGGCGCTCGTATCCAGCAGGGGGAACGGCCCGTTGTTGGTGCCACTGGTCCAGTTGGTCGGAATGACCGGCTGCCACCCGCTCGTGGATAGCAGATCGTCTTTGTAGGTGATCCGGTATTTCACGCCGTTGGTGGTCAGGATGTTGAACAGGGCCTGCCCGTTGATCGGATTCAGGCTGAACTCGCTGCCGCCCGCGAAGGTCGGCTGCGGCACGGCCCATACGCTGATCATGTTGCTGTGTGCCACGGTGTTGGACTGGCCAGCGTTGTCGCGGACGGTCAGGCTCACCGTGTAAGCACCGGCGCCGGCGTAGGTGTGGGCCACGTTGACGACCGTGGGGGTGTTCGTGGGGGATGCGTCGCCGAAGCTCCAGAGGCAGTTGGTGATGACGCCGCCGTCGGCCGCCGAGCTGTTGGTGAAGTTCACCGTCAGCGGCGCGTAGCCGGACGCCGGCCCCCCGGTGAAGCCCACGGCCGGCCCCGTCCCCACTTTCAGGTAGCCGCCGCCGGTGATCAGGGCGGGCAGGCTGTTGCTGCCATAGATCCCGTTCGCCAGCGGGTTTGCATTGGTGGACAGCGCGGTCACCCGGTTGGTGCCGACGAACGCCAGGTCCAGCGTCCCGCCCATCACCAGCGCCACGCTGGAATTGCTGGCGAGCGTCTGCGAATGGGTCAGCCGCAGGAGGCCGTTGCTGACGGTCGTCGTACCGCTGTAGGTGTTGGTGCCGCTGAGCGTGAGCGTATCCGTGCCGGATTTGACCAGATGGATGCGGCGGTTAGCCGCGTTGCCGTCAACAATCACGCCCGAATAGGTGGAAGCAGAACCCGCGTTGACCCTGAGCGTCGCATCGGCCGAGGTTGAACTGTTGGTGATCGTGCAGGTGTTGGCAACGCGGTTGATCCCGGCGAGTTGCAGGGAATAACCGGCCAGATCGAGCGTGGCATTACCGGAACTTCCCAGACTCACGATCGCGCCGGTGGCCAGTCCGTTGTTGGCCGCGAGTTTGGCGGTGCCTGTGATAGACAGGTTGGTGTAGCTGCCGCCGCCGCCGTAGATGACCGTGCCGGTCCGCTGACTGACCGCTACGGAGGACGAGTTGATGGGATTCAGGATCGTCAGGGAGCCGCCGCTGGCGCTGGCAAAATGTCCACCGGCTCCGCTCGCGCCGTTGATGGTGATGGGGCCGCCGCTCAGGGTGGCGTTGCCCGTGCCGCTGTTTTCAATCAGTCCCCGTCCGGTGACGCCGCCCGCGCCGTTCAGCATGATGTTGTTGGTGATGGTGATGCCGTCGTTGACGACCAGGCGCGGGGCATTGGTCATGGTGAAGGTGCCCGGGCCCAGGGCGGAGTTGTTGCCCGCGACGATGATGCCGCCGTTGTGGGCCGTGCCGCCGCTGTAGGTGTTGGCGCCGGAAAGCACAAGTGTGCCCGCGCCGGCCTTGGTGAGGCTTTTGCCCGTGCCGCTGACCGCCCGGCCGATCGTCAGCGTGCCGCTGCCGTGGTGGGTAACCAACAGATGGTCGGCCAGGATGATCGAGCCGAAGTTGTTGATGCCCACCGTGTGGCTGCCCGCCGAACCGGCGTCCACGATCAGCGCCGCGTTGCCGCCGGCGGTATCGGTGTCGAAGGTCAGCGTGCCGGACACGTTGGCGGACTGCAATTCAAGGGTGGCGTTGCTATCCGCGTTGGCATTGAAGTTCAGGGAACGGATCGTGCGGTTGATGCCCGGCACACCCGCGGTGCCGATGTTGTTCGCGAACTTGGTGGTGGCTGGGGCGCAGAAATAGACATCGAGCTGGTTGTTGAAGGCGGGGGTCACGTCGCCAACCCAACTGGCGGCGGTACCCCAGCCGATGCTCGCCGTGGAATCCCACGTGGCACCCAAGCCGAGGAAATCGGGTCCGAAGTTGGTGAAGGTGATTTTCCCGCCTTCCTTCTCATAAAGGAGGCCGACGGTTCTGTCTGTTAGACAGGCCATGTCCGAATAGGCCGCACCGTTCGCGAAGATGGACCGGGGAGCACTCCAGTTCGCGCCTTCGTCGGTGGAATACCAGACCGACATGTTCTCACGGCTGCTGGCGTGGTTCGGGCAACTGAAGAGGATCACGTTGATCGCGTCGCCTTCGTCGGTGGCACGCATCCGCAACACGCTCCCTTGCACGATCGGCGTCACGAAACGGGTATCATTGGTCAAGGGCAGGTTGAGGGTGGTGCCGCCGTTGGTGGACCAGCCAACCGTTCGGTTCCCGGCCGCGGAGCCGCTTTCGTCGCGAATATTGAAATACACTTGGGATCCGCCACCCGCTGCCGGCGAAACCAACTCGACGGCCAGACACTCGTCCGGGTTGATGCCGCCCGCCGCGTTGGCCACCGAACCGTAGGACCAGGTGGCGCCGTGATCGTCCGAATACACGGCATGGATGCCCTTGGCGCCGCTGGTGAGGTAATGGTGGAAGGGCACGAGGAGCCGGCTGGCTTGCGCCCCGCGTTTCAACTGGATGCCGTGTCCGGGACCGGGGACACAATACCCCCAACCCGCAGCCTTGGCCGTGGCGGTGATTTCAACGGGTGCCGACCAAGTGCCGCCATTGTCATCGCTGAACATGTAGAACGGAAGCGAAATGCTCTTGCTGTAGTGCAGAAAGACCCTGCCGGTGCTCTCGTCCACGACCGGCCCCGGATTGGTGGCCGAGTCGGTGCCTTCGTCCCGCACGACCGTCAGCGACCCCCAAGTGGCGCCGTTGTCGGTGGAACGCTTCAGCACGATGTCGATGTTGCCGGTGTCGCTGCTTGACGGCCGGCCTTCGCAGAACGCGAGCAGGGTTCCGTTCGTGGCTCGGACGATGGCCGGAATACGGTAGGTGTTATATCCGCCGATGGCGTTCACAAACACGTCCCCCGCCGCCGCCGGCCATGCGGCCAAGGCCAGCAAACCCGCTGTCAGCGCGCAGGCCAGCAGGGTGGGTGTTCGCTCGCGCGCGCGGTTTATTGCGCGGCTGGTCATAGGCCGAAGCAAACTCCGATGAACTCGACGCCTGCGTGGAAGCGCGTCGTGGAAAGCTAAGTCCAGCGTCTTCTTCATAAGCCTCTCCTTTTGCGATTCACGATGCCAGCAGGTGTCGATCCGGGCTACCACTGGCCCTGCGAGGGCCTGGCGGCTGGGCCAAGTTTCTCCGTGGTGAACGTCAGCGCGGGCAGGCCGTCCTTGTTGAACAGGTTCGCATAACTCGGTTGCGGGCTGTAGGCATAGCGCACGTGGGCCGGCGCTGGGATCACGCCATTCGTTTCCACAAACAGGTGGGGATACGACGGTCCCGCCGCGCCGAAACCATCGTTAGCCCCGCCGCCGGTTTTCCATATCCATTTGCTCGTCGTGAGGTTGCCCGACTTGTCGAAGACCAGAAAATACCCCGTCTGGGTGGCGTGGTAGAGCAGGCCGCGCGAGCGGTCGTAGAAGGAGGCGAACTTGCCGCCGCTGCTGGCTGAGGTGATGGTCTTGTTGATGGCGGGCGAGGAATAGTTACCCGACGCGAATTTCATGAAGCGCGTTCCGCTGCTGTCGCTTCTGGGAAAGATCAGGTAGAGGTTGTTAGCCTCGTCGGTCTCGAGGGTCGGCGGGTTGACACTGTAGGCCTCCTCGTAAACCGTCGTGAAGGTCCGGCCGCCGTCCGTGCTGCGATTCAGCCAGAAATGTCCGGGGACGCTTTCCCGGTCGCCGCGCGTGGCGAAGATCCCGTAATCGTTCTGGACCACCTTCTGGTTGTGGCTTTGGAAGGGCACCCGGAAGCCCGGGATGGTGGCCACGTCGATGGTGACCTGCGCCACGGCCGGGTAGCACGCGCCGGCGGTCACCAGGGCCGCCAGGGCCCACCGGCTGAACTTAAGCACCGTTGCCAAAAACATAAACAATTTCGGCCCGACGCGACCGATCTCCTTCAGCAATCTACACCGTGGCATGGTCTGCGCTCAGGGCCGGGTTTTCTTGAGCGTCCTGATTGCTTCCAGCCGCGCCGCCATGGCCCGGGCGCGCGCGGGCTGTTGCGCGGTAAGATTATGGCTTTCTGACAGGTCGGTGGTCAAGTCGAAAAGCTGGCCGTTGATGAATTTCCAGTTTCCGTCCCGCAGGGCGCCGCGGTTTTCGCCGCCGTGCTCGAAGAGTTCCCGGCGCCCCGTTTCCGACTTGCCCAGCAGGGCCTCGAGCACGTCCATGCTGTCCACGGCGGCGTCCTCGGGCAGGACCACGCCGAGCAACCGGGCGAAGGACGCCGGCAGATCGGTCAGGCTCACCAGCGCCGGAGACGTCTGGCCGGCCGGCACATGCCCCGGCCAGCGCACGATCAGGGGCACGCGCGTTCCGCCTTCGTACACCGTGGCCTTGGTCCCGCGGAGCGCGCCATTCACCTGGTGCCCGTTGAACGCGGCCGCCGCCCCGTAATCGTAGCCCTGCCACTGGGTGCCGCCATTGTCGGAACTGAACACGATCAGCGTGTTGTCGGCGAGCCGCAGGCGGTCCAGCGCCTGGAGCACCTGCCCCACGGCGTCGTCCAGCTCCTGGATCTGATCGCCGTACACCCCGACGCCGCTGGTACCCCGGAACCGGGGATGCGGAACGCGCGGCTCGTGGATGTTGTGCGGCGCGTAGTAGAGGAAGAACGGCCGGTTCTTGTGTTTCTCCAGAAACGCGAGGGCCTCGCGGAGAAACACGCCGCACATCTCCTCGTCCTTCCATAAGGCTTTCCTGCCGCCGCTCATGAAGCCGATGCGGCTCACTCCCGCGGTGATGGCATCCAGGTGTTCCTTGTTCGGCAGGCCTTTGAGCACCGTCGCCAAAGCCAACTGATCCTGGCCGGTCGGTTCGTCGGTGATCCGGTGGTCATAACACACCCGGATCGGATCGGCGGGATCGAGGTTCACCACCCGGTGGTCCTTGACATAGACGGTGGGCACGCGGTCGTTGGTGGCGGGCAGGAAGAACGCTTCGTCGAACCCGATTTCCAGCGGCCCCGGCTTAATCTCGCCGTTCCACTGGATGGAGTCCCCACCCTCCGCCAGCCCCAGATGCCATTTGCCGACCAGGCCGGTGGCGTAGCCGGCTTGGCGGAACATCGCGGGCAGGGTGATGCTGCCCGGACGGATGGCCAGCGGCGCATCGCCGGGCAGCACGCCCCAGCCTCGCGGGTTGCGGAACGCGTAGTCGCCCGTCAGCAGCGAATAGCGGCTCGGCGTGCAACTGGACGAGGGTGCATGCCCGTCGGTGAAGCGCAAGCCCTCCTTCGCCAAACGGTCGATCTGCGGCGTGCGGACCTGCTCGGGCCGGGCCCCGTAGCAGCCCACGTCGCCGTAGCCGATGTCATCGGTGAGGATGACGATCACGTTGGGTTTGGCCGCCGCGAGGGATGGACCGCCCAGCACCGCCAGGACCGCAAAGCAGACGGATAACCGTTTCATTCTTTTCATTGGTAGAATCCGGGGCGGGTGTTCTTCTCGATTGTGAATTCGATCCAGTGTGGCGGCTTGGTGTCGCTGAGCCAGCGGCTGTCGTTGTCGCGCGTACCGGCGTTGCCGCAGGCTCTTTTGACCCGCTGGTAGAACTCGCGGCTGATTCCGCCGATGCCCGACTTGTCGCCGGTGTCGGTCCAGCCCAAGCCGCCGCTCGAAAGCCCGCCGAGATGCTTGTCCGGGCAGACGATGACAACCGGCTTGCCCATCCTCTTCGCCTGCACCGCCGCAATCACCCCGGCGGAGGCGCCGCCGTAGATGACGAGATCATGGTGCTGCGCGTTGGCGGGCAGATCACCGGCTCTCGCCAGCGGCGCACCAAGGGACACGGCAAGCGCGGCGAGAAGGGTTCGGCATGTCGAACGGTTCATGGTGGGGTTCATGCTGAGGTCCTCATTTTGTCATCGCGGGCAGGCCGTGCCGCCCGTTGTTCTAACGGTCTTGCGCTATTGGTTCGTTCTCTTCATTGGCCAGTTCGGATCGTCCACGTGGGCTTCCCGCATCAGACGCACGGCTTTGGCGACAAGGTCCGGGTGCCGGGGCGCGAGATTGTTGGTTTCGCCGGCGTCCGTGGCGAGATCGTAGAGTTCAGGCGGGGCCGCGGGATTATTGCGCACGGCCTTCCAGTCACCGAAACGAACGGCCTGGATGGGTTTGCGTTCGTGCAATTCCCAGTAGAAGTAGTCACGCTTCGGCGCAGGCCCGCCCTTGAGACAAGAAACGAGTGACAGGCCGTCGGGCTTGAAGTTGGCGGGCAGTTTCGCCCCGGACAATTCAACGGCCGTCGGCAGGAAATCCCAGAAAGCCCAGGGTTCATCGCTCACCCGCCCGGCGGGTATTGTGCCTGGCCAGCGGGCCAGGGCCGCTTGCCGCAGGCCGCCCTCGTACAGGGACCGTTTGAAGTTACGGAGTTTGCCGCCCATGGACTGGTTGAACCGCCGGCCGAGGGGTGAGTTCGGGTCGAATGCCGAACCGTTGTCTCCCGCGAACAGCACCAGCGTGTGTTCATCGAGGTCCAACTCCTTGAGCAGGGACAGCAGGCGGCCCACATCGCTGTCGAGCCGGGCCACCATGGCTGCATATTGTTTCTCGGTGTCGGTCCACGGCTCATCCTTGTAGGCGCCCAAATCATCAATCTCGTATTTGCCGTGTGGGAGGGTGACGGGGAAAAAGAGGAAGAACGGATGGTCCTTTTGTTTTCGCACCCAGCCCAGCACATCGTTGATGATCAGATTCTGGGCATACGTTTTTTGGGCGCCGTGGGCATTCTCGGGGAGTTCGATGCGGGCGTCATTAGTGTAAAGATACTCAGGGAAGTAGCTGTGCGCGTGTCCCTGGCAGTTGTAGCCGAAGAAATGGTCGAAGCCCTTTTTCAACGGACTGCCGGAGGTGTCGAACTGGCCCATGCCCCACTTGCCCATGCAGGCGGTGGCGTAGCCGCGCTGCTGGAGCAACTGCGCCACCGTGATGGTTGCCGCCGGGAGCGGGAACTGGCCGCCCTCGGTGAACCGGGTGTTCTTGGCCTTGAAGACGCGGTTGGCCCGGACCGGCGCATGCCCCGTATGCAAGCCGGTCATGAGCGAGGCGCGCGAGGGATTGCAGACCGGCGAGGCGGCGTAGTGCTGCGTCAGGCACACGCTTTCGCGCATCAAGGCATCGAGCGCCGGCGTGTGGGAGAGGCCGCCGTTGAACGCACCGAAGTCGCCGTAGCCCAGGTCGTCGGCGAGGATGAAAACGACGTT
>JAPLSZ010000204.1 GCA_026398385.1 Kiritimatiellota bacterium | reverse complement strand
CTCTTGGGATCTCATGCCGTGCAGTAGAAAAGGGCGGTATCGAGGTGCGGGTTGTTTTTAAGGGGGTTCGTGTGGGTGGGTGTCTGTGACATGAAGTCGGTTAAAGGGCTGGATCGGATAGCGGAGGACCAGAGTTCTCGACGCAGTTCATTGATCAGGTCCATGGTGGATGCCCTTCTTTTCTTTTCCGGGTCATGCCACTTGGGCGGGGGGATCACGCCGGGTTTTCCGTTCCAACCATAGGCCTTGATGGCCGCGACGTGGAGCATGGCATAGGCCGCGACGGCGGTGGCCGGAACAGATGTCACGGAGTTTGGGTTTCTGATCTGGGCTTGTCCGACGCCCAAGAGCGTCTTTTCATCGCGATGATTGACCTCGATATCCCAGCGCCAGATGTATTCCTGAACGAGCCTCTCCAACGGCAGAGACGGATCGGTGCAGATCAGATAGACGGGCTGCCGGTACAAGCGCCGGCTACCCAGAGACTTCAGATAGGGAGCCGGTGCGATGACCACCAGGAGCAGATCCAAGTTGCCGGCCGCCCGCCATCGTAACGGAGAGAGGGTTTTGACCTTGATGTCGCGGATCTTGCCGGCGACATTAGCCTGAATGATCTGCCAGGGCCTGTTCGGATCGATTCGCACCTGCTCGGGTGAAGGCGCCTGGAGGCCGTAGAATCGTTTGCGTCCGAGCCTGCACTGGCCCTGGGGCAAGTGATTCAGGTTCGCATCTTTTCGGATGCGGCCGATCAGGGTGGTGTCCGTCGGCAGGTTTCTTAACATCTTGCGGTTGGTGTAACTGCCATCCACCAGCAGGTGCAAAGGGGCGGTCTGCCCCGTCGCGGTGCGCTCCTGCTGAATGGCCCTAATCGCATCCAAGGCGCGCCGGTTCAGGTTGGTTTGCTTCATGCGCTCGCGATAGGCCTCCCACTGTTCGGGTGGGGCCGTCTTGCGGGGCTTACGGGGCGTCGAAGCGTCTTGGAAAGCGACGGGGATCATGCGCACGTCTCCGTTGGCGGCGGGCACGGCCGCCGAGAGTTGGATCATCCGTTGCGCCCAGACGAGGTTGAGATGGAAGGCCGGCCCCAAGGGGTCTTTCCGGTAGGCCGTGTTCGGAATGCACTTGCCGGTCTTCCGCAAGATCGTGTCGTCCAGAGCGAGCACCAAAGGTTGATCAGGGGCGTTGATGTGCTCGATCTGGTTGCGAACCTCACGGAAAAGAGTCTGTGGGTGAATCCGTTGCCTTGCGTACAAACTGTAATCCGCACTCCAATCCTCAAACTGTCGCCCCCGGGTCGTGATCAGCGAGGTGAGGGTGTGTCTGCCCGGACAAACCAATTGCGCCAGCAGATGCTCTCGTGTGCGGCCACGGCTGGCTTGCGTGGAGGCGACGGATGATTCACAGGCCATCCACAACTCCTCCCACTGAGTCAGGAGCGGCGCAGCGTTTTTTTTACTGTGATCGGCGAAGGGGGAACTTTGGGGCGATGAGCGATAATATTAGCCTTGTCCTCAATGATCCACTCGACGATTTCGCCCTTCTGAATGTCCATGGCTTCGGCCACGGCAGTGGGGAAATTGATGTAGTACTGATCGGCGCCTTGCTTCCGCGAGATGCGTTGAACCTTGGTGGGGTATCCCATAACGACTCCTCCTGTTGTTAATAACTAGCGTATATACTAGATATTGAAACACAAAAGCAAGCACAAAATTCTGCTCTTTCTGAAAACCATCGCTGCTCGCGCTAGATCAAAACCAAACTCCAGTGGCGGGGCTTCCATCCCCGCCCACGGAAGATGTCGGGATAAAGGGCTTGACCGGCCCATCTGGCAGGCAATAATCGCCGCATGAACACGCTTGGCACCCAGGCGGCACGAAAAACGGCGCTCCCCCGGCGGGCGCGCCAAAGCCGTTTCTTATTTGCATAGTGTCAAGGACAATACGCGATGCTTGAATTTTTGTTTTACCCGCAGACCATTGCGGTAATCGGCGCCTCGCGCGAGCCGGGCAAGGTCGGCCACGAGGTCGTTGCCAACCTGTTGAACGGTGGCTTTGCCGGCACGATCGTGCCGGTCAACCCGAAGGCGGCGGATGTCCTCGGCGTCAAGTGCTACCCTGACCTGAAATCATACGCCGGCAAAGTTGACCTCGCCGTCGTGGTCGTGCCGACGAAGTTCGTGAAACCCGCGGTCGAAGGCGCCGTCGAGGCCGGGGCCAAGGGAATTGCCATCATCACCGCCGGCTTCAAGGAGGTCGGCGCGGCGGGGGCGGCACTCGAACTAGAGATTGCCGAGATTTGCCGGGCGAACAGCGTGCGGTTGATGGGGCCCAACTGCATCGGGCTCATCAACACCGAGAACCGGATGAACGCCACGTTCGCCCCGCAGATGCCGCCGCCGGGCAAGATTTCCGTGATCTCGCAATCGGGCGCGCTCTGCGTCGCGATCCTCGACATGGCCCTGTACCGCAAGATGGGCCTCGCCAAGGTCGTCAGCTTCGGCAACAAGGCCGACATCAACGAGGTGGACTTGCTCCAGGCGCTCGCCGACGACAAACAGACCGCCGTCATCGCGGGGTATCTCGAAAGCATCACCGAGGGTGACGAGTTCCTGCGCGTCGCCGAGCAGGCGGCCAACGTGAAGCCGGTCGTGATCTTGAAGGTCGGCGTCACGCAGGCCGGCGCGAAGGCGGCTTCGTCGCATACCGGCAGCCTAGCCGGCGCGGACATGGCGTACGGGGCGGCGTTCAAGCGCAGCGGCGTCATCCGCGCGGAGCATTTCGAGGCGCTGTTCGATTACGCCATCGCCTTTGCGATGCAGCCGTTGCCGGTCGGGGATCGGGTGGGAATCATCACCAACGCGGGCGGCCCCGGCATCATGGCCAGCGACGCGGCGGAGATGGCCGGCTTGAAGATGATCACACCGGAGGCGGACACGCAGCAGAAGTTGCGCGCCGGCCTGCCGGTCACGGCGGCGGTGGGCAACCCGGTGGACGTGATCGGCGACGCCGATCCGGACCGGTATGCGAAGGCGTTTGAGATTTTGCAGGACGACCCGAACGTGGACGCGATCATCGTCGTGGTCACGCCGCAGAACATGACGCAGCCGCTCGTGCTCGCGGAGAAACTCGCGAAGGCGCACCACGGCAAGAAGCCGATGCTGGCGGCGTTCCTCGGCGGCCAGGAGATGGTGAAGGCACACGCGCGGTTGATGGAGTTGAACATCCCGAACTACCCGTCGCCGGAGCGGGCCGTGGGCGCATTGCGGGCGCTGTGCGACTACGCCGGATGGAAAAACCGGCCGCCGCGCATGGTGGCGCGGTTCCCGGTCAACCGCCGGCGCGTGGACCGCGTGATCGCGTGGCACGGCCGGATGGGGATCAAGCAGATCGCCGAGGTCGAGGCCAAGGAGATCCTCCGCGCCTATGACTTCAACATCCTGCCGGGCGGGTTGGCGGAGAATCCGGCGCAGGCCGTCGAGATGGCCGAGCGCATGGGCTACCCGGTGGTGCTGAAGATCTCGTCGCCGGACATCATCCACAAGTCCGATTTCGGCGGCGTGCGAATCAACCTCGCCAACGCCGAACAGGTCCGCGACGCGTTCGACCTGATGATGTTGCGGGTGCAGCGCCGGGTGCCGAACGCCCGGATCCGCGGCGGTTACGTCGAGAAGATGGGCCCGCGCGGCCGGGAGGTCATCCTCGGCATGACGCGCGACCCGGCCTTCGGGCCGATGCTGATGTTCGGCTTGGGCGGCATCTTCGTCGAGGTGATGAAGGACGTGACGTTTTACCTCGCGCCGATCACGGCGGAGGAAGCGATGCAGATGTTGAAGAACACGCGCTCCTACGCGCTCTTGGAGGGCGCGCGCGGTCAAGCCCCGGTGGATATGGAGGCCATCGCGATCTCGCTGCAGCGCATCAGCCAGTTGGTCACGGACTATCCGCAGATTCAGGAACTCGACATCAACCCCTTTATTGTCGGTGAGGTGGGCACCGAAGCCTACGTCGCCGACGCCCGTATCACATTGAGCGGTATCACCCCGTCTTCCCCGAAGCCTCATGAGCACCACTAAGCGAATCAGTTACGATCCCGATTGGCAGCAGAAGTACGCCAGCATGATCCTGACCGCCGCGGAGGCGGTGAAGAAACTTCGCCCCGGCCAGCGCGTGTTTGTCGGCACCGGCTGCGCCGAGCCGATGACACTCGTGCACGCCCTCACCCAGCGCGGCGCCGCGTTGACCGACACGGAACTCGTCCATTTGCTGACGTTCGGCGAGGCGCCGTACGCGAACAAGGAGATGCGCCGGTATTTCCGCGTCAACAGCTTCTTCATCGCCAAGAACGTGCGCGAGGTGATCCAGGAAGGCCTCGGCGATTACACGCCGATCCATCTGTCGGACATCCCGCGCCTGTTCAAGTCCGGGCAGTTGCCGCTGGACGCGGCGCTGATCCAGGTCACGCCGCCCGACGCGAACGGCATGTGCAGCCTCGGCGTGTCGGTGGACATCGTCAGGAGCGCGGCGGAGAACGCCTCGCTGGTCATTGCCGAGGTCAACCCGAACATGCCGCGCACGCACGGCAACTCGTTGCTCCACGTGTACGATCTCGACGTGCTCGTTCCGGTCGACGTCCCGCTGCCGGAAGTTTCCTACGCCGAGGAGTCGGCGGAGGCCGGGCAGATCGCCGAGCACCTCGCGGCGCTGATCGAAGACGGCTCGACGGTCGAGTTCGGCATCGGCCGGATTCCGCAGGCCCTGATGCCGTTGCTGACCCACAAACGCGACCTGGGCATCCACACCGAGATGTTGACCGACGGGATCGTGGACCTCGTCGAATCCGGCGCGGTCACCGGCGAACGCAAGAAGATCGATCACGGCAAGATCGTCGCCAGTTTCTGCCTCGGCACACGTCGGCTCTACGACTTCATCGACAACAACCCGACGTTCGCTTTCCACCCGACGGAATACATCAACGATCCGTTCGTCATCAGCCAGCAGCCGAAGATGGTGGCGATCAACACCGCGCTGGAAATTGACCTGACCGGCCAGGTCTGCGCCGACTCGCTCGGCGAGAAGTTCTACTCGGGCGTCGGCGGCCAGGGGGACTTTAACCGCGGCGCCGGCAAGGCCAGCGGTGGGCGCGCCATCATTGCGTTGCCCTCGACCGCCAAGGGCGGGAAGATCTCCCGCATCGTCACCCACCTCACCGAGGGGGCTGGGGTGGTCACGACCCGCGCCGGGGTGCACTACGTGGTCACGGAGTACGGCGTGGCGTACCTGCACGGCAAGAGCATCAAGGAGCGGGCGCTGGCATTGCTGAGCATCGCGCACCCGAAGTTCCGGCCGCAACTGCTGCGCGAGGCGATCCAGTCGAAGTTCCTGCCGGCCGACCTGCTGGACAAGGAAGCCAAGCTCGTCGCCGGGCCGCGCGAGTTGACCACCACGATGTTGCTCAACGACGGCACACAGCTCTTCTACCGCGCGATTCATCCGACCGACGAACCGCGGATGCGACAGTTGTTCTACAACCTGTCGCAGGAGACGATCTACTACCGGTTCATGCAGCACATGACGACCATCCCGCGCAAGCAGGTGCTCGAGATGACGTACGTCGATCCGCGCACCGAGGTCGCCATCTGCGCCACCGTGCCGGAAGCGTATGGCGAAGATATCGTCGCCGTCGGCCGGTATTATCTCGATCCGAAGACGAACCGCGCGGAAGTGGCGTTCGTCGTGGCGGACAAATGGCAGCGCAAGGGCATCGGCTCGTTTATGCTCAATCACCTGGCCAAGATCGCGCGGCGCAGCGGCATCAGCGGGTTCACCGCCGAGGTGCTGCGGACCAACCGGCCGATGCAGGCGGTGTTCAACAAGGCCAACTGCAAGGTGCGCAGCGTGCTGCAAAGCGACGTGTACCATTACGACCTGACGTTCGAGTAATCGCGCCGGCCCGCCGGCGCCCCGACAATCACGATGCGAAAACTGGCGTTCATTTACTCGCCCGAACTGGCGGCGTTGCACTATCCGCCCGACTGCCCGTTCCACACGAGCCGCGGCGCGCGCACCCGCGAGCGGCTCCTCGCGTTCGGCCTGCTCGGCCGC
>JAPLSZ010000086.1 GCA_026398385.1 Kiritimatiellota bacterium | reverse complement strand
CGCCGCCGGGCGCGCGGCGTTGCCCGCCGCGCACATCGAGGCGCTGACCCCGGACTTCGGCGGCGCCGCGGCCCCGCTCGCGACGGTGCTGGCCGCGCGGCCGGACGTCTTCAACCACAATCTGGAAACCGTGCGGCGGCTCCAGCCGGACGTGCGGCCGCAAGCCTCCTACGAGCGTTCCCTGGCGGTGCTGCGGCGGGCGGCGAACACGCCCCATCCGCCGCTGGTAAAGTCGGGCCTGATGGCGGGGCTGGGCGAAACGGATGAGGAGCTGCGGGAGGTTTTTCGGGATTTGCGGGCGGCGGGTTGCGAGTTGCTGACGCTGGGCCAGTACCTCGCGCCGACGGCCGCCAAGCGGCCGGTGGCCCGATTTGTCACGCCGGCGGCCTTTGCGCACCTGGCCGCGGACGCGCGGGCGCTGGGCTTTCGCGGCGTCGCCGCCGGCCCGCTGGTGCGCTCGTCTTACCGGGCGGAGGACTTACTGAACGCATGATGGAATATTGGACCTATCGCCTGGCGGCCCTGCTCAGCCGGCGCCTGCCGCGCCTGTTTGTGTACTGGCTCGGCCTGCGCCTCGCCGATTTTTTCTATCTTTTCCGCCGCCACGACCGGCAAGCGGTGATCCGCAATCTGCGCCGGATTTACACGGCGCAGGGGATCACCCTCGCCGCACCCGCCCTCGAGGGGCTTGCGCGCAAGACGTTCCAGTATTTCGGCAAGTACCTGGTTGATTTTTTCCGCTTCGCGCGCCTGACCCCCGCGCAGGTCCATCACTTGGTCAGCCTGGAGCACACCGATTATCTGGCCGCCGCGCAGCAGCACGGCCGGGGCGTGCTGCTGGTCACCGCGCACGTGGGCAACTGGGAACTGGGCGGTGCCGTGATCGCGGCGCTGGGCTATCGCGTGAACGCCGTGGTGCTGCCCGAGCGCGTGGAGAAGATCAACCGCCTCTTCCAGCGTCAGCGCGAGCAGCGTGGCATCAACCCGATCCCCCTGGGCCAATCGCCCTTGGCCCTGGTGCGCTGCCTGCGCCGGGGCGAAATGGTGGCACTGCTCGGCGACCGGGATTTTACGCGCCACGGCGTGCCCGCACCGTTCTTCGGTCAGCCGGTGTCCCTGCCCCGCGGGCCAGCGCGGCTGGCGTTCAAGACCGGCGCGCCGATTCTGCCGGCCTTCCTGCTCCGCCAGGTGGACGACACGTTTCTCCTGCGCTGCCATCCGCCGATTTATCCCGGACAGGAGGGCTCCGTGGCGCGTATCCAGGAAAAACTGATCGCCGTGATGGAAAAAGAAATCGCCGCCGCGCCTTATCAATGGTTTATTTTTGAAGACTTTTGGCCGCCCGCGCGATTATAAAGGCGACATGAACGTTGGCGTGATCATTCCGGCCTTCCAGGAGGCGGCGGCGATCCAGGGGGTCGTGCGGGCCATTCGCGCCCAGGGCCTGGCGGTGGTGGTCGTGGACGACGGCTCCGCGGACGCCACGGCGGCCGAGGCGGAAAAGGGCGGCGCCATCGTGTTGCGGCATGCGCGCAACCAGGGCAAAGGGGTGGCGTTGCGCACCGGTTTTGCCTATGCCCGCCAGCACGGCTACGCAGCGGTCATCACGCTGGACGGGGACGGCCAGCATGATCCGGCGGATCTTCCGGCCTTGCTGGCGGCCTACGCCCGCGGCGGCGCGGACGTGCTCGTCGGCAACCGCATGACGGATGTGGCGCGGATGCCGCGGATACGCCGCTGGACCAACCGGTTCATGAGCTGGCTGCTCAGCCGGATGATGGGCCAGACCGTGCCCGACACGCAATGCGGCTACCGGTTGTTCCGGTGCGACGTGTTGCCGGAGCTGCCGCTGACGGCCGAGCGTTATGCCGCGGAATCGGAGATCCTGCTGGAAGCCGCGCGGCGCGGCCTGCGGATCGGCGCGGTGCCGGTGAAGACCATTTACGGCGGCGAGCGCAGCAAGGTGCATCCCGTCAGTGACACCGTGCGCTTTCTGGCCATGGTATGGCGCTATCAAAGAAAGGCAAAACAAGATGGAACTCGTCCGATGGTTCGTTGACTTCGTGCTGCACCTGGACAAGAACCTGGCCCTCATGGTCCAAAACTATGGGCTGCTGGTTTATGGCTTCTTGTTCCTGATCATCTTCTGCGAAACCGGCCTGGTGGTGATGCCGATTCTGCCCGGCGATTCGCTGCTGTTCGCCGCCGGCGCCATTGCCGCCACGGGCGATTTGAATCCCTGGATCATGATGCTGTTGCTGAGCATCGCCGCCATCCTCGGCGACACGGTGAACTACTGGATCGGCGCGTACCTCGGCCCCAAGGTGTTCAAGAAGCCGAAATCGCTGTTCTTCAACCCGGAACATCTGCAGAAAACGCACGCTTTCTTCGAGAAATATGGCGGCAAGACCATCATCATCGCCCGCTTCCTGCCGATCATCCGCACCTTCGCGCCGTTCGTCGCCGGCATCGGCGCCATGTCCTACCGGAAGTTCATCGCCTACAACGTCATCGGCGGCGTGCTCTGGGTGTTTTTGCTGGTCGGCGCGGGTTTCTACTTCGCCAATATTGAATTCGTGAAGAAAAACTTCACGCTGGTGATCTTCGCGATCATCATCCTTTCGCTCCTGCCGATGGTGGTGGAGCTCATCCGGCACAAGCTGCGTCGGCCGCCGCCAGCCGCATAACGATGAACGCGGGTGTCATGGACCGGGAGGCGGCGGCCGCCATCGCGGAGATCCGCAGGTCCGGTCTGCGCGCCCCGGCGCGCATCCTGTTTGGCGCCGGCGGCCTGGCCCGGGCCGGGGCGCTGGCGCGCGAGCTGGCTGGCGGACGGCCGGCCCTGGTGCTGACCTGCAGCGCCCTCGCCGCGCCGGCCGGCGCGGCGGCCCGGCTGGGCGACGACCTGCGCCAGCAGGGTGTCCCGGTGGAGACGGTGTCCGGCCTGGATCAAGAGCCGACGGTGGCGGTCGTGGATGCCGCCGCCGCGCGGGCGCGCGCGATCCAGCCCGGCCTGATCGTCAGCCTCGGCGGCGGCAGCGTGATGGACTGCGCCAAGGCGGTCGCCGCGCTGGCCGTCAACGCGGGGTCGGCCGCGGAGTATCTCGAAGGACTCGGACACCGGACCCAACTGGAGCGGCCGCCCCTGCCCCATCTCGCCATTCCGACCACCGCCGGCACCGGCGCGGAGGCCACGCGCAACGCGGTGATCGCCGCGCCGGGCCAGGGCGGCAAGAAAAGCATGCGGTTCGACGGCCTGCTGCCGGCGGCCGCCCTGCTGGACCCGGAACTGACGCGCAGCGTGCCGCGGGCGGCGACGGCGGCCGGCGGCTTGGACACCGTGACGCAGTTGCTCGAGGCGTGTATTTCGCGCAAGCGCACGCCGGCGGTCACCGCCCTCGCCCACCGCGGATTGCGACTGACGCGCGCGGCCCTGCCGGTGTGCTGCGACCACCCGGGGGATCTCGCGGCGCGGTCGGCCATGCTGCTGGCCAGCTTTCTGAGCGGCGTATGCCTCGCCAACGCCGGCCTGGCCTTGGCACACGGCCTGGCGGCGGCGCTGGGCGCGCTGCACCACGTGCCCCACGGGCTGGCCTGCGGCATCCTGCTGCCGGCGACCCTGCGCTACAACCGGACCGCCTGCGCGCCGGCACTGGCCGCGGCGCTGGCCGCGTTTCTATATCCGGACGCGCCTGCGCCGCTGACCGACGACGTGGTGATTGATCGGGGGCTCGCCGCCCTCGAGGCGCTGCAGCGCCGCCTGGGCGTGCCGGCGGATCTGCGTCACCTGAAGCTGGATGAACGCGCGTTGCAGCGGTTGGCGGCGATGTCCATGGGCAACAGCATGTCCGGCAATCCCGTGCCGATGGACCCGGAGCGCACACTGGCGTTCCTGCGCACCCTGTAACGGTTCAGAGGCGGATGATGATTGACACGCGCGGCCGGGTATGTTGTATATTATCGCCACTGATGGAGCTATGGTGAGCGCCAACGACAATAATTCCCGCCTCGAAATTGAGTCCGGTCCGGAGCGCGGCCGGCAGATCATTTTGCCGGCCGGCGGGGTGCGCCTGGGCCGGGATGCCGCCAACGATGTGGTGATTCGCGATCCCGCGCTTTCGCGTTTCCAGTGCCGCGTGTACCTGGGCGCCAACGGCGAACTGCGGGTGGAGGACCTCGGCAGCACCAACACGACGGAGGTCAACGGCGCGCCCGTCCAGAATGTCCAGATGATGCCCGGCGATTGGATCACCATCGGCGAGACCATCATCCGCGTGGTCGGCGCGACGGCCGGTGCGGCCGCCGGCGCGACAGAACCGGGCGCCTTGTCGGCGGACACGCCGGCGGCGCCGCCGGCGGAAATAACCGATCTCGGGCTGGGCGCAAAGCCGGCCCGCCCGCATGCGCCGCGGATCATTTGG
>JAPLSZ010000318.1:9673-10302 GCA_026398385.1 Kiritimatiellota bacterium | reverse complement strand
CATTTCCAATAGCCGTCCACGCCGTAAATCTGCGTGCGCGCCTCCGGGCCGGTATCGTTCGGGCCGAACGCCGCCGAGACGCCGAGCACCAGCGTCTGCTCGTCGGTCAGATCAAACGATGAGGCCAGCCGCGGCACATAGAGCAAATCGCCAACGCCGCGCAAGTCGCGCGCCGCCGTGGCATGGCCGTAGAGCCGCGTGATGCCGTTGGTGTCGGCGTCGCCCGGGTTGCGGAAGCTGAAAGCGTCGCCACCTTGGCCGTTATAGACGCCGCACAACACCTCGGTATACCACGGCGTTGGCGCGAGCCACGCGATCCGCAGCCCGTTCTGCCGCAGTCCGTCGCTGCCAAACAGACGGTTCATGACCAGCGGTTGGTCCACAAACGCCCACACGTGCGGGTGCTGGTTGTTCTGACGGCCGAATTCCGTGAAATAACGGCCCGCGCGGAGCTGCAGATTGCCGGGCAGCGCGGTGGACTGAGCGTAGGCTTCCTCCAACTCAAGCTCGGTCTCCTCCTCCGGGCTCATCTTGAACACGAGGTTGGCGAACGCCTTGAAGAACGGATCCACCGCGCCATCGAGCGAGAGTTCCGCATTACGCACCGAGAAGCCGCGCTGCGACGGGTC
>JAPLSZ010000318.1:0-9648 GCA_026398385.1 Kiritimatiellota bacterium | reverse complement strand
TCCGGCGTCGTGCTCCAGCCGCCGTTGACCAGCACATCGAAGCCGGCGTTCATATAGGCGCGGCCGGACGAAACGAGCGGCGCGGGCGCTGCGGTGCTTTGCTCGCGCACTTGCTTTTCCAACTGCTCGGTGCGCAGCTTGAGGTTGGTGATTTCCTGGAGCGCGTTGCTCAAGATGTTGTCCGCCGGGACATTTTCGGCTTGGGCCAGCGCCGCCGCGGCGGCAAGGATGGCCACCCATAAAAGCTTGCGATACATTGATTGCTCCTGATTAAAGTTGAACGGACGTTGAACTGATCCGCAGGGGTGCGGACCACAGCTTCAAACGCCAGCCGACGGCGGGCCGCGCGGCGGGTGTTCAACCTGGAAGAGCAGGGCAGGAGTTGGTGTCCAGACAATCGGCAGATGTTGAGCCGTGGCGTGTGCCGGCGTCGGTGCAGCCAAACGCGGTGCGGAGATGACCGAGGTGGTGGCGAGCTGGCAGATGGGACAGGTGGTATCGCTATGCTGATGCCCGGTACATTGGGACTGATGAACGATCGGAGTCAGCCAGGCGCACAGCCACAGCGCCACGAGCAAGCTCGCGCCGCGCCGCAGGCTGGGAATCACGCCAAGCACAATACAAATCAATCACACGCCGCCGCCGTTGTCAAACCGGCAGTTTTTGGAGCCTGCAAAGGCTGGATGCCGGCCCAGAACGATGACAGCGCACCATGCTTGCTTTTCATGTTAAATTGCGTCTACCGTCCGCCGTGCCAATCGCGTCCAGCGCCCTGATGGTGCCACGGCGGAGTTTTCGACGCAAAGAAGGGCGCCGCGGCTGCGGCTATAAGCGCCAGCAGCGCCAGCAGGGCCAGTCCGATGCGCCAGCCGGCGCCCGGCTTGGAATCCGGCCGGCCCTTGATGACACAGACGATCCAGCGCCAGTGTACGACGAGGTGCAGGGACAGCACGCCCAGGATGACGAGTGCCAGAATAAAATGAACTTCGCCCCACGCATGCCGAGTCATATTCCATAGGGTCGCTCTGCCGCTGCCGGGCGGCAGGACGAAGTGCATCAACAAGCCGGTGGCGGCCAGCAGCACCAGGCCGGCAAAAGCCAGGGCATCAATGACGAAATTCATTTGGCCGGGTGCCAGGCCACTTGTCCTACCTTGCTTGGGTGCGGAAGTGTCGCTCATAGGCCTTTCTCCTATGCGCAAGTATGCGTGTCGGCATCCCGCTTGTCAATAAAACCGCCGCTCCGATACGTCCCGAACATTTCGGTTGACTGATTATGAACATACGTTCATAATACGATCCGGAATTATCGGGTGAAGATATGCCGCGCCCCTGCTGCCTCAGACATATTGATATCAAGCCAGGCGTTGTTTACTTCAAGCCGGCCGGAATTCCGGTCCGCCTTCTGGAGGAAGTGGTCCTCGCGCTGGACGAATTGGAGGCCCTGCGGTTGGCCGACCTCAAAGGACTCTATCAGGAGCAGGCCGCGGAGCAGATGAAGATTTCCCGTCCGACCTTCTCGCGTGTAATCGAGCAGGCCCGGCGGAAAGTGGCGGACGCCCTCATTCACGGCAAGGCGCTCCGTCTGGAAGGTGGCGCTGTGATAATAAAAGGGGATCAGACAATGCCAGGAAGAGATGGAACAGGACCAAGAGACGCAGGGCGCAGCATGGGGCGGGGGCCGTGTGGCTGCGGACAACGGCGCGGAGCACAGGGCGCGGGTGGTGCTGGAATGGGTCCACGCGGTCGCCGTCACCGGGGTATGGCTTGTGCGACTGCCGCACCGACCGAACCGGTAACAAACAAGGGCAAAGGTGTCGGAAAGGGCAAGGCCGAAGCATGAAGATTGCCATCCCCGTTGCAGAATACCGCGGACCGCTGCGTTCGCGCTCGTAGACTTGGCTACGATGTCCGTCGAGGCGATCGGCAATCGTGACGAAGCCCATGTCCACGGTGTGTGCAGCCCAATGAAAGCCCTTGCGGGCGCAAGACCGGACGCGGTCATTGTTGGCGGCATCGGCACCGGAGCTTTGCTGGGCTTGCGGGCGGCCGGAATCAAGGTGTATCGTTGCATCGGCGGCACGGTGGCGGATGCCGTCCGTCAGTTGAAGGCCGCGGAATTACCCGAGATCGAGGAGCATGGCACCTGCGCAGGCCACAGCGGCGGCCATTCCTGCCACAAGAGTTGAACAACGCAACAACGGGTCGGTTTCAGCGCCATCAAGCGGCCCGGCCGCTCACGAGGAACACTGGGTATTGCCGGGTTTGACCGTCAGGGGAGGATCGCACCATTCGATGAGCCTCGCGGGATGTAGTATCCATGAACATAGCATCCCGCAACCACCGGCAGACTTCATCACGGTCAAGGCCGTGATGAAAGACACCGGTCGAATCGGTGTGGAAGGTCCCATCCTCTGAATCCAGGTCAGCCAGGGCAATCCACCCGCCGGGTCGCAGGCAAGGGCGAAGCCTCTGGATCGCTTGCGGCACGTCCGGAATGTGATGCAGGACCATGGAACTCACGATCAGATCGAACTCGGACACCGGCAGCGGCGTCTTGCCGATCTCGCAGAGCATCGTGTGAACGTTCCCGATACGCAACGCCCGCAACTTTTCATCCAGCACGCGCAACATCTCGCCCGACGTGTCCACCGCAGTGACGCTGGCCACGTGGGGCAGTAGGCCCAGCGTCACTAGTCCGGTACCCGCGCCAAAGTCCAGCGTCTGCATGTCGGCACGCAGCGGCACCGCCTGCCGGATGGTCGCCACAACCGCCCGGGCCAAAGCAATCCGCCCCGGATTGGAATCCCATTCCGCCGCCACGCGGTCGAATCGCGCCTGGCCGGCCGCTGCATTAATTTCCATCGTCATATTTCGCGATACGATAGACGAATCTGTGACCAAGTTCCAACACCGAAGGTGAACTTCGCTCGTGCTCGTGCTTGACCGGCCGCTTCCGTGTTGACGCTGTTAGGCGAAATGGTGATTATCCCTTAAACATGACCACGTCATGAAATCTGATCGCATCAAGAACTGGCCGAAAAAGGAACGCCCCCGGGAGAAACTGCTTGCCGAAGGCGCGCAGAAGCAGGCCGACGCCAACCTCCTGGCGGTCGTCCTCCGCGTCGGCCGTGGGACATTCAAGAAGGGGGAACCGGGCCAGAGCGCACAAGCGCTCGCCCATGCCCTGCTTAACGATTTCAGTGGGCTCAAAGGTCTCGACCGAGCGACTACCCAGGAACTGCTGGCGGTCCCCGGACTCAGCGATGCCAAGGTCGCCCAAATCAAAGCTGCCTTTGAACTGGGGAAACGTGTGTGCCAAAGGACGTTGAATGCCGTCTCGATTCAATCCTCGCAGGCCATTGCGGACCATTTCCGTCCGCGCTTCACGGGCAAGCGCCAGGAGATTGTGATCGCGGTATTTCTGAACGGGCAGAACCAGCGGTTGGGCGAGAAGGACATCACGGAGGGCACGCCCACGCAGGCCACCGTGTACGTCCGCCGCGTGATTGAGGAGGCGCTCCATCTCTCCGCCGCCGCCGTCGTTCTGGTTCACAACCATCCGTCCGGCAGTCCGGAACCATCCGCCGGCGACGACGACACCACGCGCGACCTGTTGAAGGCATGCAAGCTCGTACAGCTCATTCTGCTGGATCATGTTATCGTCGGCGAAACCGAGCATTACAGCTACTCCGACACGGGTCGGTTGAAGGCGCTTGATGCCGAATAGAAGGAGGCCGTATGGCCAGGAAGAAAACAGAGCCGCAGCCTTATGCCAAGCCGGATCAAATCCAGATCCGGGGTAATGAGGTTTTTTGTCCGCTCAACGAGCGCTGGCTCAAAGTCACACCGGAAGAGCGCGTGCGACAGGAATTCATCCGGTTCCTTCGTGATCATTACGGTTACGTGTTTGAGCAAATGGCCCAGGAAAAGAAAACCCAGCGCGGGCGCAACAGTTCCAGGGCCGATATCGTGGTCTACCCCTCGCCGGATACCAAAGCCGAGGGCAAGTCCCCGCTCATCGTCGTGGAGTGCAAGGCCGAAACCGTTGATATCCATCCCCGCGACTACTACCAGGGCGAAAGCTACGCGCGTGCCGTCGGATGCGAACTCTTTGTCACCCACAACCAACGCCAGACGGCCGTCTTCAGGCTCGTGCCCGGCACGCCCGGTGAGGCCGTCCAGATCAACGATCTCCCCCAAGCCTCAGATTGGTCCGATGCCAAGCGCATTGAGGCCATCAAGAACAGCACCCGCGCCTTCAGCCGCAAGGAGTTTCAAGACCTCCTGTTCAAGTGCCACAGCATTCTGCGCGATGTGCACAAGATGGAACCCGGCCGCGCTTTCGACGCCATCTCGAAGGTGCTCTTCATCAAGATGTACATCGAGCGCACGGGCAAGTGGGGCACCTTCACCACCGACTTTCTGGACAAGCGCAACGCCACGCGTCTGCCGACAGACAAGCCCGTTCACGAACAACTCTTCGACCAGACGACACAGCACTACGAGGCCGACGAGATCTTCGCCAAGGGCGATAAACTTGACATCTCCGAGGAAACCTTTCGGCGGCTGGTGAAAGAACTCGAACGTTTCAACCTCTCCGCCACCGGGGACGACGTAAAAGGTTTGGCGTTCGAAAAATTTCTCGGCGACACGTTCCGTGGCGAACTGGGCCAGTTCTTCACCCCGCGCCCCATCGTGGATTTCATGGTGGACCTGCTGAACCCCCTGGAAGGCGAACTGGTCTGCGACCCCGCCGCCGGCTCCGGCGGCTTCCTCATCCGTGCCTTCGAGCACGGACGAAAGGCGATTATCGCCGACGTTCAGGCCAAAAAAGACAAAGCCCGGGCCATGATCGAAGCCAAGCACCTGAAGGAGGACGATGAAGTCCGCCGGATCGACGAGGCCTTCGCAAAACTCAACCGCGATCTCGATCCCGAACAGACGGACCCGCCGTCGCGCATCCGGAAACTTGCCCGCGAGTGCGTTTTTGGCACCGATGCCGAACCGCGTGCCGCGCGCACGGCCAAGATGAACATGATCATGCACGGCGACGGGCATGGCGGCATCCACTACCATGACGGCCTCGTGGACATCAACGGGGTCTTTGCCGGCCGGTTCCACCTGGTGCTGACCAATCCGCCCTTTGGCCAGAATGTCGGGGACGATCAGAAATTCGGCGGCACCGAGGAAACCCGCGTGCCCAATGATCGCGCCTACCTCGACCGTTGCCGGGAGCGCTACGGCGACGCATGGTTGACGAGCCATCGGCAGACTCAGAAACGCGCCGCCGATAGAGACGCGATCTTGGAAGCCTTCGAGATCGGCGAAGGCAAGCCCAACCGTCCCACGGAATTACTTTTTCTCGAACGTTGTATCCAACTCCTGCGACCCGGCGGACGGATGGGCATTGTGCTGCCCGACGGCAATCTCAACAACCCTTCGCTCGCGTGGTTGCGCCGTTGGGCCGAAGGCCAGGCCCGACTCCTCGCGGTCGTCAGCCTGCCGGAAGAAACCTTCGTTTCCTCGGATGCCACCGTGAAAGCCTCGCTGGTTTTCCTGCAAAAGTTTACGGAGCAGGACAGCGCCGCCTGGGAAGAGGCGTGGCGGAAGGCCCATGCGCAGCACGACGCAGCCTTCAACGCGGAGCGCACCCGCCTCTGCGGGGAATACGGTCCACGCATTGCCATAGGGGATTCGCCGACCTTGAGCGCAATTATTCAGGAAGCCGAAGCCCTTGGACTCCGCCGCCAGTTGCCGGACTGGAAACAGGCCGAACCGCCCAAGTATCCCCGAGGCGTCGGCATGACGACGGTTGGCAAACCCCGCTGGAACGACGCGGCGAAGGACAAGCAGCGCGCCCGCGAACTTCGCAAGCAGTTTGACAATGCTTGGACCGACGCCATCGGCCAGCAGAGCGATGCGCTGGCCCGTAAACTCCGGGCCGCCCTGCGGAAGGTGGACGTGGCACACAACGCCGCCCTCTGGCACGCGGCGCGCGAGTTGTTCGACTATCCCGTCTTCACCGCCGCACCCGAGACGGTCGGCATCACGTCCACCGGCGCCGAAGGGCCGAACCAACTGCCGGAAGTGCTTGCTGCCTATCGGCGTTTTGAGACATGGGTTGCCGCCGGCGCGAAGGCGGACCATAAACCCGCTTTCGCGCATTGATTGGGCTTGCCTTGGGATAGCATAATGTTGCTATAATATGGCTATGCGATACCGTATTCGGATTGTGGCGGACGCTGACCAGGAGTTGCGACGCCTGCCGGTGTTCTACCGCCGGCAGGTTGCCGAGGCTGTGGATGATTTTCTTGGCACGGAGCCGACCCGCGAGAGCGCGTCGCGGATCAAGAGATTGCGGCAACCGGCCGCAAGCGTCTATCGCCTGCGGGTCGGTGATTATCGGGTCTTTTATGACGTGATCGGAAACGAAGTGACGGTGTTGCATGTGCGGCACAAGTCCGAAAGCGCCAGTCTGTACGGAGGATGACGATATGAAGGTGGATACCTTGGCCCATGTGAAGAACCAGTTGTCGGCCGTGATCGCAGACCTTGGGGAAGAACCCCTCTTCATTACGCGCAACGGGCGCGTGACGGCCGTCTTGCAGGCGGTGACGGATGAGGACGCGGAGGATTACCTGCTGCGCAACAGTCCAAAATTCTGGCGGCTGATCGCGTCCCGGCGGGCACAGGCTGTTGCCGGACAGGTGGTTCCATTCGATCCGGCCGCCTATGGCGGGAAGGTCGCCGCGAGGCCGGTTGTTCGCGAAGCGCGGGCATCCTACCGGAGCACGCCCGGCGCTGAGGCCGGCAAAGGGACGCGTTCGCCGAGGAGGAAGCGGTGATGCGAGGGCCGTTCACAACGCGGCACTACCCGAATCTGCCCGCACAGCAGCACGGGGTTCAGCGAACAGCAGACGAATTCAACGCCGCAGAACGGGAGTGGGAACGCACGCACCCTCCCAAACCCAAGCGCAAAACCCGCCGCAAAGCGCGCAAGGTTGTGGGAGTCGTCGAGACCGGAAACAGGCTGCCACTGCAACAGGGCATCGGATTCAGAACGCCATGATCTGTCAGGTTCAAAGGTGGAAGGACATGGAGCGCTGGGATTGGATACGTGTATCCAACGTTGCGATCCATTCCCAAATGCCCTCGGCCAAGATCGGCGGATTCCTTCGTCGTCGTGTTGATCCGGTCGACAGAAATAAAACGCCCTTCGCGGAAATCCTGCCGATTTCCATCCACTTCGACGGTTCCATCAGCAGACGTGTCCTCAAGGAAGGGAGGGAGTACTCCCTTCCCATGCTGTGGGTCAAGGCTGGTGACGTTGTGCTCTCGAAGATCGACCTCAAGAACGGTGCGGTTGGCGTTCTGCAGGAAGATTTTGTATCGGCGGCGGTTACGACGCACTTCGCTGTTTACGATCCTGACCGCAATAAGGTTCTTCCCGAATACTTCCGCCTCCTTGTCCAGACGCCTCGGTTCAAGTCGTGGCTGGCCGATAACAAGTCAGGACAAGATGGCCGGAAAGAGGTCAAGTTGTCTGATTTCGAGGGACTTGCTGTCCCTCTGCCAACTCTTCGCGACCAGCGCCGCCTGCTCGCTGCCTATGGCAAAGCCACCGAAAAGGCATTACAACTTGACGCGCAGGCCATGCAAATCGAGCGCGACGCGCAACGGGAGTTCGAAGCCGCGCTCGGCCTCACGCCCCCGCCCAACCTGCCCAAACGTTTTTGCCAGATCGCCCGTTTCCGCGACATCGAGCGTTGGAGTCACGAGGGGATCCTGCAGATGGAACTGGTCGGAGACGTCCCGCCTGAATCGAAATTCGATATTGTACAGCTCGGCGACATCGCGACCGTATCCTATGGTCTCCAGAAGTGCCCTGGCAACCGGCCGGGTAAACACGCCCGCCCCTATCTTCGCGTCGCCAATGTCCAGCGTGGCCGTCTTGATTTGCGCGAGATCAAGACCATCAACGTGCCGGACGAACAAATGGCATCCTATCGGCTGGAGACGGACGATGTACTGTTCGTCGAGGGCAATGGTAGTCGCAAGGAACTTGGCCGCGTTGCGCTGTGGACCGGAGAAATACCTGATTGCGTCCATCAAAATCACATCATCAAGGCCCGCTTGGATAAGAAGCGCGCCTGTTCTGAGTTTATCGCCGAGTGGTTCAACACCGAAGTGGGTAGAACGCACTTCTTCAGAAACGCCAAGACCACATCGGGTCTCGGTACAATTAACTCCAATGAGGTTAGAACCGCGCCTGTCCCGCTGCCTGAAAGCACAACGACACAGGCGGAGATTGTGCAAAGTCTTAGAAAGGGCAGGGACGCTGCCGCAGTGAAGCGAAAGCAGGCCGCCGCGCTTCGCGCCGCCGCCTGGAACGAATTCATCGCGGCGGTGTTCACGTAGCGAGGAGCAATTGGTGCCCGGCCAGTGTGGCGGGGCCGCGGCGGATGTGTTATTGGTTGGTATGCTTAATGCCGATGCAAGTGTGCGGCGGCCGGAATTCGGACCTCCGGCGCGGCCGGCCGGCCCGCGGCGGCTAGTAGATGTGCTCGTCTTGCGTCCGGGCATGGCCGCGCTGCTGGCGATGGTGGTGCTGGTGGGGCTGGGCGAGCGGATGGCCGAGCGGTTCCTGCCGATCTACCTGCTGGCCCTGGGTGGGTCGGTGCTGTCCGTGGGCCTGCTCAACGGTCTGCAGAACCTGCTGGGCGCCCTGTACTCGCTGCCGGGCGGCTATCTGAGCGACCGGCTGGGCCAGCGGCGGGCGTTGTTGCTCTTTAACCTGGTGGCCATGCTGGGCTACGCGCTCGTGCTGGCGGTGCCGCGCTGGTGGGCGGTGCTGCTGGGCGCGCTGTTTTTCAGCGCGTGGTCTGCCGTCACCCTGCCGGCGATCATGAGCCTGGTGGGCCGCATCCTGCCGGCCCGCCAGCGCACGATGGGCGTCACCATGCACTCGCTGGTGCGGCGGTTCCCCATGGCGCTGGGGCCGGTGCTGGGCGGCGCGCTGATCGCGGCGTACGGAACGGTCGTCGGCCTGCGCGTGGCCTTTGGCGTGGCCCTGCTCCTGTGCGCGGCGGGCAGCGCCTTGATCGCCGCGTTCATTCCGGAGGAAAACGCGGCGCGGACCGCGCCGCAACATCCGTTCGCCCTGTTCCGGCAATTCAGTCCGGCGCTGCGCAACCTGCTGGTGTCCGACATCCTGATCCGGTTTGCCGAGCAGATTCCGTACGCCTTCGTGGTGGTCTGGGCGCTGAATTTGCACGGCATCACACCGGTGCAATTCGGCGCGCTGACGGCCATCGAGATGGCCACGGCGGTGCTTATCTATCTGCCGGTGGCGTGGCTGGCGGACCGGACGATGAAAAAACCATTCGTCTTGATCACTTTTATGTTCTTCACCGCCTTCCCGCTGGCGCTGATCTTCTGTCGATCGTTTGCCGCGCTGGTGCCGGCTTTTATCCTGCGGGGCTTGAAGGAGTTTGGCGAGCCGGCGCGCAAGGCGATGATTCTGGACCTGGCGCCGGCGGACGCGCGGGCGGGGACCTTCGGGCTCTACTACTTGATCCGCGACGTGATCGTCACCGGCGCCGCCTTCGGCGGAGCCCTGCTGTGGAATGTTTCGCCGGCGACCAAT
>JAPLSZ010000089.1 GCA_026398385.1 Kiritimatiellota bacterium | reverse complement strand
TACGGATGCGGAACGGAAAAGAGTTTAACACGAAAGACACGAAGTTCCCGAAGGCTGGCAAGCATCCCCGCCATTCGTCTGCCGGCATTACTGCTCACTCGCTCACCCTTCGACTTCGCTCAGGGCCTGCGGCTGGTCACTGATCCGTCAGCCACTCCCAAACCGGTCGCAAAACACCACGGTGGCGTCATAGACCGCCTGGGCCACCTTGTGGCTGCGCAGGTGGGCGTAGCCGCCAGGCGGCAGCAAGGGTCTGTTTGCATCGCTCAGGCCTGCTCCTGCATGCGTGTGGCTGCGCCCCCAGCAGAGGTTGTTCGATCTTAGGCCTCGACACTAATCCGCCGCATGCCTAAACTTCCACGGCATTCGAGAAACACGGCGCGTTAGCGCCATCTTTTTCCAGATATTTTCAGGAGAATACTGTGCGACTGCGACTGGTTCTGTTGTTGATTATGGGAGCCCTGCCGGTCCTGGCCCAGGACCGCGCGCCGTACAAGCAGCAGTCGGAGGGGCGCGAGAAAAACAAGGCGCGGGTGGCCGATGCCTATGCGGCCAACCTTAAGAAATACAAGGATGACGGCCAGGCGCTCGTTTTGCCCGGCCTAGTCGCCGACCGGAAACGCCGGCGGATCGAAATCGCGGTCGAAAGCACGGGCCTCGGCCCGGACGCGCCCTGCGAATTCATGGTCATCGGCGAAACCAGCGGGCATGGCTACGAGGCGCGGTTGAGCGCCCTGGCCAAGCCGAGCGCCGTGCACCAAGCGCTCCGCTTTATCGGCCGGGAACCCGGCGAGCCCTACAACCCGGACGCGCTCCGCTTCTGGCCCAAGGGCGAACCGCTCGCGCTGACCCTCCTCCGGCCGCAACAGCCGTCGATCCGGATCGAAAAGCTGATCAAGGACCAGCGCACGGGCAAAACGCTCCCCGAAGCCGGCTTCCTGTTCACCGGGTCGCGTATGGTGGAACAGTTCGAGCACCCGGAGAAAAAAGTATATGCGGCCGACGAATACGATCCCAAGGCCATCGTGTCGCTCTTTAACTCGCTCGACGCGGTCCTCCAAGTCCCCTACCTGGCCCCGCAAGGCGCGGTGTATGCCAACTGCGTCATCAACCCGGATGTCGCGCTGCCGGAAGGCGCGCTTATGACCCTGGTCATCGAGCCGGTCAACCCGAACGAGGCCCGGCACATCAAGAACCTTGTCCTGCGGGTCGAGCCCGGCCCGGCCGCGGCCCCCCGGCCGGCCACCGACATGGACCGCCTGAACAGCCTGAGCGTGCAGTTGCAGGAGGCCGACACCGTGCTGAACAAGGAGCCCCGCCTGCGTGCGGTGCTCGAGGCCATCACGGCGCTGGATCGAAGCAATGGATCGAAGCAAAAACGACTACTTCCTGACGATCCGTTTCGGGGACGGGGTCGAACTGGGCCAAGCCCGGGCGCTGGCCATGCTCATGGCCACCATTGACTCCGAACAGGGCGTGCGGGTTGACCCGCCGCCCGCCGGCCAGTTGTACTACAAGGCTTTCTTGCCCGGCCCGGGACTCCTCGACCGGGCCGACCGCATTGAGAACCCCGCGGAATTATCGCTGGTGGAAAAAGACGGCCGGGTATCGGGCCAGTTGCGCCTGATCGGTTCAGTGTGGAAAGACGGCCGGGACCGTCCGGAGTTGGAGATCGCCCACCGGCCGGTTTCCGGACCGCAGGATCTCCGCCAAGCGCTGGAGGCTGAGGCGGAGCGCATGAAAAAAGCCCAACGCTCGCCCCCGCTGAAGGTGCTCCTGGTCTTTGCGCCCGCCACCCTCACCCACGGGCAACTGCTGGGGTTCCTCGATCCGGTCCTGCCCACTTACAGAATCGTCCACGTCTTTCTGGATCAGCCGCTGCCGCCCATCCCCGCCAAGAACCCGTAGGCGCCGCCGCCGGGCAGCATCACGCCGGCGGCACCCGGCTTCCGACATGGATGAGCGCCTTGACGACACCATCACGGTAGTTGGCGACCAGGTCGAAGGCCTCGGCGGCGCGGTCGAACGAAAAGGTGTGGGTATGCAGTTGCGTCACCGGCAACCCGTCGCGCTCCATAAGCTCCAGGGCCGCGGAAACGCACTCGTTCTGCCGGCGGATGTTCTGGAAGCGGATTTCCTTGCGACGGGCCAGGTCCATGGTGAGGCTGATGCAATCCACGGTCGGAATGCCCACCATCACCAGCGTGCCGCCGGGCTTGAGCAGGCGCAGGGCGTCATCCACCGCCTCCTGCCGGCCGCAGCACTCGAAGACCACATCCAAGCCGAGCGGTTCGCGTCGCGCGAGGGCCTGCGCCGCGTCGGCGGCATAGGGGTCCCCCGCCCAACTGGCGCCCCATTTCTCAGCCAGCGCACGGCGCGCGGTCAGCGGCTCGGTGACGCAGATCGTCCGAATGCCGGCCTGGCGCAACACCAGCAAGACGGCCAGGCCGATCGGACCCGCGCCCAGAATGCCGACGGCGGCGCCCGGCCGGACCTCGCTGCGCCGGACCGCATAAACGGCAATGGCGAGCACCTCGACGAGCACTGCCTGGTCCAGCGTGGTCGTCGGCGCGATGGGAAAACAACACTCCTCGGGCAGCACGAGGCGTTCGCACAGGCAGCCGGACAACTGCCCCGGGCAGCCCAGGAATTTTAGCTGGCGGCACGTGTGGCGGCGCTGCGCGCGGCACTGGTCACACACGCCGCAGGACACCGCCGGTTCGACCGCGACGCGGTCGCCGGGCTGCACGCGCGCGACCTCCGACCCGACCGCGAGCACCCGGGCGGAACATTCATGGCCGAGGATAAATGGGTATTGAACCACCATGCGGCCGATGCGGCCATGGTTGAAATAATGCAGATCCGAGCCGCACACGCCGACGGCGGCAACCTCCAGCAGCACGTCGCGCGGACCCGGCCGGGTGGGTTCGGGGACATCCCGCCATGCCAACTTTTGAATCGCCGCCAGCACCAGCGCTTTCATGACGGTCTATTCCCGCCCGGCCGCCCAGCGGATGCCACGGAACAGGATCTCGGTGAAGTTGGGATTGGCCCACGCCTTGGCGTCGTGACCGGACATCAGATAAAACACCCTGCTCTTGCCATAGTGATGCACCCACGCCAGATCCCGGCAACTCTTCGGGTGATCCGTTTTCAGGAGGACATGCACCGAGGGCGCGACATAGCACCCCGCGTAAACTTCGTCGTGTATTACATAATTCGGAATGCCCTTGGTAATGAAGTGCTCCGGGTCGGCCACGGCGACCTTGACCTCCTCGTCATGGGCATAGGTCGAGGCGGGATAGGCCTGGCCGTCCACCGTACCCGCCTTGAGGAAGTATTTGCCGCCCCTGATCTGCGTGAACTCCGGCCAGTCGTCATGGGCACCCAGATTGTGGTGCAGCAAGACCAACCCGATGCCCTGGTTCAGCAGCGCAACCAGCGCCTGCTGCTGCTCCGGCGTGAGCGCCTTGACCATGTCGTACATCACGATCACGTCGCAGTCCTTTTCCAGCCCCGGCTTGAGCAGGGCCGCCGCCTGCGGGTAAGCCGCCTTCCGACACGTAAGGTCCTTCCGCTCGTCGAACATCTTGAAGAACGGGGCCTGTTCAAAGCCATGCCCGCCGGTGATCAGCAACACGCGCAGGCGCGGCGCCCCGCTTTGCTCCGGTGCCGCGCGCGCCGCCAGCGCCAGGAGCACGCTTCCCCACACTGCCATACCCCACACCAGTAAATTTCTCATGGTCATGCTCCTGGCAGGACTCCGTCTGCCGCCGGCCGCACCGGGCGGCGGGCCACGGATATTTAAAAAAAGATAATAGCACTACCTCCGCTGAATTTCGAATTGAAAATGGCCAAACACGTAATGGGCGGGTCAGTGACGTAGGGGCGCAGGCTTGCTGCGCCCGCCGGCGGTGAGCGTGTCAAACCCTCGGAC
>JAPLSZ010000139.1 GCA_026398385.1 Kiritimatiellota bacterium | reverse complement strand
TGAGCTTGACACCTGCCCGCAACCGGGTGAGCATCCGTCCGCTTGGTGCGGATAGCCGAAAGGAATGACCACATGAACCGAAATTTCGCGAAGATTGCCATGCTGTGGATGCTGAGTCTCCTGATTGTGCCGGGGATGGCCGCGCCGGCGAAAAAGCCGGGAGTCGCCCAGCCCGCGGCGGACACGGCCCGGACGATGCCGGAGCTGTCCGCGGCGGACCTCAAGAAGATCGAGGAGGCGTTGCCCGCGAAGGCGAGCGCCACGCCGAAGAAGCCGCGCAAACTGCTGGTCTTCTGGCGCTGCGAAGGATTTTTCCACGGCAACGGCATCGCCGCCGGGGCCAAGGCCATCGTCTTGATGGGCCAGAAGACCGGCGCCTACACGACGGACGTTAGTGCCGACTACGCGGCGTTCGACGCCGCGAATCTTGTCCAGTACGATGCCGTTGTGCTTAATAACACGACCAAGCTGGCGTTGCCGGACGAGGCGAAGAAAAAGGCGCTGCTGGACTTCGTCAAAAGCGGCAAGGGCCTGATCGGCATTCACGCTGCGACGGACAACTTTTACGACTGGCCCGAGGCCGCGCAGATGCTCGGGGGGACGTTCAGCGGGCATCCCTGGCGTAGCGGTGGCACGTGGGCGGTCAAGCTCGACGAGCCGGGCCACGTGCTCAACCGCTCCTTCGGCGGCCAGGGTTTCAAGATCGTGGACGAGATTTACCAGTTCAAGGCGCCCTACAGCCGCGAGCAGCAGCGCGTGCTCCTCGCGCTCGATCTGTCCGACCCCGTGACCGCGGGGCCGGCCCAGAAGGGCGGCCGCGCGGATAAGGACTACGCGGTGGCGTGGATCAAGCAGTTCGGCAGCGGCCGCGTGTTCTATGGCTCGCTGGGCCACGCCGGCAACGTGTTCCAGATACCCGCGGTCTTGCAGTTCTACCTCGACGGCATCCAATACGCACTCGGCGATCTCGAAGCCGACGCCACGCCGCGGAAGTAGCGGCACGGCACAAGAAGATGGCTGGACGGCAGGCCGGCTGCGGCCGGGACGCCGGCAGTTGTTCGCGCGCCCCGACATCCAGACGCATCGCCGGAATTTCAACCACGGATGGCGGGCGGCAGCGCCTGACTACTTCGCTTTGCCGCGCACCAGTTCGTCGGCGAGCGCGTCGGCGCGGTACACCTTGCGCAGCGCTTCGAGGATGGCCTGCGAGTTGACGGACACCGCCCGCGCCTGCCGGTCGGTGTAGCTGTAATCCAGCCCCAGCGCCTGGGTCTTGCCGTCGAAGTTGATGCCAACGAACTCGCCCCGGCGGTTGACCACCGGGCTGCCGGAGTTGCCGCCGATGATGTCCGCCGTGGAGACAAAATTGAACGGCGTGGTCAGATCCAGCTTGCGCTGGCGCTCGATCCAGCGCGGCGGCAAGTCGAACGGCGGCAGATGGTTGTGCTCCGCGGCGCGCGCATAAAGTCCGGCCAAGGTGGTTTGATAGGGGATCCGGCGCCCGTCCTCATCGTAGCCCTGCGCCAACCCGAAAGCGAGGCGTAACGTGAACGTGGCGTCGGGATAGCCGCTGGTGCCCTCCAGCACAAAGCGGGCGGCGGCGATCTGCGCGTAGGCTTGCTGCTTCACTTCCTCCTGCACCTCGACGATCTTCCGCACGCGGCGCGCTTCGGCATCCACCAGCCGGGCCAGCTCGATCAGCGGATCGCGGGCGGCCGCCCCGTCGGCCGGGCTGCCGGCATACAGCCGCTTGCGGACGGCGACGTCCTTCACCTTGGTCCCCGTCACCAGCTCGGCCGCCCGTTCGCGCGGGGCCCGGCCGGCCAATACCTGCTGCACAAGCGGATGGGCGTAGCCCAGTTGCCCGATGAGCCAGCCCAGTCCATCCGCCAGTTTGAGTTGCTCAAAATCGTCGTAGATCGGCTCCGTGGAGAAAAGTTGAAGCTCCAGCGATTCGCGATTCGAATCGCGGAACTCGCGCAGGCGGTCGCCGTTGGGCTTGGCGCGTTCCTCCGGGGCGCGCAGCAGTTGGCGGGCGATCCCGAAGAGCGTGGAGCCGAAGCCGTGCTGGCCCTCCAGCAGCCCGTAGACGGGGTGGGTGCCGGCGATGACCTGCTGGGCCTGCGCGATGCGCGTCCAGGCGGAGAGCGTGTCCTGCCGCGTCGGGCAGGCTGCCACCGCGGCGCGGAGTTTCTGCTCCGCCGCAACCTTGCCGCCCAGCATTTGTGGATCCAGCAACCCGGCCCACATGCCGTCGCGGGCCTTGCGGCTGTTTTGCACTCCGAACAGCATATCCCTGGCGCGCCGGGCGTTCTCCGCGCTGCGCGCGCTCCAGGCTGTCAGCAGGACTTCCAGACGGTTGAGCCGCGCCAGCGTGTAGGGGAAGCGCTGGTCGCGCTGATATTCCAGCTCCGCGACGGTGAGCTGGCGGGCCGTGTTGCCCGGGTGGCCGGAGACGAAGACGAGTTCGTTCTCCGCGACGCCAGTGGTGCTCCATTTGAGGTAGTGTTGGATCTTCGCGGGCCGGCCGTTCTCGTAGGCGCGGAAGAGGCAGATGTCGAGGTCGAAGCGCGGGTACTCGAAGTTGTCCGGGTCGCCGCCGTAGAACGCGATCTGCTGCTCCGGGGCGAACACCAGGCGCACGTCGGTATAACGTTTGAAGCGGTAGAGGTGATATTGCCCGCCCTGGTAGAGCGTGACCACGTCGCTGCGCAGCCCGGTTTTATCCAGCGATTCCTTCTCGATGGCCGCCATCACCGCGCGGCGCGCGGCGAAGGCGTCCTCGGCGGACAGGCCGGGCTGGATGGCGCCTTTCACGCGCGCGGTGACGTCCTCGATGCTCATCAGGACATTCAGCTCCAGGTCCAGGCAGCGCTTCTCCTCGGCCCGGGTGCGGGCCTGCAGGCCGTCGCGCAGGTAATTGTGCTGCGCGTCGCTGAGCTTCTGCAGGTCGTCGGCGCCGACGTGATGGTTCGAGATCAGGAGCCCGTCCTCCGACACGAACGAGCCGGAGCCGCCGCTGTTAAAGCGCACGGAGGCCTGCTGCACGTGCTGCAGCCAGGCGTCGTCCGGCGCGAAGCCGTGCCGTTCCTGGAGCAACTGGCGCGGCGGCGCGTTATAGAGCCACATGCCTTCGTCGGCCTGCACAGCGGCTCCGCCCGCGGCGGCCAGGGCGGCGCCCGCGACGGCCTGACAAATCGCTTTCAACGTTGGTTTCATAAGGCATCTCCCGTTGCGTTCGGGCAAGCCTACGCGGCCGCGTGCAGAAGGCCAAGCCGCTTTTTCCCTGCCCGCTTGGCGGTTGCCATCTGTAGGCCAGGTCTCCGACCCGGCGCGACAGCTCGCAATCTGCCACGCCCGACGCGGCGAGCCGCCGCGTCTACGGGGGCGGAAGATCTGCTCTTGGCGCCGGAGGCGGGTCAAATAAATCGAAAAATATTTTTCGGCCGCCGTCCGGCGTGGAAAACTAAAAAACGCGAAACAGGCCGTAAAACAGGGCTTTTAGCGTGGTTCGGGCGCGCCGGAAAATATTTTAAAATAAGTGATTGACAGGGCGGGCGGCTTCCGATAGTTTAACGCCCATCAACGGGATGCACGGTGGTCAAGGGGCGTTGAAAAATAAATCTACGCGGCGCTTGACAACGGAATCAAGAAGCGGTATGTTGGCATCTGCGTTGACGCTGAAAGGAAAAATTTCGGCGAAAAATTCGAGCGTGGGGCGGTGCCAGCCCACTGGAAAAGGGTAGGCTGGCAGTGTCCCTGTTTGTGTTTGGATCTTTGAAAAAAGAATAACCCACGCATCGCTTCGATACGGAAGCGGTGCGATTCTTTTGAGAAAGCAGTAAGACGTCCGGGCCGGCGCAAGCGGGCCCGGATTTAAGTGGATCAATTAAATGCCTGCGTCTAGCCGATGCAGGCAGCTTAACGTTTTATTAACGGAGAGTTTGATCCTGGCTCAGAACGAACGCTGGCGGCGTGGATTAGGCATGCAAGTCGAACGTGAGCCAGGGTGTAGCAATACAACCTGGTGAAAGTGGCGGAAGGGTGAGTAACGCGCGGGCAATCTGCCCTTAAGTTGGGGATAACTCTTCGAAAGGAGAGCTAATACCGAATGTGGTCGCTCCGGACATCCGGGGCTATCCAAAGCCGGGGATCGCAAGACCTGGCGCTTGAGGATGAGCCCACGTATCATCAGCTAGTTGGCGAGGTAACGGCTCACCAAGGCTGTGACGGTTAGCTGGTCTGAGAGGATGGTCAGCCACACTGGGACTGAGATACTGCCCAGACTCCTACGGGAGGCTGCAGTCGAGGATCATTCGCAATGCGCGAAAGCGTGACGATGC
>JAPLSZ010000175.1 GCA_026398385.1 Kiritimatiellota bacterium | reverse complement strand
TCGGCGCCCCCGCCGGCCACAGCCAAGCTCGAAATACGAAGCCCAAAATCAGAAACAAATTCCAAGCTTACGGCTTATCGGGCGGGGTGGGCGGTGCTTTCTGTTCCGCCACGGCACGCGCCAGGAAAAGCTGCAGGCTCTTTTCCGCTTCACTGTTTTTCGCCGCCAGCCCCTGCTGAACGTGCTGGATCGCTTCAGGATATTTTTGCTCCTGCACCAGGGCCACCGCCAGCAGCAGATGGCCCCAGGCGTTCTTGGCATCCCGCTGCAACAGCCTTTCGCCCAGCTCGCTGGCGACCGGCGGGAGCGGAAACTCCCGGCCCGACTCCAAGAGCTTCCGCGCCACATATTCATAGAGTTCCAGCGGGTTGACCAGTAGCTGAGGTTTGGCGCGGAAACTCATCACCACATTATAGACCCGCATCTGCACGGTGGGCTCCGGCGGTGGGCGGGCCTGCCCATTCACCGCGCGATCGGCCAGCGCCAGCGCGTTGGTCGCATCGCCGGCGTCCGCGTAGCTTCTGGCCAAACCCAGCAACAGGGACCGTTCGTTGGGATATTTCTGCAGCACCCGGACATAGTTCGCGATGGCATCCACGGTGTTGTGGGCGTTATACACCACCGTAGCTTGGTTCAGGGCTTCGTCACGCTCCTGATCCGCCAGGTAAGGCGGCACCAAGCAGTAAAGGAAGCCCGCCAGCGCCAGCAGAAGCGCCAGGGAGAACAGGCCGCGCACCAGGAGGCCGGCCAACCTGCCGAACAGCCGGCCGAAGAGGCCGCTGCCTCCGGCAGGCGGTGGTACCCAGCCCGCCTTCAGCGCGGGCAGGTATTGCAGATACCAGTACAACTTTTTTTCCGCCATGATCAGCGCCACCCACAACACCGCCACGACGCCAAGGGCCAGCGGCCAGGACGGCGCCAGGGGGATCATCGGCAGGGCCAGAACCATGCCCAGCGAGGGGCCGCAGCGCAGGCCCAAGGAAAAAATGGCGATGCAGCCGGCTAGGAGCCAGGCGACATCCAGGCCGGCCATCATCAGGCCGATGGCGCTGAGCAGGGCCAGCGCCGCCGCCTGGAGCATCCGAGTGCCGCATAACACGCTGAGCCGGATCGAAGCGCGGCTGTATCCGGCCACCACCAGGGCGCCCAGCCGTCCCCACACGCCCGGGGTAACCGCCTTCTCGCGGGGGCCCAGCAGGGGTATCGCCAGAAAACCGGCGGTGAACACAACGAGTTGAAAAAACATACTCCAGCGCTGACCGGACACCTTTCCGACGGCGCGCGTCGTCTGTGCCATCGAGACTTCCGTCAAGCGCTCCAGCCGCTTCGTGAAAACCGCCGCCTGCTGGGCGCCTTTCGCCACCTGCGCATGCACTGTTTCTTTTGCCAGGCCGGCCAGGGCTTCGGCATCCGCCGCCGCCGCCGCCGCGGCCACGGTCGGCGCCGCGTTGGTTGTTCCGGCGGGCGTTCCTGGCGTTGCCTTGGCGCTCTCCGCGGCTGGTGCGACGGCCGGCGTTAAGGCTGCTGTCGTGGCCGTCCAGCGTTTCGTCAATTCCGCGAGGTGCTGTCCATACGTCTGCACCTGGCGCTGTTCGGCCGGCAGCCAGACGAGTAAAATCAGAGCCAGCAAAAGGATGGCCAAGCCGTACAGGAGCGGCAGGGCGCAGAGAAACGGTATCTTTTTGCCGCCCAGCCAGCGGATGGCCGGCATGAGGACGGAACTAAACACCAGAGCCGCCAACAGGCTGATCGCCGCGCCCTGCCAAAAGCACAGCAACGCCGTCAGACACAGCGCTCCCAGCGCCGCCCCCGCGATCAGCCGCGTGCGCGTCGAAAACACCGGGCGCGGCAGGGCTTCCCACGAAGCGACGGCCGGCGCGGCTTCCGCTGCCGGCGTCGGGGGCTCCGCACCTTCCGGTTTTTCCGAGGCGTCAGGCTTTTCCGGATCTGCATCCAAACGCGCGCCGGTTTTGATTCGCAAGCCCACCATGGCGCACCTCGTTTTCCATGATATAGTCCATAGGCTGCCCGCCGCGCCAAGTCAAGCGCCGGTTTTGGGGAAGTTAGTATCCACTATAAGCTGGATCGGGACATACGCTC
>JAPLSZ010000034.1 GCA_026398385.1 Kiritimatiellota bacterium | reverse complement strand
CCGGCACCGGAGCGCGTCAGACTGGCTTGAATTCCGGTAAAGAGCGGGGGGGCGTGTATACGTATACCGGCCCTCCGCGATGAGCCGGAAGGCAGGCCGGTATCACGCGTGACCGGTGCCGCCCGATGCACGGCGCATCTTTTCCCCTCACGCTCACCTCAACGCCCGCGCAGCCCACGCCGCCGCCTTCGCCTGCCCCACCGCCACCACAGCAACCCGCTTCTCATCCGCCCACCCCGTATTCGCCAGGAACTCCACGTATTCCTCGTCCGTCCCCCGATCCCCGCCATGCCGTTGCCGCAGTCGCATGTTCAAGAGCAAATCCTCAATCTTCATGCCCGCCGCGCCGCGCGAGTTCACCGCTCCAAGCTCCGGCTCATCCTGCCCCGCCCTCATCGGCCCCGGCTGAACCGCACCGCCCGACGCCTTCACCGACGGCGCCAGCCTGCAATGGCAATCTCCCTGGCAATAGAGCCCAGCCGCCCCCGGCCTCACGCCCGCCGCATTCCACTCCGCCATCGTATGCACCTGCCCGGCATACGCCACGCAACTCGGGCAATGCCGTCCATCCGGGCTCACGCCCAGCTCCCACACGAACCTCGCCGCGTCCTCCGCGCGGTTGCTCAGCGGCCTCATCCCCTTCAGATTCGGATCATTCGTCACCGCCGCATTCAGCAGCCGCATCGGCCTTACGCGTCCATCACCCAAATCCACGCAATCGCTCCGGGTCCAGACCGGCGATAGGAACCGATACCGGCCGCCCTTCACCGCCTCTTCCCCGACATCCGACCAACGAATGCGTGCCCAGAGCCCTGGGCGCGCATTCGCCACGGCGGATCCCTCAGGCGAAGCCGGGCGGCACTCGAGTTCCGTGATCCACCCCGCCGCCTCAGACCTTTTCTCGCCGTCCAGGGAGAAATGGTCGAAATCCACCAAAAGGCCAGCAAAGTTCGGTGTTTTCGCGTCTGCAGCAAAGCGGACCGCCAACGCGTCACACGCCTCCCGGTCGATCACCTGGACCACGCCAGCCTGCGCGTGAGCAAACTCGCCGAGGGGAGCCACTTGGTACCATCCATCCTTCGGCATATCGAAGCCGTCACGATTCAGCAGCAAAGTATTCATAGCCCTCTACTACACGCAGAAAATCAACCGCCGCGGCCCCCGCCACCACCCGAATCCGGCAAAACCGAAAACGCCCTACCTCCAATTATTGCGCTTGAATGCCTGAGCTGCCGGTCCTACTCTGTTCACCGGTAATGGGCGTAATTTGCGCCGTGCATAGGTGGAGTTGAATTCCATTCAATAAAACTGTTCGCATGAAAGGAAACAAATGAATGATCCTCCGCTGAGTACCGACACCCCTGCGGACAAATTCCAGGGCAAGCCACCGGCAGACGCCGCATTGCCGGAGGAGAAGCCAGTCTCTACGAGCGGCAAGATGACATCGTTTACGGGGATACGTCGCCAACTCACGGATGACGAGTTGAAGTCCCCCGCTGTCCAGAAACTGCTCCTCGATATGCTTGAGGATGCCGCGAGAGATCGCGACGAGTACAAGACCTTTGTTCAGTCTTTCCATGAAGCAGACAAGCGGGCATCCGTTCTTGCCGAGCGACTCAATGCGGACAGATCCGTTGAGGTGTTCTTTGGTGCAGGGATGGGAATCGGCGGCGTTCTGTGCGGATTTGCCCCGGTGTTTTGGGCAATCAGTTCCTCATACGGTATTATGTGCCTTGTCGTAGGTGCTTCTCTGATGGCGACGGCATGTATCGGAAGATTGGTGAAGCGATGAAACTCAAAATTGTAAAAATAGTGGATCGGGCTTCGCCGGACAACGAACGCCTTTGGCTCAAGGTGCTTCAAGATGCAGACATGAAATTCTATGTCGTGTTCGACACGACGTACACGGGTACTAATGCAATATCGAATTTACAGAGACATGCTTACTGGTTCCCATCTAAAGCGGTAAGGGCAGGCGACAATGTCGTGCTATACACCAGAAAGGGTACCAACAGTACACAACCAAATTCAGACGGGACCCACAGTCACTTCTTTTACTGGGATATGGACAAGACCGTGTGGAACAATCAAGGTGACTGCGCTGTTCTGTTCGAGGTCGTAGACTGGACAACCTCAGCCTACGAATGAGTGAGAATAATGAGGCTCACCGTATTCCTCACCCGCAGCGGGCTCGGAATCCGGCAACCTCAGACGTTCAGCCGCCGTAGCTGGCGCT
>JAPLSZ010000287.1 GCA_026398385.1 Kiritimatiellota bacterium | reverse complement strand
TTGGCTTTGGGATGAATCTTCAAGTAGTCATTCTTCTTCTCGACCAGGGCCGCTAACTTCGAGGTTGGATGACCCGAAGAGCGTCATCGCACCTCGTTGATCCCGCCTCGATCGCGCAGGGCCTGCTCCAGAGACGTGTTGAGCGACTCCGCGGTCAATCTCAATGCGTCGAGGAAATTACTCTTGCCGGCGCCATTCGGCCCTACAAGAAACCAGCTGTTCTCACTATGGCGCCTGCGGCCCGCTTTCTGTTGTCTGGCGGCGGGCCTTTGGGATCGGAAGGGACGTCGTTGAGCCGTTGCGGATTGGTTTTGGATCCACGCGGGGCTGCCGAGGCGGGCCATTTGGTTCGAGAACCGTTGGTGATCGGCGGGTTTTAGGGCTACAGGATGGGAAAACGCCGGGTTGACGGTGTCAGGGCACAGTACGACCGGGGGTCACGACTACGCGGGGTCGGGCGCGGAAGCGTAGGGGCCGATTTCCAGACCGCGCATCATGAAGTCCATCATCGCCGCCCACGAGGGGAAGCAGATGTAGCGGGTGAGGGCACGGATGTCGTCGAAGAAGGTCTTGCGCGTGGGCAGGGTGGCGCGGATCAGTTGATAGGCATCGTCGCCGAAGGCCAGGAAGGTGTGCATGAGCAGCGCGAGCATGTTCATGGCGGCCAGCAGCGAGGACAGATGCTGCTTGCCGTGGCCGAAGTTGTGCTCCAGATGGTAGCCCTTGGTCTTGAGCGTGTTGTTGTTTTCGTTCTCGATCTTCCAGCGTGCGCGGCCGGTGGCGACGATGCCCGCGACGTTGTCGTCGTCGATTTTCCAGTCGGTGATGAAGGCGTTGTGGTAGGGCTTCTTGCGGGCTTTGCCCGTGATGGTCACTTCGCACCAGTTGACCTTCAAGGCGCCTTCGCCTTCCACCAAGGGAACGCCATTGGCATAGCGGTAGGTGTGGTCTTCCCAGTGGCCCTTGGCGTCCTTCACCCGCATCGTGACCGTGCGGATGTCCTGGCCCGCCTCCAGTTGGTTGACCCACGTATATAAGTAGGTGTGCGAGTCGGGTTTGCAGGTGAAGATAAAGTGATAGCGCTGCAGCAGGACGCGGCGACAGAAGGGCTGGTGGGCATACAGATCGTCGCCCAGCAGCGTGGCGTTGTGGTCGAGCCCCGGCAGGTAATGGGCCGCTTCTTTGTCCAACCAGCGCTTGGCGGCGGCGATCTCGCAGTCCTGCTTGTTGTGGCCGTCCTGAGGGGTAATGAACTCCGGGCGTAACGCGATGGCGTGGCGTTGGCCGGGGGCCACGATCACCGGGGTGATGGCGCTGTGATAGTACGTAATCAGGCCGGTTTTGTGTTCGATGCGCGAGCAGTTCTCGCAATGGGTTTCAGCGGAGTCGAAGTACCAGGTGCCGTCGAGCGCAATGGGGGTGGTGTTGCCGACGCCCCGGAACGTCACCACGATGCCCTGCTCGCGCAACGCCTCGTAGACCTCGTCGTAGAGCGGATAGAGTTCTTCGGGCGGCACCTCGTCGAGCGTGTGGCGGATGTGGTTGTCGGTGGGGATCTTCTCGATCCCGAAGAGCGTCTGGGCATTGCTCAGGCCCTTGTTCTGTTGCATGGTCGTCTGAAACGCCAGGAAGGAGGGCGACTGGGTGTAGAAGACCGAGAAAGCGCTCAGGCCGATATCCGCCATCGGGTATTGCGTGTTGCGGCCCGTGCGCCGGTCGTGAAGGGCCGCCATGCGGCGGCGTGTGCACGCGACCAGTTGCTCGAACCGCCGCAGGCTCATGCGCACAGCCTCCGCCGGAAATCCTCGCAAAGCGGCAGCACGTAAATATCCTTGACCGGGACGCGCAGCGTGTTGTTTACATCGTTGCGGCTGCGGCCCGCCGTGGCGCCCACATGCTGCCAGCCCGCGGCCCGGTAGCAGGTGCCGCGGAACCGATCCCGGTCCACAAAGGTTTCCAGCAGTTCGATGGCATGGCCGTACTTTGCCTGCCAATCGGCGCAGATCCGGCGTGCGACTTGGCTCAGCAGATGACTGGCCAGATGCGGCACCCGCACCCAAGGCAAAATCAGGAAGCGGGCATTATTGGTCAACCACGCAAGGTGTCGCCGGCGACCGGCGACATCCCAACCGATAAACCGGTCCCGCGCCTGGGCTTTCCAGGCCGCGGCCCCAAACAACAGACACGCCAGCAATCGCCCCCGCCGGTCGTAAACCTGATACTTGAGGTTTTCGCCCACGCACGTGCGCAGGCCCAGATAATGATAACGGTGCAGCAGGAACTTGAACTCCGCCAGCCGGCCATCGCCGGTTTTCAAAAGTTCAATCCGCAATGGCTGCAAGGCCTTCAGCGGCTCCTCAATGGGACTGCGGTTGTGCGCCAACTCGGCCAGATGCCGATAGCCGCGCTCGTTGCATCGCCCGCCTTGCCGGGCCGGCAGCCGGATATGGCCCAAGCGCTCCAACTTCAGCAACAGCGTGCGGCAAGCCATGTCCTTCAGTTGCCCCGCGCCGTTCTGCCAGGCCCAGCGACGGCACAACTCCAACGACAACCGCACCCGGCCCCAAGTCGGATTCTGCACCAGCAGCGCACCGATCAAGGCCACGTCAGCAGGCCCTACGCAGCGCCCTTGAATGATCTTTTCCGCCTCCACAAGTCAAGGAGGGTAAGAGAACCGGCGGTCAGAGTCCAGTCGCAAACGAAAAAAACTTTCAGAGCACCGCCCGACATCACGAAGCCGCCAGAAAAGCCCGCCGGGAGACAACCAAGAGAGGGCCGCAATCGCCATAATGAGAATAGCTGCGGCGCGACGGCAGGAGACGGCCGACGGGTTCAGTATACGTGCCTCGACCCATTGGCAAACCGTGTTCCGTCAGCCTTTCGCAGGTCCATGGCAGGTCCATGGGGACGGGTTCATTGGCCGCACCGCTTTGTGGACAAGACCCGTTTCATCCGCGAACTGGAGCACTACAAGGTTCCGGCGATACCGCGCGGCCGCGGCGCTTCGGCAAGAGTCTCTGGCATTCGATTCCAGAGTGCTACTACGACGTCAACCGCAAGCGGCGTTTCGACGAGCTGTTCGCCGGCTACCGGGAGCGCTACGTGAGGCAGATTCCGGCCCAGGCGTTCGATCAGGCCAACGAGAACTTCTTCCGCACCACCTTCTACGAGCTCTGCACGCGTTATCTGTCGCGGCATTTCCACTTCGCCATCGAGGTCAACAGCCACGCCGGGCGGAGCGACTGGCAGGCCGTCGGACGCAAGGGATCGAAGTTCGAGGGGCAGGGCTACGTCATCGAGTTCAAGCACTTCACCCGCCAGGCGGGCGAGCGCCGCGGCATCCTGAACCTGGCTGCCCCGCTTTCCGAGGACGCCGCGCAGGTCGCCCGCTACGCCGAAGATCTCCACCGCGCCCACCCCGAGTTGACCATTGCCCGCCA
>JAPLSZ010000291.1 GCA_026398385.1 Kiritimatiellota bacterium | reverse complement strand
CACCGGCTTGCTCAAGCAGTGGCCGGACGACGGGCCGAACAGGCCAATCAGGGCCGCGTTGAGGTAGGACTCCTGCGTGCCCATGTAGGACTGGCCCCAGTACACCACCGGGAACTCCCCCTGGAGGATGTGCATGGCCATCAGCGACGGCCAGGCCTCGTCCGACGACAGCGGGATGCGCTCCAGGGCGAAGAAGAAAAACGCCACGCGGAACAGAAGGGCCGCCGCCACCAGGATCCAGATCCATTTCTTCATGCGGGGCATACTAAAGCTCCGCGGCCCTTTTTCCAAGCCTGGACGCTCGGCGTTTTGCTGAAACGCTGCGGCCGGGTCTGTCCGCATGGCGCAAATATCCGCCGGCGGCGCGGTGCGTGGCGACGTGATGGGCGTTGGCTGGGCTGTAGGTGAACTTGACCCTAACGCAAGAGTCTGCTTGACGAGTAAGCGGCCATAGGGTAGCAGAGGGCTGATGCGCCTACATGACACACCATCCAAGGAACTACATTATGAAACGCAACGTGCTGTCGCTCTGTGTCCTGATGACCGTGATCTCTTGGGCAACGGCTGCCGACTTGGAATGGCCTGCCTGGCGGGGGCCGAATAGCGACGGCAAGTCGCCCGACACCGGCTTGCTCAAGCAGTGGCCGGACGACGGGCCGAAGTTGCTCTGGAAGGTTGACAGCATCGGCGTCGGCTTCTCCAGCGTTGCCGTGGCGGGCGGCAAGGTCTTCGTCACCGGCGATCAGAACGGTAAATTGAAGATCTTCGCGCTCGGCCTGGACGGAAAACCGCTCTGGCAAACGGACCACGGCAAAGGCCGGGGCGGCCCCGATGGCTCCCGCGCCTCACCGGTGTTCGACAACGGCAACCTGTATCTGCTCGGCGGCCACGGCCTGGTCGGCTGCTACGGCGCCAAAGACGGCCAGAAAAGATGGAGCCGCGAGGCGCAGGAGTTCGGCGGGGGCCCGGGCGGATGGGGCTATGCTGAATCGGTGCTGATCTACAAAAACATGGCCATTTTCAAGCCTGGCGGCAAGAACTGTATCGTCGCCCTCGACAAGCGCAACGGCGAAACCATCTGGCAAAGCAGCGGATTCAATGCCGGACCGGAGTACGGCTCTTGTATCGCCGTTGTCTTCGAGGGCCAGCCGATGATCGTTACGGGAACCAGTCAGGGCCTCTGCGCCGTCGATGCCGCCAACGGCAAGCTGCTCTGGTCGAACAACTGGTCGGCAGGCAATACGGCCAACTGCCCCACGCCCGCCTATGCCGACGGCTACGTGTTCTGGGCCAACGGCTATGGCAGCGGCGGCATCTGCCTGAAGCTCAAGAAAGCGGATGGCAAGGTCATGGCCGACGTGGCTTGGACGACCAAGGAGATGAATTGTCACCACGGGGGGTACGTCATCCACGGCGGGTACATCTATGGCAACCATGGCGGGGGCTGGAACTGCCTCGACCTGAAGACCGGCCAGAAGCAGTGGAGCGAGGGGGCGGTAGGTAAAGGCTCGCTCTGCTTTGCTGACGGGATGCTCTACCTGTTCAGTGAGGGTGGTGGCCAGGCCGGACTGACCACGTGCTCGCCCGCGGGCCTGCAACTAAAAGGCAAGGTCAAGGTCAAAGGCAACGGCCCGAGTTGGGCTCATCCCGTGGTCGTTGGCGGACGGCTCTACCTGCGGTACGACACAAACCTGTACTGCTTCGATGTGAAAAACGCAGGGTAGCCTCACGCGTCGGGCTTGTGCACAGTTCGTACTTCCGTCGGCGGCGCGTTCGCGGTATGACTCCGGGCGACGCGATGGATCCCCCTCCGACACATACCGCGGCATTGCTCACCGAGGGCAGTCTGCTGCGCGCGTTGCACCGGCTGGCCACTCCCATGCTCGTGGGCGCGGTGCTGTCGAATCTGCACAGCGTGATCAATCTGTTCTGGGTGGGACGGCTCGGCCCGAACGCGGTGGCCGCCGTTGCGGTCGGCGGCGCGATCATGATGCTGCTGTTTCCGGCGCTGATGGGCTTGTCCACCGGCACTGTGGCGCTGGTCGCGCGCGCCATCGGCGCGGGACGCCGTGACGAGGCGGCGGCCGCCGCCGGCCAATCCCTCACGCTGGCGTTGGTGCTCGGCCTGCTGTCCGGCCTGCTGGGCTGGCACTATTCCGACGCCTGCTTCCGCCTGCTGGGCGCCGCGCCGGAACTCCTGGCCGACGGCGAGGCCTACCTGCGCGTCAACCTGCTCGGCAGTTTTACCCTGTTCCTGCTCATCATCGCCTCCGCCGCCCTGCAGGGTGCGGGCGACACGCGCACGCCGATGTGGGTGGGGCTCATCGCCAACGGGCTCAACATCGTCCTGGACCCGCTGCTGATCTACGGCCTGGGGCCGGTGCCGGCGCTGGGCGTGCGCGGCGCGGCCCTGGCCTCCGTGATCGCCCAGGCGCTGGCGGCGGTGCTCGCCGTGGGCGTCCTGTTCGACGGCCGCGCCACGCTCCACATCAGCTGGCCGCAATGCCGGCCCCGGCTGGCCCTGGCATGGCGGATTCTGCGGATCGGCATTCCGGGTTCCGGCCAGATGCTCTCGCGCAGCCTGATGGGCGCGGTGCTGATGCGCATCGTCGCCGGCTGCGGCACGGCGGCGGTCGCCGCCTATGGCACCGGCCTGCGTTTTCACATGCTCATCCTCATGCCCGCCTTCGCGCTGGGCGGCGCGGCGGCGACCCTCGTCGGCCAGAATCTCGGCGCGGGCAAACCCGGCCGCGCGCGCCAGGCGGCGTGGCTTGCGACGGCGCTGGATGTGGTCATCATGCTCGCCGTAAGCGGTCTGCTGGCGGCCTTTGCGCCGGCGCTTATTCGCGCGTTCAACCGGGATCCCGACGTCGTGCGCATCGGGGCGAGTTATTTGCGGATCGTTTCGCCGTTCTACGTCTTTGCCGCCTTCGGCGTCATCATCGGCCGGGCGCTGAATGGCGCGGGCGACAGCCTCGCGCCGATGATCATCACCATCCTGAGCCTCTGGGGCCTGCAGGTGCCGCTGGCCCTGTGGCTGGTGCGCTGGTGGCAGCCGGCCACCACCGGCGTCTGGTGGGCCATCGGTCTGGCTTCGGCGGTGAACGGCCTGCTGATGACGCTGTGGTTCGAGACCGGCCGCTGGCAGCGGCGGCAGGTGTGACGCCCCGGCGCCGTCGGCGGGTGGCTGTTGGGGATGAAATACGCTTATTTGATGATCGCAATCTGTCCTGTGGGCGGGGCT
>JAPLSZ010000290.1 GCA_026398385.1 Kiritimatiellota bacterium | reverse complement strand
TTGTCAGCCCGCGAAAGGAAATCGGCCAGCGCGTCGCCCTTGGGGTGGTTCCAGGTGACGCCGATCCGGCTGTTGATCAGGGTGGACGGGGACTTCCCCTTGATGAAGCCGATGAGTTGTTCGAGGCGGCTGGGGGTCAGCAAACCGGTCCCCTGCCAGCAATCGAACCAGAAGAACGCGGGTTGGTAACGATCCATCAATTCGCCGACCTGGGGGATCACGATCGTGTTCCAGTATTGTCCGAATTGCGCCTGGGTGGGCGGGGTGAAATTCGGCTTCTTGCCGTCCTTGGCCCGCCCGCCCCAATCGGGCACGGCGCCCCCGAGGTGGCCCCAATCCTGCAGGTGGGAATAATAGAACCCGAGTTTGATACCGTGCTTCTTGCAGGCGGCGGCGAGTTCCCCCAGAATATCTCTCCGGAAGGGGGTTGCCTCCACGACGTTGTAGCCGCTGGCCTTGCTGGGCCACAAGGCGAATCCGTCGTGATGCTTGGCGGTGATCAAGAAGTACTTCATCCCCGCCTCCTTGGCGAGGCCGATCCATTCGTCCGCGTTAAAGCCCGCCGGATTGAACTGCTTGAGCAAGGTGTCGTATTCCTCCCTGGACAGGCCATACACGCCGTTCTGCTCGAATTGATCGAAGCCCTGCTGCGCCCGGATCCATTCGGCATACCAATTGCGACCCGACTTGACCCCTTTCCATTGGCCGGCCGGGATGCTGTACAGGCCGAAGTGGATGAACAGGCCGAAGCGGGCCTCCTCGAACCAGCGGGTATCGGAACGCGGGGGGACGGGCGCGTCCGCGGCGCGGGCCAGCGGGGCGAGTGCGGCAAGGATTGTCAGAAGCAGGTTGATTATTTTCATTTTGGCAGGTGCTCGGTTGATGGTTGGGCGTTTCTCACTGGATACGGATCGAAAGCGTGGCGGGTTGCAAGCCTTCCGCTGCGGCCAGCTTTTTTTCGAGTTCGGCGCGCTTCGTCGGATCGTTGCGGAAGTTGAGCAGGTTGGTCTCGTCGGAGTTGTACGGCGTCGGCTCGCCGAGATAGTCGAAACCGGTCCAGACAAACTCGCCCAGCAGATGCGGCCAGCGGGTGAGGGTGCGGAACTGGGTGTCCGGATCGCAGCCCCAGCCGGGGGCCGCCCGGTCGTAGGAGGTCACCTGCCAGTTTTGGTTGTCGGAGCCGAAGAAATACTCGCCGCGGGAGCTGAGGCAGGAGGAGGTTTCGCTGCCCATGGTCGGCATGTTCTGATAGCGCGGATCTTTGTCCCAGCGGTCCTGCTGGCCGAAGAAGTAATTCACGCCCATGACGCCGAGGGCCAGGGCCGCCCCGGAAGCGCGCCCGCCGTCCGGATCGTTGTAGCCATTAGAAACCGGACGCGTCGGATCTTCCGCACGCACGAGATCGGCGAGGTGTTTGGTCAGCGTGGCATCCCCCTGCTCCATCACCTCGTTGCCGATGCTCCAGATGATTACCGCCGGGTGGTTGCGGTCGCGCCGGACGAGGGCTTGCAAGTCACGCGCGTGCCACTCATCGAAGATCCGGCTGTAATCGTCGCCGCGCTTGCCGGAGCGCCAGGCATCGAAGGCCTCGTCCACGGTGACGGCGATGTCCACCTTCATATTAATTTCCTCCTGTCCGCCCGGCCGCGATTCCAGTCCGCATCGCACAGCGAGCGCCGAACTATCGGCCCGCCTGCTTGCGCATCGTGGCGAGCGCCGTTTTCCAGCCCGCGGCCACATCCTTCGGCCACCCGCATTCGCACGAAACGCCGCCGGCATAGCCAATCCCGACGAGGGCTTTGAAGAACCGGCTCAGGTCCTCGCCTTTCGTACCCGGAGCCTTGCGCCCCTCCAGCTCGGCAATGTGGCAGTGGCGCAGACGGGCGCCGGCCTGCCGAATCGAGTCCGGCCCCTCGCCCTCCTTCATCATGTGATAGAAGTCGGCCAGCAACTGGATGCGGGGCTGATGTATGGCGTCCACGTACGCCACGCCTTCGGCCACCGAGTTGAGCAGATTTGTTTCGCCCTTGTTCAGCGGCTCCAGCACGATGGTAACCTGGCCGTCCGCAATGCGTTCGCCCAGCTTTTGACAGAACGCGATGAATTGCGTCTGCCCCTGCGCGAGATCGAACCCCGCGGGCACCTTGCGGGCACCCCCGCTGCCCAACACGATATAAGGAATCCCCGCCGCATCGGCGCGCCGACAAGCCTTGACCGCGTACGCCAGCGGCGCGTCATGCGCCGCCTCCGGCCCCGTGAGCCGGAACCTGGCCGGGATGAATCCGTTGCACGACCGGATCGGCAGCGGACAAGCCTTCAGTTGCGCCAGAACCGGCGCGAATTCAGCATCCGACGCATCGGGCTTCAGCAGCGCCGCAACGCCGCCTTCGATGAAATCGAAGCCAGCGGCCTTCAATTTCTCCGCCATGTCCAAGCCCGAACAAATTCCCAACAGGATTCGCGGCGGCGCCCCTTCCGTCCGGCCAATCAAGGTATATCCCGCCATCCCGGCACCCAACATACCGATAAAACGTCTTCTGTTCATGATTATTGAGAGCTCCTGTCCACCACAGCGAAAAGAGTCCTGTCCGCTGATATCTGACTTCTGTCTTCTGACTTCTGCCGCTTCTCAATACCCCTTGAACACCTTGCCGCCGGCCAGCACCTGGCGCGCCGCCCTGTCGAACGAAGCCTGCATGCCGGTACGCAGCGAGGCGTTGGACATAATCAGAGCCACAGCGTGGCTGTACCCCGCCTCGATGGGCGCGTTCGGCTGCTTGCGCGACCGGACGCATTCCATCCAGTTACGCATGTGCGCGACTTCCATGTTGCCGGCGCCGGTGGCCGCGGCCGTGGAGGCCGCCTCCGTCTCGCCAAGCTTCTTCGTCTCCTCCTTGACGCCCTCCACGCCCTCGTTGGACACGGTGCCCCTGATCAGATCAATCGTGCCTTTGGCGGAGTAGTACTTCTCCACGTTGCCGCGCGCCGAGTTGGTCTGGCGCGAACTGAAGACGACCTGGAAGCCCTGGGCGGGATCGTGCTCCGGTCCGTATTCAAGGATCGTCGTAAAGGTGTCGCCGTTCTCGCGGCCGTCCTTCCACGCATAGAGGCCGCCGCCGGCCATGGCCGAGCGCGGGAACTCGCAGCCGGTGAACCAGGCGACGGTGTCGATCTGGTGGCACATCCACTGGCCGGGAATGCCGGAGGAGTACGGCCAGAAGAGGCGGAATTCTAGGTATTTACGTGGGTCGAACGAAACGGCGGGACGGTCCAGCAGCCACATCTTCCAGTTCGTGTCGCTTTCCTTGAGTTGGGCGGGCAGGTCGCCGCGGCGCCAGCGCTTGGGCTGGTTGACGTTCCAGCAGAGGTCCACGTAGGTGATGGCGCCGAACTGGCCGGAGCGAATGTACTCGTTGGCGATGTGGTACGACTTGCCGC
>JAPLSZ010000366.1 GCA_026398385.1 Kiritimatiellota bacterium | reverse complement strand
ACCTTCTTGAATTCGCGGGTGAGAAGTGGGACGAGCTTAAAGAGGTCGCCGACCAGACCGTAGGTCGCCATCCGGAAGATGGGCGCCTCGGGATCCTTGTTGATTGCCACGATAACGTCGGAGGAAGACATGCCCGCCAGGTGCTGGATCGAGCCGGAGATGCCGCAGGCAATGTAGAGCTTCGGACAGACGGTTTTCCCGGTCTGGCCGACCTGGTGGTAGGCCGGTATCCAGCCGGCATCCACCGCCGCGCGCGAGGCGCCCACCGCGCCGCCAAGTTCCCGGGCCAAGTCCGCGAGCAGCGCGAAGTTCTCCGGTCCGCCCAGGCCGCGCCCGCCGGAGACGATGATATCGGCCTCAGCCAGATTGACCTGCTGCCCCATCGCATGCACGACCTCCAGCACCCGGGTCCTGACGGCGCGGATGCCGGCCGGCTCTTCGATGATCGCGCCGGTGCGCCCGGCCACGGGAGCGCCCTGCTTGAAGACCTTGTGGCGGACGGTGGCCATCTGCGGGCGGTGGTTGGGGCAGATGATCGTGGCCATGATGTTGCCGCCAAAGGCCGGCCGGGTCTGGAGCAGGATCTGCTCCTTTTCGTCCATCTCCAGTCCCGTGCAGTCGGCCGTCAGGCCGGTGTTGACGCGCACGGCGACGCGCGGAATGAATGTGCGGCCGATCGAGGTGCCGCCCGTGAGCACAGTCTCCGGCTTGTACTTGTTGATCAGGCCGGTCAGGATGTCGGTGTACGCGTCGCTGTTGAACTGGGCCAGCGCCGAATGGTCCACGTAGTAGACCTTGTCGGCGCCCTGGGCGAACAGTTGGGCGCACTGGTCCTTTTGCTGATGGCCGAGCAGCACAGCCGCGAGGTGGGTCCCGCGCTGATCGGCCAGCGCGCGTCCCTTGGTCAGCAGCTCGTACACCACGCCCTGAATCACGCCGTCGCGCTGTTCGGCGAACACCCAGACGCCCTGGTACTGCTCCTTGTGCGGCGTGCCGCCGCCCTGGATTTTCTCCATGTGCATGGCGTCGAACTTGCACGTCTCCAGGCACGCGCCGCACAGGGTGCAACTGGCGGTGACCACGACGATCTTCTTGAATTTACTCTCCGGCAGGCCCAGCTTCTCGCGCGTTTCCATCACCAGCGCCCCGAAGGGACAGGCCCGCACGCACAGGCTGCAACCCGTGCATTTATCAATATCAATATCCAGCGCCATGACACCACCTCGCTATCGTCAAAAGCACCCAGGCCCGCGCTCGCTGTCCCCGCGGCGGCGCTGCGCGGTTGCCGCCGTCAGACGATCTGCAACTCGCGCAGCTTGCCGATTACGGCTTGCGCCGCCGTGGCGGGCTCGGCGCCGCTGATCTTCTGCCCGCCGGTTTTCTTGGGCGGCGTGAAGATCTTGATCACCCGCGTCGGCGAACCGCGCAAACCCAGGCACTCCGGCCGGGCCTGAATGGCGGCGGCGGTGACCGGCGGGATGACCGCTTTCCGGGACGCCATGCGGCCCTTGAGCGACGCCATGCGCGGGATATTGATCTCCTTGACCACGGTCAGCACCGCCGGCATGGCCACCTCGATCTTGTCGAAGCCGTCCTCGAAGACGCTTTCCACGCGGAGCAGGTTGCCCTCCACTTCGATCTTGCGGACGAAGGTGATCACCGGCCAGCCGAGATGTTCGCCCACCCCCGGCCCGACCTGTGCGGTGTCGCCGTCAATGGCCTGCTTGCCGAACAGCACCAGGTCCACCGCGCCCAGCGTTTTTATGCCCTGGGCCAGCGCGTAACTCGTGGCCCAGGTGTCCGAGCCGGCGAAGGCGCGGTCGCTGAGCAGCAGCACATGGTCCGCGCCGCGCGAAATGCTTTCGCGCAGCACCGCCTCGGCCTGCGGCGGGCCCATGGTCACCACCGTGACCTTCGCCCCCAGGGTATCCTTGAGGACCAGCGCCGCCTCCAGCGCGTTCTCGTCGAAGGGATTGATGATGCTCTCCACGCCCTCCCGGATCAGCGTGTTGGTCTCCGGGTGGATTTTCACCTGCGTGGTGTTGGGCACCTGTTTGATACAGACGACAATATGCACGGCATCACCTCAACAAAATGAAGGCCCCGCTTTATCTGGAACGCGCCGTCGCACTACGCAGCACGTGGAATCCGCAAGAAAAGACAACGACCTCAGGCCTCAGGTTTCAAGTCTCAGGTTTCGCCCTCTGCCCTATTTCATGCTCGCGTATTCCTTGATCAGCGCCGCGCCGATGACGTTGCGCTGGATCTGGTTGGTGCCCTCGTAAATCTGGAGAATCTTGGCGTCGCGCATCATCTTCTCCACCGGATACTCGCGCATATAGCCGTAGCCGCCGAGGATCTGCACGGCATTGGTTGTGACCTCCATGGCGACGTCCGTGGCAAAGAGTTTGCACATCGCGGAGATCTTGGAGACCTCCTTCTCGCCGGCACCCAGCGTGCGGCAGGCGGTATAGACCAGCACGCGGGCGGCCTCGGTCTTGGTGGCCATGTCCGCCAGCATGTGCTGCACGGCCTGGTTGGCGATGATCGCCTTGCCGAACTGGTGGCGCGTGCGGGCGTAGACCACCGCCTCGTCCAGCGCTCCCTGGGCCAGGCCCACGCCCTGCGCGCCGATGCCCGGCCGCGATTCGTCCAGGGTTTTCATCGCCACGATAAAGCCCAAACCCTCGCGCCCCAGGATGTTCTCCTTCGGCACCTCGCAATCCTGGAAGACCAGTTCGCGCGTTGTCGAGCAGCGGATGCCGAGCTTCTTCTCCTTCTTGCCGAAGGAAAAGCCCTTGAAGCCCTTTTCAACAATAAAGGCTGACGCGCCGCGCGCGCCCTTGTTCTTGTCGGACATGGCGATAATGGTGTAGGTGTCGGCCTCGCCGCCGTTGGTGATCCACTGCTTGGTGCCGTTGAGGATGTAGCGGTCGCCCTGGAGCTTCGCCGTGGTCTGGATGCCGCCGGCGTCGGAGCCGGCATTGGCCTCCGTCAGGCCGAAGGCGCAGTACTTCTGCCCCTGGGCGATCGGCGGCAGGTATTTCTGCTTCTGCGCGTCGGTGCCGAACAGCAGGATCGGGTAGGCGCCCAGCGCATTCGCCGCGAAGGAGACGGAGACGCCGATGCAGATGCGGCTCAACTGCTCGATGGCCAGGCAGAACTCCAGCGAGCCGCCGCCGAAGCCCTCGTACGCGGTGGGCACGTAGAGGCCCATCATGTCCATGCGGCCGAGTTCCTGCAGCAACGCGTGGGGGAAGAATAGGTTTCGGCTTCGCCGCCGGTGGTGATCCACTGCTTGGTGCCGTTGAGGATGTATTTGTCGCCCCGCAGCACCCGATCCTTCGAGAAGGCGCGCATCATCGCGCCAATCTCCAGTTGCTGTTCTGTCAAACCATAGTTGATCGCCATGCGGTTGCTCCTTCACGTAAGCGGCGCGGCACTGTACCCGCCCGCCGCCTCGCCGTCAAGCACTACGCGACAGGCACACGAAATACGGTTGACTGTATAAGTAATTACGGATAGACAATTTCACTCGTGTTTTGTTCGCAGGTCTCCAGCGGAGGTTGCACTGCACCGTATAATTTGTATTACGCTAATACGTTGTTTACAGCCTATGAAATATCCAGCCAGCTTTACGCGCCGCCTCTCGACCCCCCTGCTCATAACCCTGCTGCCGGCACTGGGCGCGGTGCGCGCCTGGGGCGCTCCGCCGGCCAGCAACGAGGTGGCGATGCTGCGCGCCGCCGTCGCCGATCTGACGGCCACCTTCGGCCCGCGGTACCCGCAGGGCGGTGCTTTCCTGGCGCAGCTCGATGCGCTCGGGAAGCAACCTCCGGCCGCGCGCGAGGCGTTCGACCAGCTCCGCCGCGCGGCGCTGATCGCCAATCCCCTCGTCAGCGGGCAGCCCCTCCTCTACGTGGTGCGCCGTCAGTATCGCGGCGATCATCACAACACCGAAACCATGTTCCAGACCGGCGAGTGCAACACCGGCAGCTACCAGCCCGGCGGACCCCTGAAGGCGATCGATTTCGCCCGGAACGGGGCGTCCCGCGTCGTGGCGGACCCCGGGCCGCAGGGCCGCCTGCGCGATCCGGACGTGTATTTCGACGGGCAGAAGATCGTGTTCTCCATGCGGAAGAACATCAACGACAACTACCACCTCTACGAGGTGAACGCCGACGGCACCGGGCTCAAAACGCTCACCTCCGCCGAGGGCGTGTTCGATATCGATCCGTTCTACCTGCCGGACGACCACATCATCTTCACGTCCTCGCGCGAGCCCAAATACTGCATGTGTAACATCCACATCATGGGCAACCTGTTCAAAATGGACGGCGACGGCGCAAACATTCATCAGATCGGCAAGAGCACGCTTTTCGAGGGGCACGGAGCGCTGATGCCGGACGGCCGGATGATTTACGACCGCTGGGACTACGTGGACCGCAACTTCGGCAATGCCCAGGGCTTGTGGACGGCCAACCCCGACGGGACCGGCCATGTGATTTTCTACGGCACCAGCACGCCGGCCGGGGGCGTGGTGCTCGATCCGCAGATCATCCCGGGCACGGAGCTGGTGCTATGCATTCTGGGCGCCTGTCACGACCGGCCGTGGGGGGCGATGGCGATCCTGGACCGCCGGCGCGGCGTGGACGGCCGCGCGCCGGTGGTGTGCACTTGGCCGGCCGACGCCATCCACCGGGTGGGCGACCCCGGCGGACCCAACAGCGGCTTCGACACCTTTAGCGGCGTCCATCCGAAATACGAAGATCCCTATCCGCTGTCGGACAAATACTTCCTGTGCGCGCGCATGACCGGCCAGGGCGAGCAGATGGGCCTTTATCTGGCGGATGTATTCGGCAATGAGATCCTGTTGCACACGGAAGGCCCCGGCTGCTACGACCCGCGGCCGCTCGGACCGCGCCCGCGTCCGCCGGTCATGGCCGCACGGCGGGATTTCAAGAACGCGGACGGGTACATGTACGTGCAGAACGTGTACGTGGGCACCCACATGCAGGGCGTCAAGCCGGGCAGCGTGAAGGCCCTGCGGGTGGTGGAGTCGCCGGAGAAGCGCTATTGGACGAAGCCCGGCTGGCAAGGACAGGGCGTCGAGCGGCCGGGCATGAGCTGGCACGATTTCCTCAACAAGCGCATCCTGGGTACCGTGCCGGTCGAGTCCGACGGCTCCGCGTACTTTGCCCTGCCGTCGGACCGGTTCGTTTATTTCCAGTTGCTGGACGAGCAGGGCATGATGATTCAGTCCATGCGCAGCGGCACGATCGTGCAATCCGGCGAGCACGCCGGCTGTGTCGGCTGCCACGAGGAACGCCGCGGCGCGCCGCCGCCCCCGAGCAAACGCGCCACGCTGGCCCTGCGGCGCGCGCCGAGCCGGCTGGAAGGGTGGCGCGGCCCGCCGCGCCTGTTCAACTACCGGACCGAGGTGCAGCCGGTCTTCGACAAAAACTGCGTGCGCTGCCACGACTATGGCAAGGAACCCGGTGCGAAGCTCAACCTGGCGGGCGATCGGGGTTTGATTTTTAATGTCTCGTACGTGAACCTCTGGACCAAGGGCGCGCTCAAGGTCACAGGCGCCGGGCCGCCGGAAATTCAGCAGGCCTATTCGTGGGGCTCGCATGCCAGCAAGCTGACCCAAATCCTGGCCGGCACCAACGTGCACCAGAAGGTGAAGCTCAGCCCGGAAGAACTGGACCGCATCGTGACGTGGGTGGATTTGAACGCCCCGTATTATCCCAGCTACGCCAGCGCCTATCCCCACAATCAATTCGGCCGCTCCCCGCTGGACGGCGGGCAAATGGGCCAGCTCCAGCGGCTGGGCGCGGCCACCGGGATCACAGACCTCAGTTTTGACCGACCGGAAATGAGCCCGGGACTCGCGCGGCTGCCGAAAGACGATCCCCGCTACAGCCAGGCGCTTGCGATCATCCGCGCCGGGCAAGAGGCGCTCAAGACCAGGCCGAATCCCGACGCCGAGGGCTTTGTCGCCTGTGAGACGGATCAACAGCGCGAGCGGAAGTATCAGGCGCGGGCCGAGATCGAACGACTCAACCGGGCAGCGCTGCGCGATGGCCGCAAGTTTTACGAGGTCTCCAAGACCAACGCGGTGGCGACCGCGAACCCGTGAGCGGCGTGCTGGGGCTCAAGAGGATGTCGATTTCCGCGCCGCTGGCCCTGCGCCGTACAACGCCACACTCGGCGACTGCTTCAGGCGCGCGCTTAACCCGTTCAGCCATTTACGGCCGCCAGGCCAACGGCGCACACAAGGCCCGCAAGTTCGCGGCGGGCGTGCCGGGCGGAATCTCGCAGCCGGCATTCACCAGGAACGGATTGCCCACCAACTCGTAATCCCGTCGCAACCGGTCACGAATCGCTGTCGGCGTGCCGCGCAGAATGCCAGCCACAGGATCGATGTTGCCGGCCAACGCGACGCACGGGCCGACTTTCTTCCGTACCAGCGCCAGGTCCACCATGTGATCCACATCGAGAATATCAACCCCCAAAGTCGCAATGCCGTCGAGCAGGTGCGTGATGTTGCCGCAAATATGCAGCCGCACGAACGCGCCGGTTGCCTTGATCGCCGCTACCAGCCGCTGTTCGCGTGGCAACACGAGTTGCTCGTACAAGTCGCCAGAAATCTGCGAGCAGATCGCGTCGCCGATGCCCAGGGTGTCCGCGCCGGCCTGCACCTGCGCGCGGGCGTAGTCACCCGCCACGTCCACGCACCGGTCCATCAATTCGCCGCACCACGCCGGATCGTCCAGCAGGTCGAGCAGGAATTGGTTGACGCCACGCAAGTCCGCGGCCTCGGCGGCCGGACCTTCCACCCAGCCGAGAATGGAGTACGCGTTGGCGGTTTGCTCCTGGTATGCCCGCACCGCGCAAACGGTGTTCCACATCCGGGCGGCCAGCAGCGGATTCGGCCGCGGCACTCGGGAAAGATCGGTCGTGTCTTCGAGGGGCGGATGCGGACATTGCGGCACGCCTTTGTCGAGGAAGACAATTTCGGCGCCGTAGCCTTGCGTCTCCGCATACGGATCGGACATCACGCCGACGAGGTCGAGGCCAAAGTCTGCGGCGCACCGGAGGTTGCCTTCGACCTTCACCCGGTAATCGCTGCAAAACGCGCCGTACTTCGCGCCGATGTAGTCGGCGGCAAATTGCATCAGAATCGGAATGCGCGGGACAAAATCAACCCGTTTGCCGCGCAGCATCGCCTCGTAGCGCTGCTTGCCGGTCACAGGCTCCAGCCCTCCCGGTACGGCGTCTTCACATACTGGTTGGCGGCTTCGTTGTTGGTCACGCGCATGTTCGCTGCGTCCCACATAATCCGGCCGTCCACGCGCTTGGCGATGTTGCCCAACTGGCAAATCTCGGTAAGATAACTGCCGTAATCGAAACTCGCGCCCGTCTTCCGGTCGCCCTTGCACGCGCGGACCCATTCCTGATAATGCCCGCCCGGCACACGCGGCAACGTCTTCGGCGGACGGCTCGCTCCGAACTCCTTCATCTTGCTTTCCGGTATCAACCGCGGACGGCTGGCCGTGTAATCGGACATGATGGTGCCCTTCGAGCCGTAAAACAAAAGGCCGCCTTCCGCGTCGCCCAGCGTCCGGCCATCCTCCAATTCCGTCGGCCGTGGCGGTCGCAGCCCCTCGTACCACGTCACCTTGACCGGCGGCAGTTTTTCCCGCGCGGCAAATTGAAACGTCACCACCGCCGCCAACGGATGGGTGTCCGGGTTCCTATCAAACGACGTCGCCTCGACGCTCTCCGGCAAGCCGAGTTTGAGCGACCACACCACGGAATCCAGCGTATGCACGCCCCGGTCACCCATCATGCCGCTGCCGAAATCCCACCAGGCCCGCCACGTCTTCGGATGATATGCCGGATGATACGGGCGCATCGGCGCGGGCCCGATCCATACATCCCAGTTCAACCCCGCCGGCGCCGCCGGCGTGTCCGTGGGACGACGCAAACATGCCGGGCTCCACCACACATGCCCGGCCGGATAGTACGTCAACGTGGACCACGCGACAACCTCGCGCACCGCGCCAATCACACCGGCCTCGATCCATTCGCGCACCAAGCGGATGCCCTCGCCGGAATGGTGCTGGATGCCCATCTGCGTGCAGACTTTCGTCTCGCGCGCAAGCCGGGCCAGCGTCCGCGCCTCATAAACATCGTGCGTCAGCGGCTTCTGGCAATACACGTGCTTGCCGGCGCGCATGGCGGCGGCCGCGATGGCCGCGTGCGTATGGTCAGGCGTCGCGATGAACACCGCCTCAAGGTCCTTCTGCTTGTCGAGCATCTCCCGGTAATCCGTGTAGACCTTCGCATCCGGGTGTTCCTTGAACGCCGCCGCTGCGTAGTTCTGGTCCGCATCGCAGAGCGCAACGATGTTCTCGCCGGCGAAGTTCTGGAGATCGCCGTACCCCATCCCGCCCAGGCCGATGCCGGCGATGTTGAGTTTCTCGCTGGGCGACGTCTGCCCATGCGCGCCCAACACGTGCGCGGGCACAAAGCTGAACGCGGCCGCCCCGGCCGCGGCCTTGATGAAATCGCGACGATGGATTGTGCGTGTGGCCAGCATGCTTCTCTTTCGACTCGATGAAACGTCAAGCTACAATGCGGGTGATCTCAATTCCCAATGCGGTAAAGGTGGGCCTTGCCCCGCAGGAACAAATCCCCATCCACCGCCGCCGGCGAGGCGAAACAGCCTTCGTCGAGTTGATTGACGGCCAGCGGTTGATCGCTTTGTCCGGCGGCGAGAACGGTCGTCTGGCCGCTCTGGTCGAAACAGTAGATCCGATCGGCCGACGTGACCGGTGAGGCGGAAAATTGCCCCCCCATCCGCTGCTTCCAGGCCAACTTCCCCGTGCTGGCCTCCAGGCAGACCAGCGCGCCGTCGTCTTGCAGGAGGAAAAGGCAGCCGCCCGCCAGCACGGGCGATGTTTTCCGAGGCGCTCCTTCCGTGAACTTCCAAGCCACCTGCGTCTGCGTCACGTCGCCGCGACCGCCGGGCCGCACCGCCCAGATCTCGAATTGGCTGAATCCCGTGCTGAAAAACAGCAGGCCCTGGCCGAACAGCGGGCGCAAGACCACCGAGTCGCCCTGGTGCCGCACCTTCCATAGCTCTTCGCCGGTGTACGGATCATAGGCGTAGGCGGCGTGGGAAGCGGGGCTGAACAACTGGGGCCGGCCCGCCACGTCAATGATGATCGGCGTGCAATGGCCTTTGCGCTGCAGCGGGGCGAGGCTGCTCAAGTCCAGCGACCGCTTCCGCAACCAGGCGGTCTTGCCCGTCGTCTTTTCCAGAGCGGCAAGAAACTGGACGTCGCCGCCGGCGAAGTCGAGGATCAACAGCTGGCCAAATAGGATGGGCGACGACGCGGGGCCTTGCATGTGCAGGCAATGCAAATCGGTGCGCTCCCAAAGCTTCTGTCCGCTCCGGGCATCGAGGCAGGCGGTGCCGTAGGTGCCGAAGTGCACATAGACGCGGCCCTCCTCGATCACGGGCGTGGGCGTTGCATAGGTGTTCAGCGCGTTGATACTCTCCGGCTTCTCCGGCTCGAAGACCTGAATGTCGTGGACAATCCGCCCCGTGGCACGGTCGCAGCAGACGGCGAAGAGGTGTTTACCGTCCTGGGTGGCCGTGGTCACCCAGACCTGACCGCCCCAGACCACCGGCGAGGAGTGGCCGAAGTCATGGATGCGGGTCTTCCAACGGATGTTCTCCTGCTCGCTCCACTTCAAGGGCACAGCGCGACCCACCGCGCGGCCGTCGGACGCCGGCCCGCGAAATTGCGGCCAGTTCTTGGCCGCGGCTTCGGCCACTGCCCATGAAAACCTCGGCGCTTTCACATCGGAGGCACCGGCGGTTGGTGTTTTGTCCGTCTCCGCCGCCGCTACGGGGCTGCAAAGCGCAAGCGCTGCACAACCGATCGGAAATAAGAAATGGCTTGGGCGCACCCGCCGGAGCGGCACCGTATGCCATGCCGCCGGGGTGCCATACGTTTGCATGGAGCGATTATGCCCTGATGGCGGGGCCCGTCAAGCCCTTGAGCCTACTTTTTCCAGCCCGCCAGCGCACTCGGGAGCGCATCGCCGGCAGAATGGGCGGCGGCTTCAACTTTCAGCTTGCCTTTCCGGCACGGCCATGGCGTCGTCTCCCTAGTGAAGGCGATTCTTCATGCCGACCCCCGCGGGCGTCTGTCGGCACCGCCAGAAAAGAGCGTTTTATTATCCGTCGCTCCGGAGAAACCATGAAAAGATTCAGCCTGGGCCAGCTCGTCATCGCCCTGCGGCGGACGCTGGGGTGCGCCGTCGGGCAAGCCGCCGACGCTCCTGCACCGCTGCGTGCAGGCGCGCGGCGAGCGTGGTGATGCGCGGTTTGACGGGGGGCCGGGGTCCTTGCAAGGGTGCAGAAGCGGATCCAGGATTCATAAATGCGCCCCATGCAGCAGCCTGGAGGTCACGATGAACAGCCGTACGCG
>JAPLSZ010000165.1 GCA_026398385.1 Kiritimatiellota bacterium | reverse complement strand
ATCACGGTCGCGTAGCACCGGCGCATCGAGATAGCGCACCGACCAGACATACTGCTCGTGGAGGCTGCTGTTCTTCCTCACCTCCAGCGTCTGCCAAGTGTTGTTATAGAAATAATCGAAGCTGGCGTCCGGGCTGGCCGGGTTCGCGCCCAGCAGCTTGGCGATCCGCCGGCTGGCGGCATCGTAGCGATAGGTCGCGATCAGCGTGCCGGGGGCTCCGTTGCTATCCGCATTCACTTGAACAAGACGATTCCAGGCGTCGTAAACACAGTGGAGGCGGTTCGTCTCCGCCCCTGGCTTTGGGCCGGCGAGCATATTGCCGCGGGCGTCGTAAGCCGGCGTCACCCAGACTGTCCCCGTGCTCGCGGTGATGTTGGTGATTTCATTAACTTTGTTGTTACTCCGCGCTTGGTTGAGCGTCCACGCAACGCCAGTGCCTTCCATGAAACCAGACCAATTGCCAGCCTGATCCAGATTCCACGATTGTTGCGAGTTGGTCGAACTGGCCACAAGCTGACCCGACGGCTGATCTTGCAGCCTGCCGCGATTTGCGGCGGTCAATTGATTAAACGCATCATACCCGTATGCCCAGTCTTTTGGGGTGAGACTAGCTTCCGCCAGAACATTTCTCCGGAAAATCCGGTTCCCATTAAAATCATGACCATAATTGAACCGATCCACCGAACTGCCGCCAGGCGTTCGCCAGTTCTGGTCCTGCACCCGGCCGAACCGGTCGAACCCCGCATAGACACCCGGGGTGTCCCCAATGTAATCCAGCGTCACGCCCGGCTGGGGATAAGCCTCCTGGATGATCCGGTTGAGACCATTGTAGGCATAGCTCGTGAGCATCTGGCCCGACGTCCCCGGCGCGGTGGGATTATCGTCATGCACGCTCGCCAGCCGCGAGAGCAGGTCGTCCCGGCTGCCGGGCGCGCCATAGCGGGAATGCACCACCCGCCCGCTGGGATAACGCACGCTCAAGAGCCGCGGATGATCCAACACGCCGGCCGTGGCATCGTCGCTGAACACGTAGGCCACGTACGGCGTGGCGTTCGTGTCCACCGCGCCCGCATGGGCCTGGTATTCCCGGACGAGCTGCCCCAACTCGTTATAGGCGTACTGCACTTCGTTGGTCGCCGTGCCCGAGCCGTCGTTCGATGCATAAGCGCCGAGCTTCTCCTGCCGGCCCAGGGCGTCGAAGCTGTACTTGACGGATTGCACCGCCCCATCCACGCCCGTGCCCAGCGTGCTGACCCGCTGCGCGATCAACCGCCGGAACGTGGCATCGTAATCGAAACTGACCACGTTCGCGGTGTTCGTGGACGCCTTCTGGTCCGTCCGCGTGGCCACCTGCCCGTCCAGCGCATAGGTCAGGCTGACCACGTCCGTGGTGCTGTTCGTCGAGTCGGGATAGACGATTGTCGTCACCAGCGCAGCATTGTTCGTGTCCGCGAAGCTGTAACTCGTCACCTGGTTGTCGCCCAGAGCCCCGTCGTGGTTGGGGTCCACCAGGGTCCGGTTGGTCACGCTGCCCAGCCCGTCGTAGGCCACGGCGCCGATCCGGCACACGTCGTTGCTGCGCGCCTTGGGCTGGTCCGGCTCCTGCGTCCAGTAGTTGGCGCCGGAAAAGTAGTTCTCCACGGTCGCCGTCTGCCGGCCGAGCGCGTCGAAAAAGCTCTTGGTCACCTGCCCGAGGGCGTTGGTCGCCAGTTCCGGCTGGCCCGCGGCGTTATAACCCGTATGCGTCACCAGGCACTGGTCGCTGCTCTGCGCCGGCGGCTGCGCGGCCCGGGCCGGCAGCGTGGCATAGGTCCACCGGCCCGCCGGGTCGCCGCTGCCATAGCTGGCCGTGGCGATCGGCCGGCCCAGCACGTCATACCAGGCACACACGGCCGACCGCACGAAGTTCTCCTGCCCGGCGGTCAGGCTGAGCCCGTTCGTCGCGTCGTGGTTGGCCTCCAGGGTGATGGTCTTGATCGCGTTGCCGGCCTCGTCATAGACGGTGCGCACAAGCTGCAGCAGGCCGTCGTGCCCACCGCTCACAGCGCCAGACGCGGGGCTGGAAGCCCCGCCCACAGGAGACTGGAGCAGGCCGTCATTGCCGCCCAAGGCGGCGCCGGGCTGCGGCTCGCGGTAGACATAGGCGGCGCCTTCGTATTTGTCGGCCTTGAGCGCCAGCACGGTCCGTGTTTCGATCGGTCGGCCCGCGCCATCGAAGGCGTACTCCTGGCCGCCCCGGCCGGGGCTCGCCGTGCCCGCCAGCCGGCCGTCGGTATCGAAATAATTATCGGTCACCAGCTTGTTGCCCGGCGCGCCGCTTGCGGCGCTGACCGCATAGACCTCGCTGCGGTACGTCCGGCCGCGCTCATCGTACCGCGTGATCGCCAGGGTCCGGCGCTGCGCGTCCGCTGCGCTGGCGGCATAGGCCGCGTTGGTCAGCACGTTGGTCCAGCCCGCCCCGAAGTTGTTGGTGGCGATGAACTGCGCCGTGGCGGTCGTCCGATCCAGGTTGTCCACGTCCTGCACCGTAAAGGGCGAAGCCGGCGGCTCGTTCCCCCGCAACTGGCCGCGGTAATTGTAATGCGAGATCGTCTTGATGTTGTGGTTCGTATCCGCCGCGTCATAGTAACGCACTTGGCTGGTCACCAGGCCGTCGCCCACGCCGTTGGTGCCCGAGCCCGGCACCGCTTCATCATAAAACTGCGCCGAGATCGCCCGGAACGGCAGTCCGGTGTCGTTCATATAACCGACGCCCAAGGCATTCGTCGCCGGGCTGACGGCCCGCTGCGTCTCAAGCAGCCGCCCGCGCTGGTCATAGAGGTTCTTGGTCAACTGCGCCACGCAGCCCGTCGCGGTCAGGTCGGTCCCGCTGGCCACCTGAATGTCGCGTATCTTCCAGCCGGTGTTCGTGTCGTAGCGATAATAAGTCAGGTTGTAGTTCGTTCCCAGGCTGCCCTCGCCACTCGCGGGGATGAGGTGATACCGGCGCTCTTCCTGCACCTGGCCGGCCAGGTTCTTGAGGCTGTCCGACCGCGCCGTCAAAGTGCCCTGAAATGCCTGGGAAACCAGCGTCTTCGTCTGGTCCCAGTCGTTGGTCAGACTCCCGTCCGCGGCGCTGGTCGGCACGCCGGCGGCCGTGACCGTGCCGCCGTTGAGCTGCTGCACCGTGATTTGCAGCGGCGCATAATCGTACCGCCCCGCGGCGTCCATGTGCGGCGCCGTCAGCGTCACTTCCGCCAGGGTGGTCAGCGCGCCGTTGGCGCTGACCTCCTGGCACGTGTAGGCATAGACCGCCTTGCGCCCGCCCGGCTGGGTCACGGTCGCCGGCCGCCCCTGGCTGTCGTAGGTGCTCGCCGTCACCAGGTGCAGCCCGTTGGTGTTGCTCCAGCCCGCCGGCAGGTTGGTGAAGCTGTTCGTGTACGCCGTGTTCACATCCTGGATGTTGGTCACCACCTGGCCGTCGCTGTTGAGCGCCGTATAACCGAGGCGCCCGCCGGGCTGCTTGCTCCAGTCGTTCCAGTAATACAGGTACTGGCCCGGATGGTCGGGATCCTCGATCCGGTCGTAATGCCGCACCTCGACCGAGGAAACCCCCGAGCCGTTGTGGTCCGTCGCCACCACGGGATACGTGTTGGTCTCGGCCAGCACCATGGTCGTGTTGATTCCGTTGGTCTGGTAATAGGCGTAATCGTGCCGCGTGACCTGCGCGTCCGCGGCCGCCGGGTTCGTGGTCGGCGTGGGATACACGGTCTCGGTCGCCACCCGGTAGACCGTGTTGGATTGATAGGTCACGTTGGTGTAGGTCCGGCTGGCGAGCAGGTATTCGCCGGCGGCGTTGCTGCTCACGCCCTGGCGCAGCTTTTCCCACGTCGGATGGCCCAGCGCTTCGAACCCGTACAGTTTCACCAGCCCCACGCTCCCGCTGTCCGTCGCGCCCGGATCGGTCACCCAGCCGTCGGTACTGGTCGGCGCATACACCGCGCAGGCCGAGGGCTGGCGCAGTTCCACCAACTGGCCGGCCGTCCCGTCGTTGGCGCTGAATCCATAGACGTAATGCGTGATCCACTGGTTGACGATGTTGAT
>JAPLSZ010000059.1 GCA_026398385.1 Kiritimatiellota bacterium | reverse complement strand
CACGGCGCCTTCCAGATCCGAATGGGTCAACCGGTAGATGCCGTCGACTATGTCATTGATGTACGTGTAGGAGCGCACCGCGCGGCCGTCGCCCCAGATCTCGACCGTGCCGCCGTCCGCGGCCATGGCCACTTTCCGGCAGATGGCGGCCGGCGCCTTCTCGCGACCGCCGCACCAACTGCCCTCGGGGCCGTAGCAGTTCTGGAAGCGGGCGATCCGCACCGGCATCTTGTACTTGCGGCCAAACGCCATGGCCATGCGCTCGGAGTAAAGCTTCTCCCAACCGTACTCATTATCCGGGTTGGCCGGAATGGCCCCTTCTTCGGTCATCTCCGGCTCGCCGTGCTGCATATCGCGGTACACGCACACGGAGGACGAGAAGAAATAGCGCTTCACTCCCAGGTTCGCGGCGTGGTACGTCATATTGACGTTGATCAACACGCTGTTGTGCATGATCTCGCACTCGGCGGAGTGAATGAACCCCATCCCGCCCATATCGGCCGCGAGCTGATACACCTCGTCCACCACGCCCTCGCCCAGTTTAATGGCCTTGATGCAGTTCTTCTCCTGGCGTAGATCAATCTTGAAGAACTCGTCGGCCACGGTCCTGGAAAACTCAGGCCGCTTGCGGTCCACCCCCCGGACCCAGTAGCCTTCCTGCTTCAGACGTTTAACCAGATGACTGCCGATGAACCCGCCCGCCCCGCACACCAGCGCTGTTTTCACGGTGGAATCCTTTGCTCTCGATTGCTCAGTATTGTCGTAAAATGCCGTCAATAAATACTGATATGTTTTGCATCCAATTGCAACAACAAAATTGACATCGCCGGGGCGCGATGCCAGAGTGACGGCATGTTCAAGACTGCAGGAGACCCATGGAAAAGCCCGACCAGCAAGCCTCCGAGCCGCGTCCGGACCTGACGATTCTCGTGCCGACCTATAACGAGGAGGGCAGCATTGCCGACTGCATTAGCCGCATCCCCGATCTGCCTTGTTCGCGGGAAATCCTGGTGGTCGACAACAGCCGCGACCGTACGCCCGCGATCGTCCAAGCCATGCCGGGCGTCCGTCTGCTGCATTATCTTCCAGCCCAGGGGAAGGGCCACGCCGTTCGTCAGGGCATGCTTGCGGCGCGCGGCCGCGTGATCGTCATTTGCGACGTGGACATGGATCCGGCCGAGTTGCGGCAGGTGATTCAGCCCATCCTGGACAACAAGGCCGACTTCGTGAATGGCTCACGCATGATCCTGCCCATGGAGCCGGGGGCCATGAGCTTTACCCACAAGGTCGGCAACGGCCTGTTTGCGCTGGCCATGACGATCTTGACGCTGAAGCGGTTCACGGACGTCTATTGCGGCTTTAAGGCCTGGCGGGCGGAAGCGCTGCCTGCGGACCGTTTCCATGAGAATGCCTGGCCGGACCTTGAGCTGCTGTTCGGCGCGCGGCGCGCGGGCCTGCGGATTATGGAAGTTCCCGTGCGCTATACAGCACGCAAGGCGGGTGCTTCGAAGATGCGCACTTGGCATCACGGCTGGAGCCTGCTGCGCACGATGCTGCGCCTGGCCTTCCGGCCCCACGTATGAATCTGAACCAAACGGCCTGTTGTGCTTCCACGTGTATCGGACTTCACTTCATACGCACGCCAATGCACTGGCGCGGGCGCATGGCTGTTCTGCGGGGATTAGGGAAGGTGTCGAGATGATATTTTGGAGTGCGGCGGCTTGACGCCGCTTTGACTTGCGGTGCTCTAAGAAGAAAAGCGCTGTCAGCCGAGCCCAGGGCGAGACGGACGCAGCCAACCCAGCGCACTCCAAAGCGTCGCGTTGCGACGCGAGGCATAACCGGATAATATGCGCTGGCCTTAATTCTGCTGAGAAATCTGCGTGGCAGCGATTATCCCCGCAGAACTGTCATGCGCCCCACGGTCGCTTCGTCCTGAAAAAAAGGTTGAACTGCGGCGCAGGCTTCGGATATATTACGGTTGTGTTTGGTTAAACCACCAGCAAAGGAGCGAACTATGAAGAAGTGGATGATGATGGCGATGTTGACCGCTTGGGTGTCGAACAGTTATGCCGTGCGGCTGGGCCAGGGGACCCAGGCGCTCGATTTGTCCGGCTTCGGGGATTTCACCAGTTCCTCGGAACAATTGAAGGTGGGGTACGGCTACTTCATCATGGATTATCTGGAAGTGGGCGGATTGTTCGAAGTCGCGCACAGCCAGGGTTTCACGGCCTATGCACTGGGCCCGAAAGCGGAATATAACTTCGACCTTGATGTCCCCGTGGTGCCGTTCGTGGGCGCTGCGCTGCTCTTCCAGCACACCACCGTCAGCGTGAACGAAACCGTCAACAATCCGGTAAGCGGCCTGCCGGAAAGCGTCTCCGCCGACGAATCGAAGAACGCCTTGTCCCTCACCGTGATGGGCGGCGCGAAATTCTTCATCACGGACGCCTTTGCCATCAGCGCCGATCTGGCCCTCTCGGCGGCCACCAGCGACGTGTATCCCAAGAAGGACGGCGACGCCGGCAAGACCGACGTGCGCCTCGAGTTGGGACTGCGTTACTATTTCTGAACATGAAAACATCATGGAATCATGCCCTGGCGGGCCTGGCCACCCTGGTCGCTTTGAGCGCGAGCCCGGCGCAGGGCGGCTTGTTGAAGGCGTTGATTGTGGACGGCCAGAACAACCACAACTGGCGCGGCACCACGCCGGTGCTGGAGAAGCTGCTTAAAGAGACCGGCTTGTTCACGGTGGACGTCGCCACCACGCCGGCGCAGATGGACCAATTCAAGCCGGACTTCGCCCAGTATCAGGTCGTCGTCTTGAATTACAACGGCAGGGACTGGCCGGCGGAAACGCGGGCAGCCTTCGAGAAGTACATGCGCGCGGGCGGCGGCCTGGTGGTGATTCATGGCGCCGACAATACGTTTCCGAGTTGGCCGGAGTTCAACGAAATGATCGGCCTCGGCGGCTGGGGTGGACGCAACGAAAAATCCGGCCCCATGGTGCGCTGGCGCGAGGGCCGGCTGGTGCTGGACAATGCACCCGGCGCGGGCGGTACGCATGGGGCCCAGCACGCCTTCCAACTCGTCACCCGTGACCCCCGCCATCCCATCATGGAGGGGTTGCCGGAAAAGTGGATGCATGCGACCGACGAATTGTACAGCAAACTGCGCGGCCCGGCTAAAAACATGACCCTGCTGGCCACGGCCTATGCCGATCCGAAAAAGGGCGGCACCGGCGAACATGAGCCCGCGCTCTTCACTATCCAGTACGGCCAGGGCCGCATTTTCCACACCGTCTTGGGCCACGATGTGCCGCAACACGCCTGCGTCGGCTTCATCGTCACGTTCCAGCGCGGCGCCGAATGGGCCGCCCGGGGCAAGGTGACGCAAAAAGTGCCCGCCGACTTCCCCACGGCCGATCAAGTCAGCATGCGAAAATAGACCCGGCGTGCGCAGGGCAGAGCGCGCGTCCCAAAGTCCCCGCCAGGGGAATCATGGGTTTTTTTGGTCAGCGCCCGGCGGGCCGCCTTACCGCCGGAGCAGGTGCAGAAAGCGCTGGAGGATGTTCTCGCGATGCAGCGCGCCGGCGACGTCCGTGTTTTTCAACGCTTTCAACTTTTCATAGGCTTGCGCATTTTGCGCGGCGCGGTCGGCCACAAGCCGGGCGAGTTGTTCGGGGATTTCGGGCCGCAAGCTCAGCAGCCAGGTGAAGGCGGCGGGCGGGATCTCCAGGAGTTCGGACTCCTCCGGCGTCGTGATGCTCGCGGTGCGCGGCAGGCCGGTCAGGATGCTCATCTCGCCCAGGAGCGCGCCGGGCCCCAGATCGAATTCGTGGGGTGCCGCCGCGTCCTCATGCTCCACCCGGCCGCGGAGCCGGCCCCGCACCACGACATAGCAGGCTTCGCCGGGCTCGCCCTGGCGGAAGACGGTCTCGCCGGCGGTGTAGCGCACCCGGCGGACCTGCCGCGCCAGGGTCAGAAAATCTTCCGGCGCCAGCAGGGCCCGCGCCCCGCCGGGCGCCAGCAGCCGCGCGGCAAAATCGCTGTGCTGCAGTTCCGCGGCGCGCCGCGCCGCGTCCGCCTCGTCCGGCGGCAGGCGCTTCTGATGGGAAACCACTTCCATGAAGTCGCACAGCAGCTTGTCGCTCATGGGGAAGGGGATCTCGATGCCCTGGCGCTTGAATTGGTACCAGATCATGCGGTTGACCGCCCCGCTGATCGGCGCGCGATTCTGGTGTTGGTGGGTCCAGAAACGCAATTCGTAATTGATGCCGAAGTCCTTGAATTCCGTGGGGAACGCCGCGGGCGCGGGTTCGCGCAGGACCTCCGGCACGGCCGCGGCGGAGCTCAGCAACGCCCGGATGACTTCGGCGGGCGCATCGTTGTAGCTGGCGCCGACAAAAAGCGAATGCCGCCGGACCGGCGTGGGCCAGGTCATGTTGTGGACCACGGCCTCGGCCAGCTTGCTGTTGGGGAGGATGAGCGTGTGCCCGGCGGTGGTGCGCAGGTGGGTTTCCCGCCAGTTGGTTTCGATCACCTCGCCCTCAAATTCGCCCACCACGACCCAGTCCGCGGGATGAATCGAGCGCGTCAGGTGAATGGACAAGCCGGCCAGCAGGTTGCCCAGCACGCCCTGCAAGGCGAAGCCGACGATGGCGGTGAGCAGGGCGGTGGAAGCGAGCAAGGGCGAGATGTTGATGCCGAGCACCACGCGCAGGATGCCCAGCGCCGCCGCCAGGAGCAACGCCCGGCGCAGCATGTTCAGGAGCAGTCCCGGAACCGGGCAGGCGCGCCCGCGCACCTTGCAGACGAAGACCGCCAGACCTTCGATCAGATAAATGACGTAGGCCCAACTCCAGAAATCCAGCCACGCCATGATCACCCGCATCTGGCCGTCCAGCCAGCGCGCTGTCAGCGGGCGGATGCAGGCCAGGCCGATGGCCAGCGCGGAAAACAGCAGCACCGCCAGCGGCCCTGCCAGGTGCGCCAGCATGACCAGGCTGGCGCCGCGCGCGCCAAGTTCTTCCGCCGCCCGGCGCCGGCGCCGGAGCGGCAGCGTGCAGAGCCACGCGAAGGCCAGAATGACGCCCATCAAAACCAAGGCCAGCAGATGCTCGGACCAATTATTCATCGAAACCCGCCTCCAGCCCGCCGCGCGCCAAGCCGGCGCCCGGCAAAGCGCGTTGCACAGCGCGTTCGACGTCGAGCAAGAGGCTGTCGTCGTTTTGCGGAGCGTGATGGGTGATCAACAAACGCCGGACTTGCGCCGTCCGGGCCACGTCCACACAGTCTTCCCAGGTCGAATGCCCCCAACCCTTGAACTTGGCATAATGCGCGCGGTTGAACTGACCGTCCATCACCAGCAGGTGCGCCGGCCGCGGATGGCGGCACAGGTTCAGGAAGTCGCGTTGCTCAGCCGGCGTGGCCAAGGCCCATTCCATGTCCGTCGCAAAGACCAGCGACGCCCCGGTCGCCGGTTCGTCCAGGCGGTAGGCGTGGCAGCCTTCCGGGTGATGCACGGCGCACCAGCGGATGTCCAGCGCGCCGCGCCGGACCGGCTGGCCGGCCTGGGCCGGCAAGGTTGTGAAACTCAGCCGGGCGTGCAATTTTTCCAGTTGCACCGGCCAGAAGGGTTTGGCGAGAACGCGCCGGACGGCGTCTTCTGCAGCGACGCCCTCCCGCAGCGGCGCGGCGAATTCAACGGCCCACAGCTTGTTATACAGCGGACCGAAGGAGGGCAGTCCCATCAGGTGATCCAGGTGATAGTGCGTCATCAGCAACTGAATGGGTGCGCCCGGCGCCCCGGCGCCCAGCCGCGCATTGACCAGTCGCAGGCCGGTGCCGGCATCCAGCACGATCTTTTCGCCGGCCAGTCCTTCGACCAGCAAGGCCGTGGTTTCGCCGCCGAATTCCAGAAAGCCCAAATCCGCCACCGGACCGGTTCCCCGTACGCCGCCAAAAAAGAGTTTCATTCTATTTCTCGGTTAAACTCCAGACGCCATCCCAGTCGGCCGGCGGCTGCGCCTGGAGGGCGCGGCATTGGACCGCATAGGACTTGGCCGCGGGATCGTCCGGCAGTTTTTCAAACGCGGCCAGCGCGGCGGGGAACTGACCGGCATAGAACAGGACCAGCGCCGCCTCGAACGCGGCGAAGTGGGCGGGGCGTTCCTCGCCCGGCAGCCCGGCAAGTTCGTACACCTTGACGGGCGTCTTGCGGCCGACGACGCGCAGCCGGCCGAGTTCGCGGCCGACGAACTTGCCGCCGCTCTGCTGCCAGGTCGTCTCGGACACCATCAGATAGGTTCCGAAGGCCTTGTTCGCGCCCTCCAGCCGCGAGGCCAGGTTGGCCGCGTCGCCGAGGATCGTATAGTTGAACCGCTCGCGCGAGCCCATGTTGCCGACCACGACGTCGCCCGTGTTGACGCCGATGCGGCATTTCACCACCGCGCCGGTCCGCTGTTGGAACTCCGGCCGCAATTCGGCCAGCCGGCGCTGGCAGCGGAGCGCCGCGCGGCAGGCGCGGGCGGCGTGATCGGCCTGGCCCAGCGGGGCGTTCCAGAACGCCACGATCGCATCGCCGATGAACTTGTCGAGGTAACCGCCTTCCGCCTGGATGATCGCGCCCATCGCCGTCAGGTAATCGTTAAGCAGCGCGGTGAGCGTCGGCGGGTCGAGCCGTTCCGAAAAACCGGAAAACTTCTCGATGTCGGAAAAGTAGATCGTCAGCGCGCGCTTCTCCCCGCCGAGCTGCAGCCGCGCGGGATCGGCGATGATCTGCTCGATGACGTCCGGCCCCAGGTAATGTTTGAAGGCCGACTTGATAAAGGCTTTCTGCCGGCCCTCGGTGGCGTAGTTCACCCCCACGGCGCCCACCAACGCCAGTCCGACACCGACTTCGCCGTCCATCACCGGCCACCAGCAACCCAGCGCATACCCGGCATAGCCGGCCGCCACGGGCACCGGCAGCAGCGCCACAAACGCCAGCACACTCTGCCACGGCTTGCGGCTGAGGGTCCCGGCCAGGCCGGCCGCCAGGGTCATCGCCAGCACGCCCAGGACGACCCAGCCGGGCCCCGCCGGGCGGATGAAATCGCCGGCGAGATAATTATCCAGCATCGTGGCGTGGATCTCCACGCCCGGATAGACTTTGCTGATGGGCGACGGGCGCAGGTCCAGCAGCCCGGGGGCGCTGAAACCGAAGAGCACATAGGCGTTCCGGAACGTGTTGGTGCCCGGCAGCAGCGGCGGCTTACCCTCCTTCCAGCTCAGCTCCGATTGAATGATCGCCGCCGCGCCGAAGGTCTGATGCGTTTGGGAGCGGCCGCGGTAGCGCAAGATCGCCCGGCCCCGGTTGTCCATTGGAAGGACCTGCCCGTCCAGGCGCAATTGCCCGCGCTCGATTTCCATTTTGGCCGCCGGATGCGCGGCCAGATACACCGCCAGGCCGAGCGAGGGCAGGGCGCGCCCGTCGAAGACACGGAGCAGCGTGGCGCGGCGGAAGATGCCATCGCCGTCGGGCAGGTCACTGACGTTCGCCAGCAACGTGGCGTTGGTGGCCACTTGGGGAATGGGGAAGGAAGCGCGCGCGGCGTTCTTCCAATGCTCGGACCTGGTCGCCGGGTGGGCCGCGCCGTCCGTCCAGGCAGCCAAACCCTTGACGGTCAGCCGTGGCGCCGGGACGCCCGCCGGCCAGTTGGTCACGCCCGCCTTATCGCTGGGCATGACGGCCGCGGCAAAGGGCGGGCCTTGCCGGATCCCGGCCGCCAGCGCCTCGTCGTCCGACACTTCATAGGCGGACGGCTCGGTGAACAGGACGTCAAAGCCCACCGCCTTGGCCCCGCAGCGCTGGCAATAATCCAGGATGGCGGAATACACGGTGCGCGGCCAGGGCCAGGCCCAGCCCCGGGCGGGATCCTTGCCCCAATCGAGACTGGCCTGGTCGAGCAGGATCAGTTTGACCTGCGGCGTGGCGGCGCCGGGCGCGGCGAAGTGTCGCACGCGCCATGTCCAGGTGGTGTATTCCCAGCGCTCCAGCAGGCCGCCCAGCCACNNTGGAGCAGCCCGCGAGCAGTCCCAGCATGGCCAACGCCACGACCGCCGCGCCTCCGCCCACCCACAAGCCGTAGAAGAGCTTTTTCAATCTTATATTTTACCAGCCGCCTGGGTGAAGCGTGCCTGGCGGGCGGGCGGCGCAGTGACGGCGGCGGGCGCGCTCAGCGTCTTCCGGAGCGCGGCGATGCGGTCCTGCGGCGACGGATGTGTCGTGCCGAAGCCGTGGCTGCCGGGTTTCATCGTTTGCTGCATCTGGTCGAGCATGTTCACCAGACCTTCGGGGTTGTAACCCACGCGCCGCAGTATAACCACTGCGGCGGCGTCCGCCTGGAATTCGAGCTGGCGTGTGTAGCCGGTGTTGATCAGCGTGCCGGTGATGTCCCCGATGCTGCCCTCAAAGGCTTTGGTGACTTGGGCGAGGTTCTGACCGCCGAGGTTCTTGCCGGCCTCGACCGCCAGAATCGTCAGCGCCGACGTCAGCCGGCCCTTGCTGATGGCCTTCAGGCCGTGCTGCTTTTCGACGTGGCCGATCTCATGGGCCAGCACGGCGGCCAGCGCGTCCTCGTTGCGGCAGCAGCGCAGCAGTCCGCGCGAGACCATGATCAAGCCGCCCGGCGCCGCGAAGGCGTTGATCTCGTCGGTGTCCATGATGGCGAAGTGATAGCCGCCGAAGGTCTCCGGCTTGTCGGAATACATGGCCAGCGTCTGGCCCAGCACGTTCAGGTATTCGGTGGTCGCGGCTTGTTTCAAAGGCTGGTAGGTGGTCAGGATCGTGGCCGCCACGGAACGGCCGATGTAGTACTCCTGCTCCGGCGTGATATCCTGGAAGGTCTTCTCCATCGCCGCCGCGCTGCGGTTGATGGACGCCGCCTGCTCCGGTGTCAGTGTGCCGGTAGCTTGACCGACCGCCGTGCCGAGCTGGGCAATGGTGGAGCAGCCCGCGAGCAGTCCCAGCATGGCCAACGCCAAACCGGAAGTCATCATTCGGATTTCGGATTTCGGATTTCGGATTTTCATCTTGCGCCTCCTTCCGCGGGCTGTACGGCGCCGGCCTTCAGGAAAATGCGCATTTCGTCCGCCGAAACCTTGGTTTTGATCATGCGGTCCACCGCGGCGAAGTTCAGGTTGGGATTCTGGGATTTGAATTCCTTCTCCACATCGGAATTAAAGCCCTTGCCGGCCAGCGCCAGTTCCTCGCTGGAAGCCCCGGCTTGGGCGGTGGCCCCGCCGGCGCTCATGACAATACGTTTCTTGGTCAGGGCCGACTGATGCATCCAACCCGCCTGGCCCTCGGCCACGCGGACCTTGATCCAGTCGCCCTGCTGCAGGAGCACGGCGACGGACGTCCCGTAGGGCGCGGCCACCACGACCGAGCCCAGATAGGAGGGCGTGGGCCAGGCGCCCAGCATGAGCATCAGCATCGGAATTAATATCTTGCGCATGGTTTGATTCCCTTTTCCCTTTCTTAATTCTGACTCCTGAATTCTGTCTCCTGACTTCAATCTACAGGCTTCTCTGTCGCCGCGCTTTTCTTGATTTCGTCGAACAAACTCACGATGCTTCGCGCCGACTCGTCGTCCCGGGCCTGGCGGGCCGCCTGGAGGGCGGGCTCGATTTGCGTCAGCGCGCCGACGGTGTCACCCTGGGCTTGCAGGCTGCGCGCGGCGCGATAGAGCCGGTTCGCCGCCTCCGCCGCCTGGCCGCCCTGCGCGTACGCCGCGCCGGCGCGGGCCAGCGCCTGCGCCATCTCCCGGAAACGCCCGCCGCGTTGCAGCCAGTCCGCTTCCTTGTCATAGGACGCGGCGGCGCGCCGCGGCTCCTGGTCCAGTTGCGCCACGCGTCCCAGTAGATTCTCCACCTCGGCACGCAGCACCGGATCGGTCTGGTCGAGGGCCAGGATGCGGACCTGCGCCAGTTCCTGCGTAGGCGTTCGGCCGGCGTCGCAACCCAGTTGGGCTTTGAGCGTCAGCGCCGCCAGACGCCAGGCGGCCCGGCCTTGAACCGCCGGCGCGCGCAGAAGATCGTCCGTCAACTGCGCGGCCTCCGCGGTCTGGCCTTGCTGCCGCGCGGCCTTGGCGTCCAGCAGCAGGACATCGGCCGCCGGCCGGCCGGCGCGCAGCGCCGCGGCGCGCGCCTCCCGCAGCAACGGCCGCGCGGGCGCCGGCTGCCCGAGGACCAGCCGGCAGGCGGCCAGGTTGTAGGCGTTGTTGCCGATCTCCGCCGCGTCATCGGCGGCGCGGGCGCGGTCCAGCGCGCGGCCGTACTGGGCGGCCGCCTGCTCCACGGCGCCCCGGTCGAAAGCCTTGCGCGCGGCGCCGGCGAGCATGGCCACCGCCGGGTCCACCGGCCGTGCCGCCCGCGGCGAACTGCAGCCGGTGCTCAACGCAACGGCTAGCAGAGCCAGCAAGGCGGATGCCTGAAACCTGACACCTGAAATCTGAGACGGAAAACCTGACACCTGACACCTGAAACCTGAAACCTGAGAGGCACCCCCTGAACCCTGAACCCTGAACCCTGAGCCCTGAGACATAACCCCTGAACCCTGAACCCTGACTTGTCCGCCATAGCCTTGGCGAAGGCGGAACCCTGATCTTAGGATCGCGTGCTTCATTTACCGCCTCCCGTCGCCGGGACCGCCTGCGGCGGAATGCGCGTGCTCAGCTCGGTTTGATCCACGTATTTTCGCAGCAGCCAGTGCTTCTGAAGGCCCTCGATCAATTTCTCCGTCTCGCGGATGGCCGACTGGGTCTGGAGCACCAGGCCGGAGGCGTCCCGGACTTCGCCCCCGGCGGTTTTCGCCATGGCCGGCAATTGCGCCGTGGCCTGCCGGAGGTCCGTCAGGATGCGGCGGACTTCGGCCAGCGCGTCGCTGACCTGCTGGGCCATGGCCGGATCGCGCAGCAGCTTGCCGGCCGGGCCTTCGCCCTTTTCCAGACCGGCGGCGATCTGGTTCAAATGACTCAACAGTTGCATGATCGGACCGGCGGGATTGCGCAGGTCCGCGGCCAGCCGGGTATATTCCTCCACGGCGGCACGCACTTGCTTAAGGATATCCTGTGCCAGTTGGATCAATTCCACATCGCTGATGCAGATCAGTTCGGCGCCTTCCTTGGGCATGGGCTTGCCGCGGCCCCGACTGATCTCCACAAAAGTCTCGCCGGCGACGGCGAAGGCTTTCTTTACCACGGCCTTGGAGTCCTGGCGGACGAACCACCGGTAGAAATCCCCTTTGATCCGGGCGCGCGCCTGCATGCGCCCGTCGGCCTGCACGATCATTTTGTCCACCGAGCCCACGGTGGTTTGCAGGATCTGGATGCGGGTGCCTTCCTGCACGCCCAGCGAGCCTTCCTCCGGGAAGAGCAGGGTGATCCGGGTGCGCGGCTCGAACCAGCCTTGCATCCGGCCGGCCACGATGATGCCGGCGAGCAGCAGGGCCACGATCAGCAGCACGAAAACGCCGCTGATTTCGTTGACGTATCTGAATTTGAACGGCTTGGTCGCCATGCGCACGGCTCCTATCATTTCAGGCAGATGTTTTTACTTTAGGCTGAAGACTGTCCGCGATCAAGCGCGCGCCCTCCAGCGTCCACACTTGCGCCGCCGGGAGCCCCGCCGCCCGCCCGCCGTCGCCGGACGCCTCGCCGATCCACAGCACCGCCGCGCCGCGCTCCCGCGCGGCCTGCACGGCCCGCAGCAGTCCGTCCAAGTCGTTAGTATAAACGTCTCGCATCGGGTATTCGAGCAGAATCAGCGTCGGCGCGCCGAGGAACGCGCGCACCCATTCCGCCCGGCGCAGCACCGCGCCTTTCAATGTCGCCGGGCGGACGCGGGGCAGCTCCGTCAGGCCGAAGCCGCGGGCCAGCGCTTCGGCTTCCTGATCCAGTTCGGCGAGCGGGCGCAGTGTGTGATGTCGCTGGGCGAGGGTGATGTTCTCATCCACGTCGAGATTACTGATCCAGCCGCGCGTTTCGAAAACGCGGCCGATTTGGCTGCGCGCGGCGGCAGCGGCATCCGGCGTCAACTCCCGCCAATCCTCGCCGTCCAAGGACACGGTCCCGGACTCGGGCGTCAGCAGCCCTTCCGCCAAGTCCGCCAGCGGCAGCCGCGCCACGCCGGGCGGGACCAGCACGACGCCCAGTTCGCCCGGCCCCAGCGCCAGCGACACCTCGGCCAGATCCTGCTCGTACGGCGGCTGCGCCGTACAACTGACCCGGTCGAATTTAATGACGGCTGCTGATGTCATGGAATGCCGGTATCGTTTTCTTAATCGTAATCGTAATCGTAATCATAATCTGCGTCTACAACCGCCTTCTGTTTCCGCTCTGCGCCTTCTGCATACCTTCCCGCCTTTGCGTTTACCTCTTCATCCGTGTCAATCCGTGTCCCGTCCGGCTGTAGGTTGACACTTGCAAACACGAAAGGCAGGTGTCCGTGAGATCGGTCATACGGTATAGT
>JAPLSZ010000164.1 GCA_026398385.1 Kiritimatiellota bacterium | reverse complement strand
GGCCGCGATTTCCGCTTCGTAGCCGCGGACCAGTTCGTTGGGATCCTTGCTGAGGCACGCGTCGCCGAACGAGATGTTCTTCCAGCTCTTGAAGGTCTCCAGGCTGGGCGCGACGATTCCGCCGCGGTGCAAATCGTCGAAGCGGACATTCTCGATCTTTGAAGCGCCGCTGATCCAAATCCCGATTTTCGGCAAGATCTTGGGGAACACGCTCTTCATGATTTCGTCTTGGCGCCCCCAGGAACCGGTGCCGCCAGCGGAGATCCGCTGCCAACAGACGACCAGACGGGCATTGCTTCCCGGCGCGGGGTAGCCGATCAGATTGCCGGAGATCAAAGCATTGTATCCGCCGTAACCATAGTGCCTCCTGGCGCCGCTCGGCAGGATGGGGATTTCCGTCTTGTCCTCCGGCAACTTGGCAACCGGAAGGTTCATCCAGTTGCTGTACCCGAGGCCGAGGTAAGCGTCGCGCCGCAGCGGTCGGTCCGGCGTTCCGCCGGAAACCTCAGCGCCGTCAGCAACGCCCCAATCCGGGTTGCCCCCGGCATCATTCACAAACTGATTCTTTCCGTGCGAACACTGGGCGCCGTCCATCAGGACAATTTTCGCATCCTTGCTGGTCACCGCCACCGACGCCGGACCCATGCTGACGAAGCGACTGTCGCGGCCGACGATGAAGGTGCCCGATTTGATTCCGACTTCGTCCAGGGAGCGCACATACCCGATGACCTCGGTTGACTTTCCGGACGCCTTGGCGTGTTCCATATACGTGGTGGGGGCGCGCGGCTTCCTGCCGTCGTCCAGCCAGGGGTTCTCTGCCTTCGGATCCGGATTGTAGGGCGTGACAAGTCTCTCGTCGTGCACTTTCTTCAGCTTGCCATCTTCGGGCCAATCCTGCCGAAAGAACGTGTCCCGGTCTCCTTCAAATATCAGAGTCCTCCAGGTGGTGAGCATGCCCGTGTTGCGAACCCATAAGTTCCCGAAGATCGAGAAACTCCCGCCAGTCTCTACGCTGAAAGCGGCGTTGCGGCCGACGGTCAGATGCCGGCAGGCGAAATTCTGTGCCCCCATCGCCACTTCGTACTGAGTTTTGGCGTCCGGTATGATGATGTCCGTCTTCATATCCGGAATCGCGTCAGCCGGTTTGCCCGTGGCAGCGTCAATCCAGTTGGCCGGGGCCATGGCATCGATCTTTGGTCCCGTCCTGCCGCTCGTCTCGCCCGGGCGTCCCCAGATCAGCAAGCGCGTCTTCGGCCACGCCTCCTTCTGGAAGTACTCGTCGCCGACGAGCATCGGCCAGGCTTCCTTGTTATTGTATTGAGGATTATCCGCGCTGGGCTGCGCGGTGATCGCCGTTAAGTCCAGCGCCACGGCCGACAGGGCGAAACCGAGGATGGCAACAAGAACGAACCATGCTTTCTTCATATCTTTACTCCTATATACATTTGATTTTCACCACGGTCACGGAACCCGCAGCAACCACTTCAGCGCGAACATGGCCGGCAGGTAGACCAGGAGGTAAACGATCAGCCACCCCGGCAGCCACGATCTGACCAGCCACTCGACCGGCGGCCAGAAGACATTTGCCCCTTGCACAACACGCCCGCGGTAGGCGACTTTGACCCACTCGACCGGATGGCCGGCGGCGGGCGGGCGCGCGAGTTGCACCGGGCCTTTGCCGTCCCCCAGATCTTCCTTCGGTTCCGGGGCCACGCGCCGGCCGAGGACCACCGCGCTCTGCACGGGCGGCCAGCCGGCCGTCGCGACGTGCAACGGGAACGTCCCGTCCCTGCCCTCCGGCGCTTGCAGCGTCCAGGAGACATCGCGCGCCGGCATCGGGCGGCCGAGGAACCCTTTGAGGTCCGCCAGCATCTCTTCCCGGGTGCGCTGGGCGGCGGCGCGGAGCTCCCACGGGGCGTCCACGGGCACCGCGCTCTCCGCGTTCCACCGGCCCAGGAGTTGCCCGAGCACCGGACGGATCAGGATGATCTTCTGGCTCGCGGGGGTCCGCTTGTCGAGACGCAGCCCGGGGGCCTGCACGAGCTTCACCTCCCCGGCATGATCGCCCTGCACCCGCGCGGTGACATAGGCCGTGGCGCCCGGCGCGGCGTTCCAGGAGGCGGGGTCAATCCGCGCGGGGAACCAGAGAAAGATCATGACCATCGGCCCGAGGATCAGGAGCAGCGGAAAGAGGGCCGCGTTCAAGAGCTGGATTTGGACCGGAGCGGCGGCCTGTTCGAAGGCTTTGCGCCGGGGCGATCCCAGCGGCAGCTTCGCCGCCAGCTTGCGCAGCGCCCCCGCACGCTGCTTGCCCTCCGCCAGGCGCCGGTTGTCGGTGAGCAGCCGCTGGCCGACGAGCGAGAACGCCGCGAGCCCCGCGGCCACGGCCGCGACCGTACCAACCCGTCCCAGCAGCCCCACCAGGGGGAACATGAGGAAGTCGAGCATGGCCAGGGAAGCGTCGTGCAGCCATGTCCCCGGGAGCAGAAATACCGCGGCCAAGAACACGGCCCATGCGGCGAGCGCACGATTTCTCCACCGGGCGTTGGCGCGCTCGATGGGCCCCGGAGGCGGCGGGGTCATCCCGGCGGGAATCCGTGTGTCCGCCGGGTCCGCGGACCTCGCGCCGTCGCAGACCACCGCCGGGATCCCCATTTCGCGCGCGACCACCGCGCCGTGCGAGAGCATCCCGCCGCGCTCGATCACCAATCCGGCGGCCTTGGCAAACAGGGGCGTCCAGTTCGGATCGGTGCTCGGGCAGACCAGGATGTACCCGTCGCCGGGATCGCCCGCTTGCTCGGGGACCAGGATGATCCGGACGGGCCCGCGGGCCGTCCCACCGGAGATCGGGAAAGCCGGGATCTGCCCTGTTGATTCGGTTTCCATGCGTTCGCCGAGCGTGGCGATGTTGTCTTCCGCGATCAGGTTGGGCAGCTCGATCTCGGCTTCGGCGGCGCGGATCAGGCGTCGCCGTTCGAGCAGGTGCAGGGGCGCGATCCCGGTGGCGAGCGCGTCGAAGAGTTCCTCTTCGCGGAGGAGGAAGACATCGGCGCCGATGTCCAGCCGCCGGCCCGCCTCCAGCGCCAGGTCGCGCAGCAGGTCGTAGGCGCGCATCAGATAGAACTTGCCGTCTTCGCGGAAGCGCAGATACCGATGGGTGCGGGCCAGCTTCTCGTCGAATTCGCGGGCGGCCGCGTTATCCAGGGCGCCCTTAAGCTCGCGGATCCGCGCGGCGCATTCCGCCATCCGCTTCCGGTGCCGGTCGCCCGGGCTTTCCGCGCCCTGGAGGTGTCCCGCCATCAATTCGACCGCTTCCGGCCGCTCGCGCCAGCGCGGCGTGGCGAGGTCGAACTCGTCCGGCGCCCGATGTCCGAAGGAGGCGAGCCATTGACCCACCGTGGTCTTCCCGTACGCGAGGTCCCACAGCCCCTGCGTCCCCAGGAGCGTCTGATCGGGCGCATGGCCCGCGGACAGCTCGTTGGCCAGTTGCCCGGGATCCGCGTCCCAGAAGTTCTCGGCGCAAAACAAGCGCAGCTCCTCCACGGCCATCGCCGCGACCAGGCTGGGCAGCATCAGCTTCGCGCCGAAGTCCTGCAGCGCCCGCTCGCGCCGCGTTTCCCAGAGCTTCCGCCATTCCGCCGCGTCCATTGATCGCAGGTCGCGCTGTTTTTCCTCCGCAACCCATCGGTTCAATTCCGGGAGGATCTCGTCGTCGAGGAGGCGGTCGTAATCTTCCGCCAGCTTCATCAGCTTCTTCTGGACGCCGGCCACGCGCTTCCCGGCCCGTTGGCGGGCACGGATGGACCCGCGCGGCAGGGTCGGCGGGCCCTGGGATGCGTTGGGGTCCCGGGCCAGCTCCTCCGGGTCGTAGGCATAGGGATACCCTTCGAAGAACATCTCGGAGGCCCGGGACAGGTCCATGTAGATCCGCCCTGCCACCAGGTCGAGGAACCCGTCCCGGCCGACCTCCGGCGACGGTTCGAATCCCGCTGCGCGGTACATCCCGCCGAAGCCGCCGTCCCCCGACATGAACCGCCGCACCACGTCCCAGGTGAGGGGCGTGGGGTGCGGCAGGGTCTCCCCGATGTTATGGCGGGCCCAGTCGCCGCGCCCCCCGCGTTTCGCCGCACGCAGGTCCGCGCGCGTCCGGCTCAGGGATTCCTCATAGGCCTCGGCCGCTTCCAGGGTCGTGATGGCCCGCGACTGCAGCAGGTAGACGTTGTCACCCGCGATGGCCCACTCGATGTCCTGCGCCGAGCCAAAGTACTCCATCACTTGCAGCCCCAGCCGCCAGAGCGCCAGAACCTGCCGCGAATTCAGGGAAAGCTTATGCCGCAACCCGTCCGGCGTGGGCTGGCTTGCTCCCGATCGCGCGCCCGCCGGAATCCACACCTGTTTGTCCGCTGTCCGGATCGACGCCGCCGCGCCGGTCGCCCGGTCCAGCACGAACGTATCCGGCTGCACCCGTCCGGAAACCACCGCCTCGCCGAGCCCCCAGCTTGACTCGATGAGCATCTCGCCGAGCGCCCCGGGCCTGGGATTGGCCGTGAACAGGACGCCCGCCACGTCGGCCGGCACCAGCTGCTGCACCACCACCCCCATCGCCACCTGGGCCCGGTTGATCCCGTGTTCTTCGAGGTAGACGCGCACCCGCTCGGAGTTCAGGCTTGCCCAGCATTTGGTCACCGCGGCAACGACTTCCTGCTCCCCCTCCACGTCGAGAAACGTCTCATACTGGCCGGCCATCGAGGCGTCGCCGAGGTCCTCCGCGGTTGCGGAGGACCGAACCGCGACCACCGGAGCGCCCATGGTTTGGTAGGCGGAAACAATGGCTTCGCGCACCGCGACGGGCAGGCCGGCGCCGCGGGCCGCGCGGTAGGCGCCCGTTGTGACCGCGAACCCGCCCGGCACCGGGAATCCGGCGTTGATCAGGCGGGAAAGGTTGAGCGCCTTGCCGCCCACCGCCGCCGGATCGCGGCAGTCGGCCAGGGGGAGAATGAAGGGGATACTCACTTCGCGTTGCTCCCCGCGTAGCACCGCAGCCCCCCGGTTTCGCTGCCGACGAACACGCGGCCGCCGCTGACCAGCGGAGAGCTGAATGTCAAGGCCAGTTCGCCGGGCTTGCTCTCGTGGTTGATGTAAACGCGCTCGAGGACCTTCCCGGTCGCCGCGTCCAGGACGCTCAGGTATCCGTCGGACGTCGTGGCGTAAACATGCGTGCCGGTGAAAGCGGGGCCGGACAATGCGGGTGAGCGTTCGCTGATCCGCTGCCGCCAGCGTTCCTTGCCCCCCGACTTCAGGTCCAAGGCGACGACCTCCCCGTTGCGCACCGGGCAAATCGCGACCCCGTCCCGCACCGCGATCGTTCCCAGCACGGCGTCCGGCATCGGCACCGACCAGCGGACTTTTCCGGTCGCCCGGTCCAGCGCCATTACCGTGCCCTGCGGGTTCGGCGCCGCGAAGACGAAGTCGCCGTTCCCGCAGCCGACGAGGACCAGGTCCCCATCCAGCGTCACGCTGCCCGTTGCTGGAAACGGGGTGTCGGTCTTCCAGACCAGCCGGGCTTTAGCGCTCAGGCCCTCCGCGATCCGCAGGGCCACGACCCCGCCGCCGTTGAGTCCGCTGCCGATGAACGCGACCCCGTCCTGGATCGCCGGCGAGCTCTCGGGGTCAATCACCGGGAATCTCCAGATTTCCTGGCCATCGGAAATCCGGGCCCCCAAAACGTAGCCCGGATGCCCGCGCCCGTTCGGGTCGCCCTTCGGCTTATGATCCGGCCCCGCCTCGATGGCCCCCGCTCCCGCCACCACGATATCGCCCGCGATGGCGGGCGAGCTCTCGATGTGCAACGGCGTCGGGAGCAGCCACTTGACCCGGCCGGTGGCCGCCTCCAGGCAAACGAGTTCCGCTTCCCCATCGACGTGCAGGCCCTGCCCGATGATCAGGTCCTTGCCGTCCGCCGTCAGGGCGGGCGAGGAAAAGAACCCTTTGAAATCCACTTTGGGCGAGGATGATTTCAAGGGTGTTTCCCACACTTTCCGGCCCGTCGCGGCCTCCAGGCAAAAGACGCTGCCGTACGTGCCGGGCGGGTCGAGAATCGCGGTGGCGCAATAGACGAACGTCCCGGACACCAGCGGCGAGGAAAGCACCATCGCGTCGTCCTGCCGGAACTCCCAAAGCAGGGCAAGCCCCGTGGGCGCAGGCCCGCCCTGATACCTGCTGCGCTGGTAGTTTACGCGATAGACCAGCGGGCCATCCGCCGGCTGGCCGGCGTCTGCGTTTTTCGGCGGCTCGGCCGGGGGCGGCATACTTCCCACGAGCCGGCCCCGTTCCTCCTGCCGGAGGATCTCGAACGCAACCTTTGCCCAATCGGTCCCGCTTCGGCCGGCTTCGGGGCCTGCGCCCCGCCCCCGCGTCTCAGCGGCGACCCCCGGAGCGGCCAGCCACCGGATGAGGAAAAAAACCAGCACGCCGCCCGCGACGACCACGAGTGGAACCTGCGGCTTCTTCCGGCATACCTGCAGAAGTTCCTTCGGCTTGAACAACAAGGCCAGCGCGCTGGCCAACCCGGCGAGCACCGCGGGCAACAGGGCCGCGCCCGCGTTCACGAACACCGGCACCACGGCGAGCTGGGGGTCGCAGAGAAACAGCGGATCCGGGAACATGGGCTTACTCCTGAAAAATCGCTCTTAACCGTAACGCTCTTTGACCACCAGGGCGTTGGGCTTGGGCCGGCACATACCCCGGTTCCACGTTAGCACGCCCAGCGGGGCGGATCCCCGCGGCGGCCGCTTCGCTGATATAACGCATCTGCTCTTAAAATATTGCTATAGGGTGCTTTTATCTTCGGACTATCCAGGAGCATGGAGGACGTAAGTCCGACAGGCGTCCAGCCCGGCTTATTCATGTAGCATGCATAAGCCGCCCTGCGGGCTTCGGCTCCGACCCGCCAAACCGGGCCTGCGCTCAGGGTTGTCCCTGAGCAAGGGGCGCAGCCCCGCGGGGATGGGCGTTTTTGAATCACCGCTCAGCCGACGAGCCAGCCCTCGCGCGGCTTGCGGGTCATCAGTTTGTTGGCTTCCTCGCTGTTGGTGAACCGCTGCGCCTTGGCGTCGTACAGCAGTTTGCCTTTGACGCGGGCGGCGATATTCGCCATCAGCGCCACGGCCGTGAGCTGGCCCCCGTAGCCGAAATGCGACAGCGGCGCGTTGTAGGGGATTTCTCCCCGGGCGGCCATAAGGAATTCCTTCTCGTGCTCACGCAACGGCGGCGCCGCTTCTTTGGGCCGGCCGAACTCCTTGCGCCGGGCCTCGGGCATCAGCAGGGCGGAGGTGTTGTGCGAGCCGACCACCCAGCAGGTCCCCTTCGTTCCGACCAGGTACGAGCCGGCGTCGTCCATCGCGCGCCCCTCTTCGAGACCCGGCATGCGGGGCGGCTTGTTCACGCCGTCGTACCAGTAGGCGTCGAACGCCGGGCGGTCGCCGTCCGCCGCGAACTCCCACTTGACGGTCTTCCCTGTCGGATAGGAATCGATCGCCGGCCCGGTCTGACTCAGACACTCGACACTGACCGGGAAACCGGGTTCCATAACCTTATAGAACGCGTTCATCAGATGGCAGCACCAGTCGCCCAGGGCGCCGTTGCCGAAGTCGATCCAGCCGCGCCACCGGGCGGGGTGGTAGATGCCCTTCTTGTACGGGCGCACCGGCGCGGGGCCCAGCCACAGGTCCCAGTTCAGCGACGCCGGCACCGGATCCGCGCCCGCGGGCGTGCGGATGCCGTTGTTGAACCACGCCTCGTGCGAGCCCGTCCAGGTGTGGACCTCCTTGACCTCGCCGATCGCGCCTCATCTGGTTCCCCATCTGCGTGGGGGCCTTGTGCTTTTCGGCCTCGGCCATGAGCTGCAGCGCTTCCCGCATGGACCAGGCCAGCGGTTTCTCGCAGTACACCGCCTTGCCGGCGCGGATCGCAAGGAGCGTCGGGAGAAAATGGTGGTGATCCGGCGTCGAGACGATCACGGCATCAAAGTCGCCGGGTTTCGCGAACAGTTCGCGGTAGTCCTGGCAGGTCTTGGCGTCGGGGAACTTCTGCTGCGCCTGGCCCAGCCGGTCCGCGTCCACGTCGCACAGCGCCACGATCTCCTCCCCCATGGCCATGCCCACGCCATGCTCCCCGCGACCGCCAGCGCCCACGATGGCGATCCGGAGCTTCTTCCTCTCGGCGCTGCGGGCCACATAGGGAAACGCCAGCGCGGTTCCCGCGGCCACGGCTGTCGTCTTCAGAAACATTCGGCGATCCATACGTGTATTCATGGCATAGCTCCTTAATGTGGTGCGCAAGCATACATGAATCCTTGTCCAGGTACAACGCAAATTCGCCTGACGCGCGTTGCGTCGGGCGCTATTTTTCCGGCGCATCCGCGGCGCGCAGATCGCCGAGGGCATACTGGATGCCGTCGAGGTAGAACTTCAGGACCGCGGGCAGTTGGAAGACGTTCACTTCATGGCCCAGGCTGCAGTAGAACAAGCGGCCCTGGCCCTCGCGCTTGATCCAGGCGATCGCGTAGTCCTTGTCCGCGCGGTTGCCAAAACGAGCCGTATTGGCGGTGACGGGGTCCGCCAGGTCGAGGCTCAACAGCACGCGCCGGTCTTTTCGCCCATCAGCCGGATCGCCGCGTTGGCGCCGGCAATGCCGCCGCCATGGAAGTGTCCGTCGCAGCGCCAGAAGACCAGGAGGCGCCGCGCCTTTTTCGGCTTGGCCGCGGCGGCGGCGGGGACGGCCGCCTCCATCTTCCCGATGCCATTCTTGTCAGGCATTTGAACCGGCCGGTCCGCCCAGGGATCGCGCTCCTGGGCGGTCGCGTGGAGGGCCAGCGCCGCGAGCGCGGCGAGTGGCAGGATGGCAGGAAGTCGGTGTTTCATGTGCGTTGTTTTCGGTGTTAGCTCACATGGTTGTCAGGCGGCGGTTCCAGCATCATCATGCGCCACACCCCTTGAGGCCGCGCTCGGCGGCCGCCCGGACCAACGGGGCCGGCTTGTTCTTCAGGAGCCGCTCGTAGGTTGCCCGGGCGGCGCCCGGGTTGCCGGCGGCGCGGAGCTTCTCGGCACAGGCCAGCGCGGCGTCGGCGAGGGCCGCCCTGGTCGCGGAGGTGGGCTGGGCGGCGGCGAGCGCCTGGTCGGCCGCCGGCGAAGCGAGCGCCCCGAGGGCGCGGGCGGCGGCCTGGGCCACGGCCGCGTCCGGGTCGGCCAGCAGCGCGCGCAGCAGGGACACCGTGCCGCCGCGGGAGGCGCCGCGGAGCCGGGCGAGGAATCCGGAGAGGCCCCCCCGCGGGGCCGCCTCGGCCTCGGCGCTGCGGGCGCCGAGCGACGAGATGACGCCGATCTTGAGCTTGCCGCCCAGTTTCGGAAGTTGCTCGCAGAGGGCCGCGCCGGCCTTCGGGTCAGGAATGCGCTCGAGCGCATAGCGGGCCATATGGGAAAGCTCCGCGTTCGGCAGCAGCGCCGCGAGGGCCGGGACCGCGGCGGCGGTGCCGACGGTTCGCAATTGGCGGCACACGTAATCCTTGGCGGCGCGGGGGGCGTCGCTCTGGAGCACCGCGAGCAGCCGGGCTTCGAGGGCCTGGCGGGCCGCGGCGTCGCCGCGGGTCGAAACGAGCGCTTGCTCGATCGGCTGGAGGACTTTGGGCTCCACGCCCCAGTCGTAGGTCTTCAGGGCTTCAAAGGCTTGGTCCAACATGGCAGGATTCCTTTCTAACTATTTTGGATGGTTGCGGCTAGAACGCCGGCCGCCTCACAGTTGCCACGGCTCGCGGCGGGCCCGGTCCACGTGGCGGTTGGCCTCGTCGTCGCCGGTGAACCGGCCCTGGGCGGCGGCCCACTTGAGCGAGCGCTTCAAGCGGTAGGCGATGGTGCCGAGGTGGCAGAGCGCCATGGTGTTGATGGCGAGCTCGATGTCGCGGAACGGCCGCCCGCGCGTTTTCACGCAGTGCAGGAAGTCGGCGGTGATGCCGCCTTTCGCCTGGTAGCCGGGGATCGGCTTGGCGGCGCGGGTTTCGCCCGGCGTGCCCTCGACCTCCAGGTTGCCCTTGCCGGGCTTGTTGTGGGTGATCACAAGGCCGTTCGGATAGATGAAGTCGAGGTGCGGCCGGCCGTCCTGCTCCTGGTAGACGACCTCCCGCGGCTGCAGTTCGCGGACATCAACGGCGTAGGTCGCGCCGCCGAAATGGTGGGCGCCCCAGTCGGTCATGTCGCCCCCGGAATAGTCGAGATAGGCCCGCCAGGCGTTTTCGAAGGTGTTGAACGCGCCGGAGCAGCGCTTGCCATTGTAGGGCGCCCAGGGCGCCGGGCCGAGCCACAGCTCCCAGTCAAAGCCGTCGGGCACCGGCTCCGCGGGCAGGTTGCAGAGTTGCGAGAGGTTGCGCGTCTCGACGTTGATCGTCTTGATCGGGCCGAGTTCGCCGCCCCAGCATTTGCGGACGAGCTCGCGGTAGTCCTCGAACACCCGCTGGCTGCCGCCGGAGACCACGCGGCCGTAGCGGCGCGCGGCGGCGACCATCAGCGCGCCCTCGCGCAGGGTCAGCGACTCCGGCTTCTGGCAGAAGACGTCCTTGCCCTGGCGGCAGGCCTCGATGATGATGAGCGCGTGCCAGTGGTCCGGCGTGGCGATGTGCACCGCGTCAATATCCTCGCGGGCCAGCAGTTCGCGGAAGTCGTTGTAGACGGCGCAGTCCTTGTTCTTGTATTGGTCGTCAACCCTGGCCTTGCAGCCGTCGCGCACGTTCTTACGGACGTCGCAGACGGCGACGTACTGGACGCCCGGGTTGCCGAGGAAGGCGCCGAAGTCGTTGCCGCCCTGGTTGCCGATGCCGATGCCGCCCATCACGATGCGTTCGCTGGGCGGCGGGGTCTCGGCGTTGCCGCGGGCCGACGACGGAATGATGGTGGGGAAGCCGATGGCGGCCGCCGCCAGGCCGGTGGCTTTCAGGAATTCACGGCGCGTGGGCTGGTGCATGTTCATGGATGTCGTTCCCTTGTTGATTCGATCTCGGCACAGCGCACCCTGCCGCTTGCTACCGGACGGGGTGGGCCAAAACCGCTCAAGGCGGGCATTCTTCCCATAATCCCCGCAAGCTGTCAATGTGGCATAAAGCGGCCACACGGCGGAGAAGAGTTTGGACAGGATTGACAGGATTTTACAGGATTAAAGATCTTTCTGCGTTCTGAAAATCTGCGTCAATCTGTGAAAATCTGTGGAAAATATTCCGCAGTCTGCACGCCAGAGTCAAAAGGAGCGCAGCACCGCGGAAGCGGGGGCCGCATACGCGCGCACGGCGCGGACAGCATGCCCTCCTGTGGGCGGGGCTTCCAGCCCCGCGCCAGCGGCCGGGGGCAATCCTTGCACGGATGAAAGGCGGGCGGAGAAGCGGCGAGATTAGGATTAAGCTTAGGATTAAGATTAAGAACAGGAACGGATGAAAGAGGTTTCACCACGAAGCGCCCGAAGGACACGAAGGCGGCGGACGAAGAAACACCGGAGGATTTTGCACAGAAGGTAGGCGTGAAGAGTTTTGACAGGATTAACAGGATTTCACAGGATTTCCCTGCAAATCCGTGCCGCCTGGCCATGAACTTGTCGAATGGTTGACTCGCGTGCCCCGGCGTAGCCTGACGAAGCCGGGTGGTTAAAATTCCGCGGCCCCGGCCTCGACCATTCCGGCTTCGGGTTGGTTGGTTCGCCGCAGGCGACTTGCGGATCAATGAGCGTGTCGCACCTCAGCCGTGGCGATTTCCACCAAGGATCGCAAGGCGGTATTTACTGAACTTTCGTCGGGGAAATATGGCGCCACATCGGGCGAGAGGAGGACCAAGTTGGTCCCCTGCCGGAACTGTTTCGCATACTTGCCCCGCACGCCACCCTTGAGTTTGACGAGGTCGTACGCTGGCCGCATATCGTCTTCCCGTTCTCTGTTATTTGCCTTCTTCATAATGTCTTCGCTCCTGCCGCGTCGTTTGGCGTGCACTGATGATCCGGATGTTGGCGCCGCGGTCTGTGTGCGCGACCATGAGCACCCGCCCAAGGGGCGATATCCCCACGGTAATGAACCGCGGCTCCATCACCGAATGGTCCGGATCGTGGTACGTGATCGAAAGGGGATCGGCCAAGACCGACGCGCCCTCTTGAAACGACACGGCGTGTTTCAGTAAATTGCGGGCGGCCTTCCGTTGATCCCACTCGAATCGCATAGCCACATTCTAAGCCCGCCGGGACGGAAGGCGAGCGTTTTTTTCGAAGACCTTGGGGGCAGGGCTGAATGGCGCTACGATAGGCAAAGCAGTGGGGGGGGCAAAAGCCGCGAATCGCGCATAAGCCTGTTTTCGCCAAGCAGGGCGGCAAATCCACGGCGAAGTTTTCACCACGGAAGGCAAGGATTTGCACGGAAAAGAAAAGCTTCACCACGAAGCGCCCGAAGGGCACGAAGGGGGCGGACGAAGAAGAACTGGAGGAGTTTGCACAGAAGATAACGAAGGAAGCCCATGGCGTGAAGAGTTTTGACAGGATTAACAAGATTCTACAGGATTGAAAGCTGTCGCCAGGCCAGCCTATCTGTTCATAAACCAACAACCTTTCTGAAAATCCTGTTAATCCTGTCCCATCTTCTTGGGCGGCGATCCTGCGCACCGGAGGTTTCCCGCAGGGGCGCGGAGGCGCGGGGAAGCGGAGAGATTAAGATTAGGATTAACCACGGCCCGCGAAACACGCGAAGCGGACGCGAAATCAGATCAAGGCCAGGACCTCTTGGTCTAGTTTGGCATAGGCTGCCGCGATATCGAAAACAACGCCCGGCCGCAGCAGATCGTCGGTGTCATGGAGGAAATCAGGATGCGTGAGTTTCTGCTCCATGTTCAGCCGGTATTCCCTGTCGGTCACGCGCACCCCCGACGCATGCAGGTATCGTCTGAAGCACTGGACGATGAGGTCCGGTTGTGCTTGGCCCACGGTCAATCCAAGCCAGAGATCGAAGAGATCCCGGCCTTTGCGGCGTTGGTATAAGGCCCGTAATTTGGTTCCCAGCAGTTCCTCCAGCCGATAGGTGGAGACACGGCATGATCCGGTGAACCATCGCGTCGACACGCTAAAGGGCTGCGCCTCAGGACCCAGCACGGCGAAGTGCTCGCGGGAGTTGATCTCCACCTTCAACCGCAGTGTCGGTGAGGCCGGGCCGGCGCCAGCCATCCGATAAGTAAGCGTGACCACGCCGGGACCCTGCTTGCGTTGGGGTTTGCCGAACAGTGGATCCAGCGAAGCGCGCAGGGCATCGAAGATCGGCCCAATGGGGCCACCCGCGCTTTGCACGAGATCAATATCTTCCGAGTAGCGCCTGGCCGGGGCCAAATGCAATTTATGCAGCGCCGTGCCGCCTCGAAAGGCCAGATGGCTGGCGAGCACGGGGTTGGAGAACAGCACGACCAGGCTCCGGCAGATGATAAGATCCTGCTCCACCATGCCGTCGGTTTTCCACGGCGCGTGCTCCTTCCATTCGCGCAGGTAGTTTTCGGGGATCACGGCGAACAGCCTCCGTCAAAGGTCCGGTTCCACATCGGTGTTCTCGATGATACACCAGCGCTCGTTGCGTGGCCCCTGTTCGGGGAGTTGCGGCTCCAGCCGTCGCCACTGCGGTTTGCGCTGTTGAAGCGCGTCGTGCAATGGGCCCGTTAACTTCTTCCAACCGGTACGGTCCAACAGCCAGCCGAGTCGCTGCAAAGGGCTCGTCTCGCAGCCTATGTCGCACAACGCCGCCAGCGCCGGGGCTTTCAGCGCCTCGCCCAGTTCAACCAGGATAGTCGCCACACGACTCAAGGAACGGCAGGCCTTCGGCAGGAACAGGACATCGTAGGCCGTAACCTCCGGCGTACTGACCCGCAGGTAACCCGCCGGGACGGTCTTCTGGATCCACATCCGCTCCGTGATGGGCCGCTTCTGAAAGAAGGACACGCGCAGATCGCCATACCGCAACGGCCGCAGCGCGCGATCCACCACGACCTGAAAGGTCTGCGGACGTTGATGGGCCGCGCCGTGAAGCTCCGCCGCACTGATCCCGCCGACATAGTACTGGAGGGCGCGGTGCCTGGCCCAGTCGTCGAGAAACGTCGGCGGCGGAGCGAAGCCAAAGGCTTGGTTCCCGGGCTCAATGATGGCGTAGAAGCTCCGGCCGACCGGCATGATCCAATCCGACGCCACCAACCGCGCCAATTTATTGCTCAGACTGGATCCGCCACCCAGTTCCTGTGCAGCGTCCTGGCGTGAAAACGTGCCGCGTCCGCGGGCTAACATTTTCCGCACAAATTCAACTCCTGCGTTTCTTTTCGTTTGCATCATTTCACGCACATCGTGAATCCGCGCATATGAAACAATGTGTGAGGAATGAAGGCAAGCATATAATCGGGCAACCATTGTAATTTTGGCAGCGGGGGTGGCGGGCCTTGGGGCAAAGCAAACAAGCCAACTACCATGACAACGGCTACCGAAATGTGCGAAATAATCTGGGCACAACCGCTTCGTTTCCTTTTGTAAAATTCTGCTCCGCTCTTCTCCGTGCCCAAAAACAGCTCACCCCGTCCGCTGGTGACGACGATGTGGTGCCAAACCCCTTCCGCCGTCGCGGGCCAACCGGCGCTTGACTTCGCCGGCCATGTGACACATAGTGTGGCACATGAAGACCGCAACGATCAGGCAGGTTCGCCATGATTTCAGCACCGTGCTGGCCTGGGTTGCCGCCGGGGAGGAAGTCACGGTGTTGAACCGGACCCGCCCCGTCGCCCGGATTTGCCCTCCGCGCGTGCGAGCCCCGGCCGGGGGAATCAAGTTGCCGGACTTTGCGGCCCGCGCGCAGGCCGTCTTCGGCGCACACCTCGTCCCGAATGCCGTGCTGCGCGAACGGGAGGAAAGCCGATGGTAGTCTACGCCGACACCAGTTTCCTTTTCTCCTTGTACGTCCAGGATGCGCACACGAGCCGGGCCGCGCAACTCGGCGCAGCGCTCGAAGCCCCGCTTGTTTTCACGGCCTTGCAACGGCATGAATTACGCAACGCTTTCCGGCTCGCGGTCTTTCGCCGCGATATGACGCCGGCGCAAGGCCGCGTCCTGTTGGACACCCTCGCCGCGGACCTCCAGACCGGCGCGCTCGTAGAAACGCCCGTCGCGTGGGCGGAAGTGTACGCCACGGCGGAGGCGCTGAGCGCAGCGCATACCGGAAAACTCGGCACCCGCGCCGCGGACGTGCTGCACGTAGCGGTGGCCACCGCGCTGGGCGCCCAAGGCTTCTACACCTTCGACGCCCGCCAACACGCCCTGGCCGCAAAAGCGGGCCTGCAGGTCAAACCGTAGCAGCCACCGCCAGCCGACCGCTGTTGCCGAGTTTCGCTGCGATTTTAAATCTGCGCAAGCTGTGCCATCGGTGAAACGCCGCGGGGGCAGGCCTCGTCATTCGCTATGGGAACCTGTGCCCTCCGCTTTCCTCTGCGACCTCTGTGGTTGTCAGCGGGCAGTCAAAACCGGCCAGTGATGGGCAGATGAAAACCGGCCATCTTGAAGAGGTGGTACGCCTGATAAGGTGGGCTCCGAAAGGAGTCACAACCGAAGATGGCGAACCAGATCAAGATGGCGACAAGCGATTCGATTATAACACTTTACGAGCGAGGTTGGTCCCGGCGGAAGATCGCCCGGGAACTTGGCCTGCATCGTGAGACCGTAGCCCGGCATATCCTGTTACGAGCAGCCGGGGATTCAAAACCGTCCATTTCTCCCGCCGGGATTTTGGAGGGTTCCGGGGCAGAACCGACCGTTCCGCCCGCCGGCTCGACTGAGTCAAAACCGGCCATTCTGCCCGCCGGGAAAAGTGGGCGGCTGAGCCATTGTGCGGCTTATCATGCCGCGCTGATACAGGGTCTCGAGACGGGCCTGACGGCTCAGCGGATCTACCAGGATCTCAAGGCGGACCATGGGTTCACCGGCGGTTATGACTCGGTCAAACGGTACGTCCGGCGGCTGAGCGCCGGACATCCCAAGCGGGTCGAACGCATGGAGTGCGCGCCGGGGGAAGAAGCCCAGGTGGACTTCGGCCTTGGGGCTCCGGTGGTGGACGAACAGGGACGGCGACGCCGCGCCTGGGTATTCCGGGTCGTTCTATCGCATTCCCGCAAGGGCTACAGCGAGGCTGTGTATCGACAAAGTACGGAAGAGTTTATTCGGTGTCTGGAGAACGCTTTCCGGCATTTTGGCGGCGTGCCGCGGACACTGATCATCGATAATTTACGGGCGGCCGTCAGCCGGTCCGATTGGTATGAGCCAGAACTGACGCCGAAAGTGGCGGCGTTCTGCCGGCATTATGGCACCGTCATCCTGCCCACGCGGCCCCGCCATCCCCAACACAAGGGCAAAGTGGAGCGCGGCGTAGGGTACGTCAAAGGCAATGCCCTGAAAGGGCGGACCTTTGCGGCCCTGGCCGCGGAGAATGCCTATCTGCAGCACTGGGAAGAGCACATCGCCGACCTGCGCATCCACGGTACCACCCGGGAACAGGTTGGCCGGGCGTTCCTTACGCGGGAGCGCGTGGCCCTCCTGGCGCTGCCGGCCATGCTCTTCCCGTGCTTCGAGGAAGGCCAGCGTGCCGTGCATCGCGACAGCCATGTGGAAGTCCAGCACGCCTACTACGAGGTGCCTGCGGAGCACATCGGCCGAATGGTCTGGGTACGGTGGGACCGCCGGCTGGTGCGGATCTTCAATCAGCGCCAAGAACAGATCGCTGTGCATGCACGGGTGGAAGCCGGGAAGTTCAGCGCCAAACCTGCGGGCCGGCCCCCCTGGCAGGTGGCGCGTTCGGCGGACTACTGGTGTAACCGGGCGCGGGCGATTGGCCCGCACTGCAGGCAATGGGCTGAGCAGGTGCGGTCGGAGCGCGGGATGGAAGCCATCCGTGTGCTGATCGGCCTGCAACAACTGGCCCGCCGGTCCGGCGCGCTGGCGGTGGAAGAAGTCTGCGGTCGGGCCCTGGCCATCGGGGCTGGGCGCTTGCGGGATCTGCGGCGCCTACTGGAACACCGGCCGGCAGCCGAACAACTCACCTTGCTGACGCACCATCCGCTGATCCGGGACTTACAGGAATACGGCCGGTTGGTAGGGCCGCCGCCGGAGTTACCCACAGCCGCACCTGCGGGCCAAGTGGGGCCCTTCAGCGCGGCTATGGATAACTCCTTATCGGCCGAATCGTGAAAACAAAGAAAGGACCATGCCATGAATGAATCGTTACGCAAGCGTCTGCGGCAGCTGCGGCTGTCGGGACTGGCGCAGGCGCTGGATGTGCGCCTGCAAGAGGCGTCTGGAAACGGGCTCAACCATCTGGAGTTCCTGGAGTTGATCCTGCAGGACGAACTGAACATCCGTGAGCAACGCCAACTGGCGCGGCGGCAGAAGGCTGCGACGTTCCGGGAACTGCGCACGCTGGATGACTTCGACTTCAGCTTCAATCCCGCGATCAAGCGCAAGCAGATCTACGATCTGGCAACCGGCCAGTTCATCCGTGAAGCGCGCGACGTGCTCTTCATTGGACCGCCGGGCGTGGGCAAATCGCATCTGGCGCAGGCCCTGGGCTATCACGCCCTGAAGGCAGGCTTCGGCGTCCTGTACCGATCGATCTTCGACCTGGTGCGGGAACTGCGGGAAGAGGATGCCCTCCCGGCGGGGCGCAAGGCCCTGACCCGCTACCTCAAGCCGGACCTGCTAATCGTCGATGACATGGGCTTGAAGCAACTACCGCCCCAAGCGGGGGAGCATCTCTTCGAGATCATTATGCGCCGGCATGAGAACCGGTCGACAATCATGACATCCAACCGGCCCATCGAAGAATGGGGCAAGCTGGTGGGCGACGTGCCAGCCGCCGGCGCCATCCTCGACCGCTTCCTCCAGCATGCGGAAATCATCCACATTACCGGGCGCAGCTACCGGCTCAAGGGCCACACCGGCAAAACAGCGGTGGACGAACAGGGGAAATGATGCTATTCAGCAAAACATTAGGTGGCCGGTTTTGAATCGCCCACACGTGGCTGGTTTTGATGTGCCCGGTGACACGCAGGCGGGGCAGAGGTCGGCCAGCGGGCAGTGGGGGCAGTCGGGCTTGCGGGCGAAGCAGCAGCGGCGGCCGTGGAAAACCATGCCGTGCGACCAGGCGGTCCAGTCCTTTTCGGGCAGAAGGGCCTTGAGGTCGAACTCGATCTTGTCGGGATCGTCGTGCGGCGTAAAGCCGAGCCGCTGCGACAGACGCTTGAAGTGCGTGTCTACAATGATGCCCGGCTGGCCGAACACCGTCGCGATCAGCAGGTTGGCAGTCTTGCGGCCGATGCCCGGCAGGCCGATGAGCGTCTCGAGGTCGCCCGGCAGCTCCCCGCCGAATCGTTCCGCGACCGCCGCGGCCAGCGCACGGATGTTCCGGGCCTTGTTACGGAAGAAGCCGGTCGAGCGGACTTCGGCTTCCAGGGTTTCCTGCGGCGTCGCGGCCCAGTCGGCGGCGGTACGGTATTTCTGGAACAGCGCGGGCGTGACTAGATTGACGCGCTTATCGGTGCACTGCGCGGACAGGATGGCGGCGACGGCGAGTTCCAGCGGCGTCTGCCAGTGTTTGAGTTCGCAGCCCGCGTCGGGGTAGGCGACCCGCAGCCGATGGAGAATTTCGGCCGCGCGTGAGCGCTGCTGGGCTTGCTGCTCAGTTTTTGATTTCATGCTGGCGTTGTTCGACGATGCGCGGCCAGATCCAGCGGATGCAGCGTCAGGCCGAGCGTGGCATCTTCCAACAGTGGGAAGAAACGATACGCGCTATCACGCGCCCATTGGATCAACAGGCGTTGGCCGGCGCGCGGTCGGCTGGCGACGTGGCGGCCAACGCCTGCTCGGTGTCGTGAAACAGGTCCATGTCGCGGGAGCGGCGCGGCAGGCGCAGCAATTCGTTGAGCGCCAGCCCGCCGGCCACATAGCTTTCGCCGCTGGCGCGCCGGCGCGCCGCTAGGACGAGACAGATATCGCGCTGGAAGTCGGTAAGAGCCATGCGCGCAGCCTCCGGGTTTCACGGAACGCAGCCAAGTCGCCGTGCTGTTCGATGGCGTCGAGAACGCGCAAAGCCTCGGACAACGTGGCCGGTAAAAAGTCGGACTTCATGAACCACAGACAGCGATCGCGGTAACCGGCCACCAGCGCCGCCAGCGCCGCGCGTTCGGCTGCATTCAAAACACGATCCTGTACGTCCGTGATCATGCTGGCAGCATAGCGTGGATTACCCCGCGCGTCGAGCCGGCAAAAAGGAACAGGCGCAACGCCGGTTGGCGCTGCGCCTTTCCACTCACGCTGGCCGCCGCCTTATTGGGGCAGCGCGGGCGGGGTGTCGCCACCCGCCTTGGCCTGGGCGTCCATTTCGGCGAGCGCGGCCTTGCGGCTGAGCCGCACGCGGCCGGTCTCGTCCACGTCAATGCACTTGACCCACATCTCGTCGCCGATCTTGCAGATGTCGGTGACGCTGCGGATGCGCTGGTCGGCCATCTCGCTGATGTGCACCAGCCCGTCCTTGCCCGGCAGGATTTCGACGAAGGCGCCGAACTCCTTGATGCCGGTGACGGTGCCGCGGTAGATCTTGCCGACTTCCGCCTCGGCGGCAATCATGTTGATCTCGCGCTGGGCGGCCTCCATGGCCTCCTTGCTGGTGGCGAACACGCGCACGGTGCCGTCGTCTTCGATGTCGATCTGGGTGCCGGTCGTGTCGGTGATGCGGCGGATGTTTTTGCCGCCCGGCCCGATCAGGGCGCCGATGTTCTCGGGGTTGATCATGATCACCGTGATGCGCGGCGCGTGCTTCGAGAGGTCGGCCCGCGGCGCGGCGATGACGGACTGCATGAAGTCCAGCAACTGGAGTCGGGCGACGCGCGCCTTTTCGAACGCGTCCGTCACCAGTTCCCAGCGCAGGCCGCGCAGTTTCAGGTCCACGTGGAAGCCGGTGATGCCCTCGCGCGTGCCGGCCACCTTGAAGTCCATATCGCCGCAATGGTCCTCGGCGCCGATGATATCGGTGACTAGTTTGGTCTGCCGGCCGTCGGCGGACGAGAACAGGCCGATGGAGATGCCCGCCACCGGCTTGAGCATGGGGACGCCGGCGTCCAGCAGCGCCAGCGTGCCGGCGCAGACCGTGGCCATGGAACTGGAGCCGTTGGACTCCATGATCTCGGAGACGACGCGGACGGTGTAGGGGAAGTCCTTGGGCATCATCGGCGCGAGGGAGCGCTCGGCGAGCGCGCCGTGGCCGATTTCGCGGCGGCCGGTGAAGCCTAGGCGGCCGACTTCGCCGACGCTGAACGGCGGGAAGTTGTAGTGCAGGTAGAACTTCTTCTCGTCCGGTCCGCCGGCCAGCGCGTCCATCTCCTGGGTGTCGGAGGAGGTGCCCAGGGTGACCGTGGCCAGCGCCTGGGTTTCGCCGCGGGTGAACAACGCCGAGCCGTGCGTGCGCGGCAGCAGGCTGACCTGGCCGCTGAGCGGCCGGATTTCGTCCATGCCGCGTCCGCCGATGCGATGATGCTTCTCCAACACAAGCCGGCGGGTGGTCTCGATCTCGAGCGCGTCGAACAACTGGAAGAAGGCTTCCTTGCCCAGTTCCGGGACCGCCGCGGTCAGCTTGACTTTGAGCGCTTCCCGGACAGCCTTGACCTGGTTTTGACGCTCCAGCTTGCCGACGATCATCAGGGCTTGCTCCAGCTCCCGCGCGGCCAGGGCGCGCGCCTGTTGGAGCAGGGATTCGTCCACGGGGAGGTCGGCGAAGGTCTTGTCCGGCAGGCCGAACTGGCGGCGCAAATCCAACTGCGCCTGGATCAGCGGCTGAATGGCCGCGTGGGCCATTTTCATGGCCGCGAGCATGTCCGCTTCCTTGACCTCCTGGGCGGTGCCTTCGATCATCAACGGCATCGTCTGGGTGCCGGCAAAAATCAGGTTCACATCGCTTTGCGCGATCTCGCTGACCGTCGGATTGATGACGAACTGGCCGTTGAGTCGGCCGACGCGGACGGCGCCGATCGGGCCGGCGAACGGGATCTCCGACAGCATCAGGGCCGCGCTGGCGGCGTTGATGCTGAGGATGTCGGACTCATGCTCCCGGTCGGTACACAGCAGGTGGTTGATGATCTGCACGTCATGGCGGTAGCCGTCGGGGAACAGCGGCCGCAGCGGCCGGTCGGTCATGCGGGCGACGAGAATTTCGCGCTCGCTGGGCCGGCTTTCGCGCTTGAAGTAACCGCCCGGGAATCGGCCCGCGGCATAGAACTTCTCGCGGTATTCCACCTGCAGCGGAAAATAATCCACGCCTTCCCGGGGGGTCTGGTTGGTGGTCACGGCGGAAAACACGATGGTTTCGCCCATCTGCACCGTGACGGAGCCTTCGGCCTGTTTGGCCATCAGGCCGGATTCGATGCGTATATTCTTGCCGCCGATCTTCACTTCGACGAATTTCATGGCACTCATGTTGACTTTTCTCCTGTGGTGCAGGTCGAGAAACGAGAAGGCCGCGGCAGCGTTCAACCCCGGCCGATTCGCGGCGCGGTTGATGCCCGCGGGTGCGGGCCATTGCCGGTCTCTTACAGGGCTCATCCCGTGAGCCTGATCCGGGCCGTCCGGCCCGGCGTTGAGGAAGGAATTTACCTACGCAGACCCAGGCGTTCGATCAGCTTCTGATAGCGCGCCTCGTCCTTGGCATTCAGGTAATCCAGCAGGCGCCGACGCTTGCTCACCATCACGATCAGGCCACGGCGGGAGCTGTGGTCTTTCATGAACTGCTGCAGATGTTGCGTCAGATCCTTGATGCGCTTGCTCAGCAGGGCCACCTGGACTTCCACGGAGCCGGTGTCCCGGTCGTGGGTCTGGTATTCCTGCTTTACGTTCGCCTTGGTTGCGTTTTCCATAACCTTTAACAGACCTATTTCTGTTTCTCTCTGCTCTTTCTTTTGTTTGTTTCGGGACCGACTCTAACGCAGCCCGGCGGGTCTGTA